>NZ_CP032568.1:7200000-7540898 GCF_003626895.1 Nocardia yunnanensis | reverse complement strand
GAACACGCTGTGCGGATCCTCGGCATAGTCCGCGAACGGGCCGCACGGGGTGAACCCGTAGCGCTCGTACAGCCGGACCGCGGGCAGATAGAACTCCGACGCGCCGGTCTCCAGACACACCCGCTCGTAGCCGCGCCCGCGCGCGACCTCGAGCAGGTGGCGCAGCATCAGCGATCCCACCCCGTGCCCGCGGAAGGCCGCGGTGGTCCGCATCGACTTGATCTCGCCGTGCGTGGGATCGAGTTCCTTGATCGCCCCGCACCCGGCCAGCCGCTCGCCCTCCCAGGCCGAGAAGAACGCCAGCTCCGGCTTGCGCAGCGCCTCGACATCGAGAGCGTGCATGCTGTCTTCCGGCGAATTCGCCTGCATTTCCGTCACATGCTCGGCAAGCAGTGCGAGCACCGCGGGATGGGTGAGGTCGTCGGTCAAGAGGCGCACGCCGTCACGCTATCGACTGACCTTCCGGGCCAACCCGCCGACCTACCGTGCCGTCGCCGCGGCAGTTCGCGATGCCTGCGCGTCCCGGCGGTGACACTCGTTGTGGCCGGACGGGATTCGTCGATCTTTCGGAAAGCGCTCCGGTTGTTCGGGACGTCGTGGGGCGAACCGCACCGGGCACTTTCCGAGGGTGCCCGCGCGGGGCGTCGGATACGTGCACGACGACCCGAAGCTCCCAAGACGGCCCGGTCGCCGAAAGGCGGCCGGGCCGTTGCCATGCGAATCAGCGTTCGTGGGTCTCCTCCAGGACGGTGCGTCCCACCAGGGCGTAGCGCTCGGGGGAGCGGCGTTTCAGATACTGCGCGAAACCGAAGCCGCCCAGCGCGATCAGCGCGACCAGCCACGGTGTGGCCTTCAGCACCAGCGACCCGGACTCGGTGCCGGCGGCCGTGCCCATGTTGAAAACCAGCAGCAGCACGACGCCGATCATGGCCACGCCGCCGATCAGCGGGGCCGCGAAAGTCCGGAACCAGTGCCGTGACTCGGGATGGTGATGACGGAAGTAGACGAGCACCGCGAACGAGCAGGTGGCCTGCACGACCAGGATGGCCATCGTCCCCAGGATCGCCAGCAGTGTGTAGGTGCCGGTGTAGGGGTCCTTGCCCGCGAGGCCGAACCCGGCGACCAGCAGCACCGCCACCACCGTCTGCACCAGGCCCGCCAGATGCGGGGAACCGTGCCGGGCGTGGGTGCGACCGACCGTGCGCCGCAACGCCGGGAACACACCCTCGCGGCCGAGCGCGTACAGGTAGCGGGCCGCGCAATTGTGGAAGGCCATGCCGCAGGCCAGCGAACCGGTCATCATCAGCCACTGCATGGCGCTGACCGCCCAGTGCCCGACATAGGTCTGGGTCGGGTGGAAGAAGACGTCCATCGGATCGTCACCGCCCGCCAGCGCGGCGGACTCGGCGATGCCGTTGCCGGACATGGCCATCCAGGACACGAACACGTAGAAGACGCCGACGCCGATGACCGCGATCATGGTGGCCTTGGGGATGATCCGCTTGGGGTCGCGGGATTCCTCGCCGTACATGGCCGTCGACTCGAACCCCACCCACGACCAGAACGCGAAGAACAAGCCCAGCCCGGCCGACGGTCCGGTGAAGGCGTTGACCGGGTTCAGCGGCGCGAACGAGAACCCGTGCGGCCCACCGCCGTGCATCGCCACCGCAACCCCCATGATCGCCAGCACCAGACATTCCGTGCCCAGCAGCACCACCAGGAACTTCTCCGCCACGGCCACCCCGAACCAGGTGCCCAGCGCGTTGATCGACAGCATGACGATCGCGAACACCAACCACGGGACGTGCCAGCCGAACTGCGCGGCAACGGTATTCGTGCCGAAACTGGAGAAGATCCCGACCAGCGACCCCTCGAACACCATGTAGGCGAAGGTCGCCAGCAGCCCCGAGGCCAGGCCGGCCGAGCGGCCCAGCCCGAAGGAGATGAAGCCGTAGAACGCGCCGGTCGCGGTGATGTGCTTGCTCATGGCGGTGAAGCCCACCGAGAACACCGCCAGCACCACCATGGCGATCAGAAACGCGGCGGGCGTGCCCTTTCCGGTGCCCGCCGAGATCATGAACGGCACATTGCCGGTCATGGCGGTGATCGGCGCGGCGGTGGCGATGGCCATGAACACCACGCCGAGCAAACCGACGGCATTGGCCTTGAGGCGATGGACGTCCTGACCCGGAGACGCCCCCGGGTCGGCGCTCGCCGGCGCGGCGGTGGCGCGTTCTATCTGCTGCGTCATGGCTCCGTCTCTCTGCTGCGCCCGCTCCCGGCCTGGCGGGTGGCGGGTTCGATCTCGATGCGGCGGAACGCTATCGGCGGTCTGTAACGGCGGCGGGCGTGCGACGGTGACCGGCGGCGAGAAAGCGGCGAGAGTTTTCTCTCGCCTCCCGACAAGCCGCCGTTACCGGCGTTTACGTCGGCGCAATACGGGTCGGCGACGCTGTGGCAACCCCGAGTGGGGCCTTGTCGAAAGAAAGGCGCGCACGCATGACAGCGGCTCCGCCGAGCCCGCCCCCGCTGGCCGAACGGTCACCGCTGCGCGGATTGACCAGGCGCGAACTGCCTTTCGTGCCCGTGTTCGCACAATCGGTGGCGGCCATCGCGCCCTCGGGGACGGCGGTGGTCACCCCGGCGTTCGTGATCGGCGCGGCCGGGGGCGGGATGAGCGTGGTCGCGTTCCTGGCGGCCGCCCTGCTCACCTGGGGTGTGGCGCTGGTGATCCGGCCGATGGCGCAGCGGCTGGCGGTGACCGGCGGGTTGTACACGTATGTCGCGAAGGGGCTGGGGGCCGCGGTGGCGGTGCCGGTCGGCTGGTCGGCGATCGTCGGCTACGCGAGCGTGAGCGTGGCGGGGCTGATCGCGGTGGGCACCTATCTGGATCAGATCGCGGTGACCGCGGGCCTGGCCGGATTCGGCGGCACCGCAACGATTGTCGGGCTGCTGTCGGTCACGGCGGTGGTCGCGGCGGTGCTCATGGTGCGGGGGATCCGCCTGTCGGCGTCGATCACGCTGCTGGTGGAATGCGCGTCGGTGGTGACGGTGCTGGCGCTCATGGGCTACCTGCTGACCCGCGGCGGCGCCCCGGCCGCCCACGCCTTCGCCTGGCACGGCGGCAACGGCACGCTGGCCATGAGCGCGGTGGTGGCGATCAGCGCCTTCGTCGGATTCGAGAGCGCGACGACCTTGTCGGCCGAGGCGTATCGGCCGTTCCGGTCGGTGCCGCGGACACTGGCGTGGACGCCGGTGGCGGCGGCGGCCATCTATCTGATCGCGGTGGCGGCGCAGGCGGTGGCGCTGGCCTCCGCGCCGGCGGGGACCGCGTCGAGTCCCACGCCCGTCACCGACCTGCTGCTGCAGGACGATTCGCGCGGGCTGGCCGCGATCCTGGATCTCGGGGTGGCGGCCTCGTTCTTCGCGTGCACGGTCGCCTCGGTCAACGCGCTGGTGCGGGTGCTGTTCACGATGGGCCGCGAGGGCATCGCCTCGGCCGCGGTCGGGCGGGCGCATCCGCGGTTTCGCACCCCGGCGCCCGCCATCGTGGTCGCCGTGGGCGCGATCACCGCGTGCGCGGTCTGGTACCTGGTGTCGGGCGCGGAGCCCCAGGACGGGATCCGTAGTTTCCTGACGCTGAGCGCGCTGGGGTATCTGGGCTCGTACCTGCCCGCCTGCCTGGCCACGCCCGCGCTGCTGCGGCGAATCGGTGAATCCAGCCGCCCGACAACGATATTCGCGACGGTGATCGCCGCCGTGCTCGGTGTGCTGATGGTCGCGGCGGCCGGGTCGGCGCGCAATGACAACGCGGCGGTGGTGATCGCCTACGCGGTGGTGCTGGCCGGGTCGGTGGTGTTCACCGCCGTGCTGCGGGTGCGCTCGCCGAATCTGTTGCGCGGCATCGGGATCTACGATGAGCCGCAGCGCGGCGATCTGCTCGAGAACGTCACCTTCCGGTAGGCCGACGATGAAGGATTCCCGCCGCACCACCACCGTCTCCAACTCCATCGCCATCCTCGAGGCGGTCGCCGACCGGGGCGCGGGCGTCACCGCCCGCGAGATCGCCGACCACCTCGGCATGGCCCCGGCGACCGCCTACCGGCTGTTGAATTCCCTTGTCGCAGAAGAATATCTGGTCCGCACCGCCGATCTGCGCGGTTTCGCGCTGGGTGCGCGGCTGCGCGGTTTCGCGGCCGCCGTCAACACCCCGGTGCTGTCGAGCGCCGCGCGCGCCCTGCTCGACGACTTCCGCGCCTCCACCCGATTCGCGGTGCACCTCATGAACTTCCGGCCCGCCGCCGTCCAGGTGATCAGCGAGGATCCCGACCACCCCATTCCGGCGGAGCGTGAACTGTCGCGTCACCTGCACGCGTCCGCGGCGGGCAAACTGCTGCTGTCCTCGCATACGGAATGGCGTGCGCTGGTGGGGAATCCGCCCCGGATCGCGCCGCGCACGAAGATCGATCATCCGGCGCTGGCCGACGATCTGCGGTCCGTTCGAGACAGCGGGTACGCCAGGGCCGCGGACGAACTCGTCGCGGGCATCGCGTGTCTGGCCCTGCCGCTCTACAATGCGCTGGGCACCCTGGCGGGTGCGCTGTGCCTGTCGGGCCCGAGCAATCGGCTGCCGGTGCTGGAAACCCATCGCGATCCGGCGCGCGACTGCGCCGCCCGGTTGGCCCCGCTGCTGTATTGAGGCATGCGGAAAATCGGTGGCAGCGCGCTCGTGACCGCTTCTACGCTGGTGGCACCTTCGACCTGAAAGGACCACTTGGAAGCGACTGTCACGGTGACTCCGGACCAGTTGCCGGAGCTGCTGCTGCACGTCGCGGTGGTGCGTCCGGTCTTTCTGTGGGGAGCGCCCGGAATCGGGAAGAGTTCGCTGGTAAGGGATTTCGCCGACGCGCTCGGGCTGGAATGCGTCACGCTGCTGGGGACACAGCTGGCGCCCGAGGATCTCATCGGGGTGCCGCAGATCGTGGACGACCGCAGCCGGTTCGCGCCACCGGAGATGATCGCGCGGGAGCAGCCGTACTGCCTGTTCCTCGACGAGCTCAATGCCGCACCCGCCGAAGTGCAGAAGTCGTTCTACTCGCTGATTCTCGATCGCCGCGTGGGCAACTACGAGCTGCCCGCCGGCTCGGTGGTCATCGGGGCCGGGAACCGGGCCACCGACAACGCGCTCGCCCGGCCCATGGCGTCGGCGCTGGTCAACCGCATGGTGCACGTGCACCTGCGCGCGGATGTCGACGACTGGCTGAAGTGGGCCAGTGTCAGCGATATGCATCCGTGGGTGGTGAACTACATCGTGCAGCGGCCCGATCACCTGTGGTCGCAGCCGCCCAAGACCGAGCAGCCGTTCTCCACCCCGCGCGGCTGGCATATGCTCTCCGACGCCCTGCACTCCTACGGGGACGGGCTCGACGACACCACGCTGTGGGTGCTCGCCTCCGGAATCCTCAGCGCCGCACACGCTTCCGGGTTCCGGGCCTTCGTCAAGACCGTGCGGCACGCCTTCGATCTGGAGGCCGTTCTCAAGGGCGACGCGGGCTGGCCGCGCGATCCGGTCGATCGGGATCTGCTGTACTTCCTCTCGGAAGCCTTCCGGGCGCGGCTGATCAAGGAACTCCCCGAATCCCGCGAGCACGTCTCGGCCGGGGTGAAGCGTTTCGTGCTGCGTGCCAAGACCATGCTCACCGAGCTCGCCGAGATCTCCGTCGAATGCGCGCAGTTGGTGATCGCCTCCGATGACGACGGCCTACCGGTGCTGCCGTCCTGGTTCCTGATCGAGGTCACCCGCGACCTGCCGCGCCTGGCAGCCCGGAGATAGCGGTGCCGGGACGTTCGAACCGCAAGCGCGGCAAGGCGATCGATCCGTGGCGGGAGAACCTCGACACCGGGTGGCGGCAGGTGCGGGGGCTGGCGGTGTTCCGGCGCATGGACGTGATGCTCTACGCCGAGGACACCCGGCTGCCCGACGATGTGTGGGCGATCGTCTCGCCGCACGGCGGCGTGCGCTACAACCCGAAACGCCGCGGCAGCGCCGACGAATGGGCGTGGACCTTCGCGCATCTGCTGCTGCACTTGGGGTTCGGGCACCTCGATCCGCGCGATACGCCCGAGCGCGCGCTGGAGGCGAACACGTACACGCGTACCTGGATCGACGCGCCGCACGCGCCGCATCCGGTCTACCGCGCCGCCTGCTGCGTGATCGTCGACCAGTATCTGCTGACGTTGAAGATCGGCCGGCCGCCCGAGCCGCTGCCGCCCGCACCCGGCGGCTCCGACGAGGCGGCGCTGGCGGCGCGCTGGTGGCACAGCAGCGTCCCGGAAGCCTACCGGTGCACCGAGTTTCCCGACTTCTTCATCGGCACCGCCGAACTGGCCAAGAGCCACGACCACCAGAACCGTTTCGCCGTCGGCATCGGTGAGGCGGCCCGGGACGCGCTCGCCACGGCCGGTCACGACGTCACGCGGGGGAAGGCCGAGCGGATGCGGGCGTGGGATCGGGCGCTGAACTGGTTCGTCTCGTCGTATCCGTTGCTCGGTGCGCTGGCCGCCGGAATGAAGATCGTCGCCGATCCGGATGTGGCACGCGGATGGGATATTTCGATCGCGGCGGTCAATGCGGAGGCGGCCGAGATCTATGTCAACCCGTACGCGGCACTGTCGGAGGAGGAGTGGAAGTTCGTGCTCGCGCACGAGATGCTGCACGCCGCGCTACGGCACGGGGAGCGGGCGGGCTGGCGTGATCACTACCTGTTCAATGTCGCCTGCGATTACGTGGTCAACGGCTGGCTCGTGGAGATGGGCGTGGGGCAGCTGCCCGAGGGGCTGCTCTACGACCCGCAGCTGAAAGGGCTGTCCGCCGAGCAGATCTACGATCGCATCGCCACCGATCTGCGCCGGCTGCGCAAGATCGCCACCCTGCGCGGGCGCGGCAAGAGCGACATTCTCGGAGAGCCGCTGCCGCACAACCACACTCCCGGCCGCTACCTCGATCTGGACGAGTACTACCGCAACGCCATGTCCACCGGGCTGGCCTACCACCTCGCCGCCGGGCGGGGACTGCTGCCCGCCGGGCTGGAACAGGAGATCCGCGCGCTCGATCAGCCGCCGCTGCCCTGGGACGCGCAGCTGGCGCAATGGTTCGACGAGCACATTCCCGCTGTGTCGAAGCGCCGCAGTTATGCTCGCGCCTCGCGCCGCCAAGCCTCGACCCCCGACATTCCGCGCCCGGCATGGGTGCGGCCGGAGGAATCGGTGCGGCTGCCCACCTTCGGGGTCGTGCTCGACACCTCCGGGTCGATGTCGGCCGAACTCATGGGCAAGGGGCTGGGCGCCATCGCCTCCTACGCCACCGCGCGCGACGTGCCGCGCGCCCGGGTGATCTACTGCGACGCTGCCGCCCACGACGCCGGGTATCTGCCCGTGGACGAGATCGCCGCCGGAGTGCGGGTGCGCGGGCGCGGCGGCACGGTGCTGCAACCCGGCATCCGGCTGCTCGAGCGCGCCGACGACTTCCCGGCCGACGGGCCGATTCTCATCATCACCGACGGGATGATCGATGTGCTGCGCATCCGCAACGAACACGCCTTTCTGCTGCCCGCGGGGGCGTCCCTGCCGTTCCGCCCGCACGGACCGGTCTTTCGAATCCGCTGAGCCGCACGCTGTTTCGTCTAGCCGCGGGAGGCGTTGTCGGCGCAGCTCGCCTCCAGTGCGCTGAGGCGGGCGTCGAAGCCGCGCATCTCCTGCAGGATGCCCTTCATCGCCTCGGTCATCTGCTCGACCGAGTAGCGCAGCAGGTTCAGGTTTGCTCTGAGATCGGCGATGGGGTCGATGTCATCGGCTTTCGGGCGCGAGCGCAAGGGGGTACTCCTCTGTTCATTCGTACGCGAAGCACCGTGGCAGGGGGACGGCACCGAGTGAATCGGCCGGGTAATCGGTCATCCAGTGGCGGTGCGGGGGCGGGGGATTCGGCAGTGCAAAGGCGGGAGTGGCGGGGCGTGGTCGATGTCACCATGGAGGTGGGCCGGTCGCCGGGGTGAGAGGTGGTGGGGTGTGGCGGTATTCGTGGAGCAGTACGGGGTGCTGCGATGGATCGCGGTGATCGGGTTCGGGCTGGCCGCCGCGCTGGTGGTCGCCCGGCTGGGGCAGCGCCTGCTCGGGGTGAACGACGGTCCTGTGGTCTCCGACGGCATTGTGGTCTCCGACGGTGCTGTGGTCGCGGATCGGGAGTCGGATGCCGCGCATTTGGTCATGTGCCTGGTCATGTTGGGGATGCTGGTGTTTCCGGCAGCCGCCGACCCGCATGCCGTGCGCGGGGTGCTGACCGCCATGGTGGTGGTGTTCACGCTGGTGCTGGGTGAGCGAATGATGCGGTGGCGCAGCGGGATCGCGGCGGTCGATCGCGATGCCGGGCGGGTGGGCGCGTTCGTCTATCACGTGGTGGCGGCCGCGGCCATGTGGTACGCGATGAGCGGGCACGGGATGTCCGATCAGGCCATGTCCATGCCCGGGCAGGCCGGACCGGCTCGCGCACCGATGCTCGCGCTGGCGCTCGCGTTCGTCGTGGACGCGGCGGTGATGGCGATACCCGGACTGCGGCATCGGTTGCCGCGAGTGTTCCCGCACCCCATGGGCCCGGGCGGATCGCTGGCCGTGGTGCCGCACGTGGTGATGGATCTCGGTACCGCCTACATGCTGGTGGCCGCCGTCGCCGCGTGACCCGGGGGCCGTTCGACCTGTTCACCGTCGAAATGGTGAGATGGAGAGAAAAGGTCGGTTCGCCCGGATGGGTGTGGCCGGTATCGGGTGATGGAGGTGCTGGATGGGTTCGCTGTGGCATGGCTTCGCCGATATGGGCGCGGTCGAACGGGACGGGGCGTTCGTGCTGGCGCGGGGCGAGGGCGCCTACGTCTGGGACGAGGACGGCACCCGGTATCTCGACGCGACCGGCGGCCTGTGGTTCGCCAATGTCGGCCACGGGCGCCGCGAGATCGCCGATGCGGTCGCCGCCCAGCTGACCCGGGTCGCGCACTACTCCAACTTCGGTGACCTGGCCGCGCCGGTGACCCGCGAGCTGGCCGAACGGCTCGCCGCGCTGGCGCCGGTGCCGGGCAGCAAGATCTTCTTCACCTCGGGCGGCTCCGACGGCGTCGACACCGCCGCCAAGCTGGCGCGACGCTACTGGCAGGAAATGGGCCGGCCCGAGAAGACGATTCTGGTCGGGCGCCAGAAGGCGTACCACGGTATGCACGTCGGCGGCACCTCCCTGGCCGGCATCCCGGTCAACGGCGAGGGCTACACCGGGGTGTTCATGCCCGACACCCGCACCATCGAATGGGACCAGGCCAAGGCGCTGACCGCGCTCATCGAGGAGATCGGCGCGGAGCGGATCGCGGCCTTCTTCGCCGAACCCATCATCGGCGCGGGCGGTGTCTACCTGCCGCCGGAAGGCTATCTCGCCGAGGTCCGCCAGATCTGCCGCGACAACGACATCCTGTTCGTCGCCGACGAGGTCGTCACCGGTTTCGGCCGCATCGGCGGCTCCTGGTTCGCCTCTTCCCGTTTCGGTCTCGAACCCGACTTGATGACCACCGCCAAGGGCCTCACCTCCGGATACGTCCCCATGGGCGCGGTCTTCATCGCCCCCCACATCGCCGAACCGTTCTTCGCCGGCGGCGTCTGGTGGCGGCACGGCTACACCTACGGCGGCCACGCCGGCGCGGCCGCCGCCGCCATGGCCAACCTCGACATCTTCGAGCGCGAAAACCTCCTCGACGCCAGCAAGAACCTGGAATCCCTGCTGCACCAATACTTCTCGCCCCTGGCCGAACACCCCCGCGTCGCCGAAGTCCGCAGCGGCCTCGGCGCGGTAGCCGCCGTCCAACTGGCCGACCCCGCCGAAGCCCTCCCCTTCGTCAAAACCCTCCGCACCCACGGCATCTCGACCCGAGCCGCCGGCCAGGGCGCCCTCCAGATCTCCCCCTCCTTCGTGATGACCGAACCCCAAGTCGCCGACATGGCCGCCCGCTTCACCAAGGCCCTGGGCTGAAACCAGCCCGAGCCCGGGCGAAAACTAGTCGTGTCCGTGCCCTCCGGAGAGTTCTCCGGGGGGCACGTGGCGTAGGTGGGCTACGGCGAGGATGCCGATGAGGAGGGCGCCGAGGGTTGCGACGGCGGCGGTGATGTGGACGCCGTGGATGAAAGCTGTTCGGGCGGCGGACAGGACGGCGGATTGCAGGTTGTCGGGGAGAGTAGTGGCGGTTTGGACGGCTTCGCCTAGGGTGTCGCGGATCGCGGTGGTGTGCGGGAGGTCGCTCGGGAGTGAGTCGGCGAGGTCGCTGCGGTAGATGGCCAGGCCGATGCTGCCGAGGATCGAGATGCCCAGGGCGCCGCCTAGTTCGGCGCCGGTTTCGGAGACGCCGGAGGCGGCGCCCGCCTGTTCGGGTGGGGCCGAGCCGACGATGAGTTCGGTGGTGATGCCGAAGACGGGGGCCAGGCCGAGAGCGATGAGCAGGGAGGCGGTGACGGCGAGGGCGGGGCCGCCGGTCACCGAGAGTTGGGTCAGCAGGGCCAGACCTACTGCGGCCAGGACCATTCCGGCGCCGATGAGGTAGGCGGGGCGGAGGACGCGCACGATGTGCGGGGCCGCTTGCGAGCCGATGATGAAACCGACGCTCGACGGGGCCATGGCGATGCCGGCGCGCAGCGGTGACATGTCCAGCACCAGTTGGAAGTACTGGGCCACGAACAGGAAGTAGCCGAATGCCACGAAGATGGCGATCACGTTGATGCCCAGCGAGGTTCGGAACGCGCCGAGCCGGAACAGGCTCAGATCCAGCATGGGGTCGGGCCGGGTGAGCTGACGGCGCACGAACAGGGCGCCGGCCGCGAGACCGATGAGCACGGCCACCAGCGGTAGCGTTCCGACGCCGTCCTGGGCGACCTTCTTCATGGCCAGCACCAGGGAAATCATGGTGACGACACTCAGTGCGGCACTGGTCAGATCGAGCCGCCCGGCGTCCGGATCACGGAACTCCGGCAGCACCTTCGGACCGAGCACCAGCAGCAGCGCCATCACCGGCACGGCCAGCAGGAACACCGAACCCCACCAGAAGTGTTCCAGCAGTACGCCGCCCAGCAGCGGACCCACCACGCCGCCGGCGGAGAACGCGCTCACCCAGGTGCCCACGGCCAGCGAACGCTGGCGCGGATCGCGAAACATGTTGAAGATCAACGAGAGGGTGGAGGGCGCGATGGTGGCGCCCGCGACGCCCAGCAGCGCCCGGCACGCGATCAGGAATTCGGCGGTGGGGGAGAAGGCCGCCACGATCGACACCGCACCGAACAGGGCCCCGCCGATCAGCAGCAACCGCCGCCGCCCGATGCGGTCGCCGAGAGTGCCCATGGTGATGAGCAGCCCGGCCAGCATGAACCCGTAGACGTCGATGATCCACAACAGTTCCGAACTGGTCGGATGCAGGGTCGCGCTGATCTGCGGCACGGCCAGATGCAGCACGGTCAGATCCATCGCGTAGACCAGGCAGGCCAGCGCCAGTACCGCCAGCCCGATCCATTCGCGCCGCCCGGCCCGCTCGGACCGTGCGGGCGGGGCCGCGGAGATGACGGTGGAGTCCACGACGAATCCTTTCCGGAAAGGGGTGTGCTGCCGTCGAGAACCGGCGAGGTGACATCCACCATCCCACCGACCACCGACAGGTTCGCAACCGAATTTCCGCGCAGGACCGCGGGTACGCTGCGGGAATGGTCGAATTCGAGAGCTACCGGGCCAACCTCGAGGTGGCCGATCTGACCCCCACCGTCGACTTCCTGTGCAAGATCCTCGACTTCGCGCTCGAGGTGCACGAACCCGAGATGGGCTTGGCGCTGGTGCGCCGCGACGGCATCGGGCTCGCCGTCGTCCGCACCTCCCATCCCGCCGTCAACGAGACGACCGCCGGATATATCGGCGTGACCGACGTGGACGCACTGCACGCGCACTGCCTGGCGCAGGGCGTGGATATCGTCACCGGCCTGACCGAACACCCTTGGGGGCTGCGCGATTTCGTGATCCGCATCCCCGGCGGCCACCGCCTGGCCTTCGGTCAGCGCAGTGCGAACACCGGCGGCTAGACGACGATCGGATGGTCGGCGACCACGCGGCCGCCGACGCGCGCCCAGCCGTCGGAGTCCCATTCGGTGAAGATCTGGGAGCCCTCGCCCTGGGTGATCTTCAAGCCGCGGGTGAGCAGGGCGGTGAGCCGCACGGCTGCCGCGCCGGTGGCCTCGTCTTCGGCGACGCCCATGGCGGGAGCGAACATTCGGGAGCGGATCGCGCCGCGTGGCTCGTTGGTCCAGCCCCAGCAGTAGTGCTTGCCCTCGGGGAAGTCGCCGGGGTCGAGGGTGGCGATCTCGGCCGCGTCCTCGAACTCGTGGAATTCGAAATCGGGCGTCCATTCGGCGCGGGCCCGGGCCCAGGTGATGCCGTCGGTGCTGGTGACCTCGACGGGACCGGCGGGCACGTCGATGATGTGCACCGGCTGCCGCTGATCGCTGAGCCACCACGCGGTGCCGACGCTGGGATGGCCCGCGAAGGGCAGTTCCACGGCCGGGGTGTAGATGCGCATCCTCACCCGCCCGTCGGCCGGGTCGTCCACCACCACGGTCTCGCTGTAGCCGACCCGCGCCGCCAGCGCCTGGTGGTCGACGCCCGCGACGGCTGCGTGCCGCACGATGCCGAGCGGGTTGCCGAAGCGTCCGGCCTGGTCGGTGAACACACGCACCACTTCGATCTGGGCGCCATCGCTTTCCGGAACGGTCATGCCACGCGAGCTTACCGACAGTTATCGCGCGACGGGAGGGGCGCAGTCGCCGAGCATCTCCGCCAGCGCGCTCTTCTCCGTGGGCTGCACGCTCAGGCCCCACCGGGACTTCACGCTCACCCAGCGGCGCGCGTAGTCGCAGTGGTAGGCCTGCCGCGGCCGCCACTGATCCGGTGTCTTGGCGCCCTTGTCCTGGTTGGCCTGGCGGCGAATCGGACCAACCAGTCATCGTCACCGACCGGTGACCCGATTGCAGCAATCGAATGGCAAACGGGAAAGGTGCTGTACATCTCGCGATGTACAGCACCTCCCCGCGCGATTCGCGCTCGGTCAGACGCCCGCCGGGGCCAGCGCCTCGGTCGTGACCACGGCCTGGCCGACGCCCGCCACGATCGCGGCCGCCCGCAACGCCTCGAAGATCACCTCGCGCGATACGCCCGCCTCACGCAGCGTGCGCTCGTGCGCCTCCAGGCAGTGCCCGCAGCCGTTGATCGAGGACACCGCGAACGACCACAGCTCGAAATCGGCCTTGTCCACACCCGGATTGCCGATGATCTGCATGCGCAGGCCCGCGCGCAGATCGTCGTAGCGGCCCTCCAGGAAAGCCTTGCCGCGGTAGAACACATTGTTCATGCCCATGATCGACGCCGCGCCCAGGGCGGCGTCGTACGCCTGCGCCGACAGGACATCGGCGGCCTCCTCGGCGATCTCGCGCAGCGTGGTGGCCGAGCGGGTGGCCGCCGCCGTGGCCAGCAGGGTGCCCCACAGCTGCTGCTCGGTGAGCACGGTGGTGCGCGCCAGCGAGGAGAGGTTGAGCTTGAGATCCTTGGCGTACTCGGGTAGCGAGTTCTTCAGATTTTCGATGGTCACGACGAATTCCCTTGCGAGTGCGGACTGATGGAAGAGCGCGGTGCTAGACCGAGGCGCTCATGAGCTCGCCGGCCTGAATGGTCGGGTCGCCCTTCTTCCAGTTGCACGCGCACAACTCGTCGGACTGCAGGGCGTCGAGCACGCGCAGCACCTCGTCCACATTGCGCCCCACCGAACCCGCGGTGACCGACACGAACTGGATCTCGTTGTTCGGATCGATGATGAAGGTGGCGCGATCGGCGACGCCGTCGGCGTTGAGAACGCCGGTGGCGGCGGACAATTCGCGCTTGAGGTCGCTCAGCATGGGGAAGGGCAGGGTCTTGAGGTCCTCGTGCTGGGCGCGCCACTGGAAGTGCACGAACTCGTTGTCGACCGAGGCGCCCAGCACCTGCGCGTCGCGGTCGGCGAACTCGTCGTTCAGCTTGCCGAAGGCGGCGATCTCGGTGGGGCACACGAAGGTGAAGTCCTTGGGCCAGAAGAACACGATGCGCCACTTGCCCACGTAGTCGTCGCTCGAGATCTGGGTGAAGTAGTCGTCGGGCTGCTGAGCGTTCACCTTCGAGAGATCACCGCCGATGACTGCCGTCAGGTTGTAGGCGGGGAACTGGTCGCCGATGGTCAGCAGGGCCATGCTTGCTCCTCATATGTAGTCGTGCCGATTGTGTCGAGACGTATATACGATTTCGATCCTGGCCGAACGACTGTGACAGGTAAACGTGATCGGTCGCACTACACTGATAGGCGTGACTGATCAGTCTTATCAGCCCACCCTGTCACAGCTGCGTGCGTTCGTGGCCATCGCGGAATACCGGCACTTCGGCACCGCGGCGACCCGGCTGAGCGTGAGCCAACCCACGCTATCGCAGGCGCTGGCATCACTGGAAAACGGACTGGGGCTCCAGTTGATCGAGCGCAGCACGCGGCGGGTGCTGGTCACCGCCGACGGTAAACGGCTACTGCCGCAAGCCATTGCCACCCTCGAGGCCGCCGACCGATTTGTCGCCTCCGCGGCCGGGCAGGGACTCGGCGGGCCGCTGCGCCTGGGCATCATCCCGACCGTCGCCCCCTACGTCCTGCCCACCCTGCTGCCCGAATTACGCAGGCGAATGCCCAGTTTGGCGCCGCACATCATCGAGGACCAGACCGCGCGGCTGCTCACCGGCCTGCGCTCGGGCGTGCTGGACGTGGCACTGCTGGCCTTGCCGAGCGGCGCCGCCGGGCTGATCGAGATACCGCTGTACACCGAGGAGTTCGTGCTGGTGCTGCCGCGCGGCCACCGGCTGGCCGGACGCTCGGATCTGAAAATCGCCGATCTCGAGGCGCTTCCGCTGTTGCTGCTCGACGAAGGGCACTGCCTGCGCGATCAGACCCTCGAACTGTGCCGCACCGGTGCGGCGCATCCGGGCGCGGTCGGCGACACCAGGGCCGCCTCGCTGGCCACCGTGGTGCAATGCGTGGCAGGGGGTCTCGGGGTCACCCTGATTCCGGCCATGGCGGTCGGGGCGGAAACCGCGCGCGGCACTTTGGACATCGCCACCTTCGCCGCGCCCGCGCCGGGCCGCACGGTCGGGCTGGCGTTCCGCTCGTCCACCGCGCGCGGGGAGGACTACGACGTGCTGGCGGAGGTCGTTCGCGAGTGCCGTCCGGCGTGACTGTGATCCCGGACAGGGTCGTGCGCGGCGCCTTCGTGGTCCCGGACATATCCGGCACCTGCGCGGTTGCGCTGTCCCAGACCGTCTGAAACGCTCGGGCCATGCGGATTCACCACCTGAACTGCGGCACCATGGGATTCGGCCTGGTCGACCACTGTCTGCTCGTCGAGACGCGCGACGCACTCGTACTCGTCGACACCGGGTTCGGGCTCGACGCCGTACGACAGCCGGCGAAGATGGTGGGCGCGTCCCGGTTCGCGCTGGGCGCGAAGCTGCACGAGGCCGAGACGGCCGTGTATCAGATTCAGGCGCTCGGCTACGACCCGCGCGATGTCCGCCACATCGTCCTGACCCACCTCGACCTCGACCATTCCGGTGGACTCTCGGATTTCCCCGAGGCCACCGTGCACGTGCACGGACCCGAATTCCGGGCGGCCACCGCCAAATCCACGGTGTCGGAGAAGCTGCGGTATCGCGCGGCGCAGTGGTCGCACGGGCCGAAGTGGATGGTCAACGAGGTCGACGGCGGGGAGGACTGGTTCGGATTCACCGCGGTGCGGGATCTGCCCGGGCTACCGCCGGAGATCGTGGTGATTCCGCTGGCCGGGCACACCCGCGGGCACGCCGGGGTGGCGATCGATCACGGCAATGGGTGGCTGTTGCACGCGGGAGACGCGTTCTTCCCGGAGTCGAGCATCGACCCGGAGCAGCCGCAGACGCCGTTCTGGTGGAAGGTGTACGAGACCGGATCGATTCTGGGCGAAGCGTATCGGGCCAACCAGCGGCGGCTGCGGGAGCTGAAGAAGAAGCACGGGCGCGAGGTGACGATCATCAACTCGCACGACGCGGGCATCCTGGCGCGTAGTCTCGGCCGATGAGTTTCCTGAGTCAACCCCTATGCGGCGATTGGCTGTTTTTCGGGCTCGTGCCGGGTGGGGTTGTAGGCGATTTTGGTGCGCCAGCAGGCCCAGATGATGCGCATCCAGGCGCGGCCGAGGGTGCAGCTCAAGAGCTGGAAAGTGCTACGGAAGCTACGTTGCTGCCCGCACAAGGCCGGACAGCTCGCCAAAGCGATTCACGCCCTCCAAATCCGCGAACTCGAAGCCGATCGAGGATGAAAAAGGCTCAGTATCACGTTGGTGGCTTCGGTATGCTCGCTGTGAGGCAGTCCGCGACCCCAGTGTCGCAACTTATTCCTCGCACACTGTGGTTAGTGGTTAGGAGCGTGTAAACGCTCCAGTGCGTCTGAGGGCATGGGCTGGTAGCCCACGGTGCGCCCGTTAGTTCGGTCCGGGCGTCCGACCGCGTCGGGCGGGGCTGGGTGGGTGAAAGGCTTGTTTTGTGGCCGGTAGTCTGGCGTTGGTTGGAGCCCGGGGCGTTGCGCAGGTCAAGATCAACTGAAGAGCTGTTCGAAACCAATGTATTACGGCGCGATGGAGATCAATGGTCAGCATTTGCCCAGGTCAGGACACCGTTTGGCTTCTTTGATCTCATAATCCATTGGTCGCGGCTTCGAGCCCCGCCCGCCCCACTTCGGTGGTGATTCTGGCTTTCGAGTTCGTGCGTGGGGATCGCGAAAATGCTTGGGGGCCGGTATTTTTCGGCTTTTCGAAGGTGTGGAGGAGTGGGAGGAGCTCGTGGCCATCGCAATCGAGAACTACCACTGGGAGAGTGACTTTGCGCGGGAGCATCAGGAGATCGGGCGGGCTGAGGGCCGTGCGGAGGGGCTGGCGGGGTCGGTTCTACGGATTCTTCAGCGGCGGGGGCTGGCTGTCAGCGAGGAGGTTCGTGCTCGGGTTGAGGGGTGTGGGGATACCGAGCAGTTGACTGGGTGGTTGGATCGGGCGCTGGATGTGGACTCTGCGGAGGACATCTTCAACGGAGGTCAGGGGTGAGGGAGAGTGGCTGAGCTGCGGGGGCGCAGGTTTATGCGGTAGCGGCGGAGGTCGGGTGGGGTGGTGGGGTCTGGTATGCCGCCGTTGCGTTCTATGGTGCGGATCGAGGGGAGATTGTGGGGTTCGCAGACCAGGAGGACGTGTGGGAGTCCGAGGGCGCGGGCGTGGGGGAGGATTGCTGCGAGGGCCCAGGTGGCGATGCCTTGGCGGCGGGCGGTGGGGCGGATGCCGTAGCCGATGTGGCCGTATTCGGTGGGGTGATGGCGTAGGGCTATGCCGCCGAGGACTCGGGGGCCGTCGGTGATCCAGTAGTAGGTGCAGGGGTTGGTGGTGGTGGGGGCCGCGGTGAGGGTGGCGACCCAGGTGGCGAAGCCGGTGGGGGAGTCGACGTCGTCGGAGGCGTGTAGGCCGAAGCCATCCTCGTGGAGGCCGGGGCCCCATTCGTCGTGGGCCTCCAGCCAGGCCGCGTGGAGGGTGACGGTCGGGGGCGTGAGGAGTGGCACGACAACTGTCTAGTCGTCGAGTTCGTTGGAGGCCAGGGCATCTGGCACCGTGCACCCCGTTGGTGGGTGCCGGCCGAGCTCTGCGGCACCAGGATGCGGCTGCCGCCGGTGTTGACGGCTGGAGCTGTATTTGAGCTCTGTGGCGTCAGGATGCGGCTGCGGCTGGTGTTGACGGCTGGAGCTGTATTTGAGCTCTGTGGCGTCAGGATGCGGCTGTGGCCGGTGTCGATGGCGGGAGCTGTATTCGGTTTACCCGCAAGGGGATTGAGGGGGCCGGTGGGCGCTGCCTGCCACCGGCCCCGCGCGGGTGTCGGGTGTTCAGGAGGCTGCGCCGATGAAGCCGCCGATGGCGGCACCGATGGCGCATCCGACTATCGCGCCGACGAGGAAGAACCAGATTCCGATCACGATGCCGACCAGGCAGCCGACCACCGCGCCGGCGAGGATCGCGCCGCCGTCGGCGTCGGCCTGATGCATGAACGGGAGGTTCTGCGAGGTGGTTGCCGCTAGCGTGGGGCCGCCCACCGGGGTGAGTGTCAGTGAGGTGTCACTGTTCAGAGTTGGTGTGACCTGGAGGTTTTGGCCGGTGTCGGCGGCGGTGAGGGTCAAGGGGATGGACCCTACGACCGCGCCGTCGTCGGCGACGACCCGCACCGCGTCGGGTGCGAGCACGAAGTGGCCCGAGGCCAAGGTGACCAATGCGTTGGAGTGGTCGGCCGCCAGGGTGGTGGAGTACCCGACCGAGCCGTCCATGGCGTTGAGGGTGACGTCCGCGAGCCCTGCCTCGCCGTGCGCCGTTGCCATGGTGATTCCGGTGGCTGCGATGGCGAACACAGTCGTCGCCATCATCTTTTTGGTGAACATTTCCTTCTTCCCATCCGTCCGGGGATTTCCTTTGTCGTTCCCCCGACGAACGGCACCGGATGTGAGATCAATAATGCGCTCGAACTCGCCCCTTGTCCATGGGTATAGACGCTGTTGAGGACCGGTTTTCGAGACTGCGGCGCTCGACCTCCCGCAGCAGCGCGCGCACCCGCGGATCCCGGGCCAGACCGGCGTCGAGCACCGTGTTGACCACGCCCCGCAGCAGCGCGTAGGGCGTCCACGCCCGCGGCGAGATCGATTGCGCGGCACGGTGTTCGATGGCGTCGGCGAGCGTGCGCGCGGCCTGCGCGGCGGTGATGCGGGTGTTCAACGGCCACGGCAGCAGCGCCTCGATGCGGCGGCCGAGCTCGTCCCGGTCGAGCGTGGCCCGCGTCATCTCCGTCTCGACGATGCCGAAATACGCGACGCCTGCCGACGCTCCGTGGGCGGCCAGTTCCACCCGCAACGCCCGGCCCAGCTGCTCCACCGCCGCCTTGCTGATCATGTACGGCGCGCCGCCCATGCCGGGCGCGAACGCCGCGCACGAGGACACGACCGCGACATGCCCACGCGCGGTGATGATGTGGTCGAGCGCCGGGTGCACGGTATTGAACACGCCGGTCAGGTTGATGCCGAGGACGCGATCGAATTCGGCGGGCGCGAGGGTGCGCAGCGTCGCCGGGGTCGGCACCACGCCGGCGTTGGCCACCACGATGTCCAGATGCCCGAAGTAGCCGGCCACCTGACCGATAGCCTCGGCCATGGCGGCGCGGTCGGTCACGTCCGCGATCACCGGCAGCGCGCGCTCACCCAGCGCGGTGGCCGCCGCGGTGACGGCCGCGGCGTCGATGTCGACCAGGGCGACCGAGGCGCCGCGCCGGTACAGGATCGCGGCGAGTTCGCGCCCGATGCCCTGTCCCGCACCGGTGATGAGCGCGACCCGCCCGGACGCGGTGAAGGGCCCGGGCCCGGGGAGGCAGCGTGGCGTGGACATCAGCGGCTCACTTCTTTCAGCTTCACGGTCTGCGGTGTCAGGTCGTAGGACTCGACGTCGAAACGCCGGGTGCGCCAGCGGTATTCGAAGCTCCAGTTCGGGTAGAGCCCGGCATTGCGGCCGTCGGCGGTGGTGTAGTAGCTCTGGCAGCCGCCGGTCAGCCAGACGCTGTCGGCGCTGCGCCGCTCCATCTCGTCGAGGAAGTCGTCCTGCACCTCGGGGCGCAGTTCGATGCGCCCGATGCCGTTGTCGCGCATGGTCTTCAGCGCATCCACGATGTACGCGATCTGCGATTCGATCATGTAGACGGCGGACTGGTTCCCGGCCGCGCCGAACGGCCCCAGGGTGCAGAAGAAATTGGGGAATCCGGCGACCGCCGCCCCCAGATAGCTCTGTGGCTCCCGGTCGTACAGGTCGGCGATGGAGCGCCCGTGCCGGCCGATGTAGCGGTGGTAGGCCGAGGGGATGGAGGTGAATCCGGTGCCGAAGACAATGGTGTCGACCGGATGCTCGGTGCCGTCGCGCAACACGATCGAATGCGCGCGCACCTCGGCGATGGCCTCGGTGACGACCTCGACATTCGGGCGATCCAGGGCGGGCAGATAGGCGTCGGAGAAGATGGCGCGCTTGCAGCCGATGATGTAGTCGGGCGTCAAGGTGGCGCGTAGCGCGGGATCACGCACCTGGCGCAGCAGCTGGAGCCGTCCAAGCGCCTCATAGGGATGCCGGAAGCGCTTGTCCACCAGGGAAATCAGGCCGAAACCCTCGATCGCCGCATACCAGCCGCCCCGAATCGCGCGCTGTGCCAGGGGAATCCGCCGCAACAGCAGCCGCTCCAGGCCGAGCGTCGGTCGATCCATGCGCGGCACGATCCAGGGCGCGGACCGCTGGAACAACAGCAGCCTCTCGACGATCGGCTGGATCTCGGGCACGAACTGCACCGCGGACGCGCCGGTGCCGATCACCGCCACCCGCTCGCCGGTGAGGTCGTGCTGGTGATCCCAGTGCAGCGAGTGGAAGGTCGTCCCCGCGAACCGCTCCAGTCCCGGCAGGGTCGGATACTTGGGCTCGGCGAAGATCCCCGCCGCCGAGATGAGGACATCCGCGGTGAGCGCGCCCCGGCTGGTCTGGACCCGCCACACCGTATGCCGGTCGTCCCAGCGCGCGTCCAGCAGCTCCGTCTCGAACCGAATGTGCCGCACCACATCGTATTCGGTGGCCACCCGGCGCAGATACGCCAGAATCTCCGGCTGCCGCCCGTAGGTCCGCGACCAGTCCGGATTCGGCGCGAACGAGTAGCTGTACAGCTGCGACGGCACATCGCACGCGCACCCGGGATAGGTATTGGCCTGCCAGGTGCCGCCCAGCTCCGCCGCCCGCTCGAGGATCACCAGGTCCTCGAACCCGGCCGCACGCAGCTTCACCGCCAACCCGATGCCACCGAATCCGGCTCCCACGATCACGATGCGGCGGTGTTCCGATAATTCCGAAGCATGTTCGGGCACAGGTGTTTCCACTTCTATGGACATGACTCTTCCCGGTTCACAGATCCAGCACGAGCGCATCGCCCGCCGCACGCGATACACACAGCAACATGGCGTTCTCCCGCTCGGCAGCGGTGAGCAGCCGGTCGCGGTGGTCCACCGCCCCGGCCCGCACCGCGACCTTGCACGTACCGCAGAAGCCCTGACGGCACGAGTGATTCACGTCCGGCAGCAGCCGCCGCACGGCCGCCAGCGCCGTCTCCTCCGCGCCGACCCGCACCGTCCTGCCGCTCCGTGCCAGGGTGATGTCGAAGGACCGACCGTCGATGACCGGCGCCGCCGAAAACCGTTCCGTGTGCAGCGATCCCGTGGGATCCAGTGTGAATCGGCATCGCTGCGCGGCCGCGAGCATGGCGGGCGGCCCGCACACGTACACGGCGGCCCCCGGTTCCGCCCGCGCGATGATGGCCGCCACGTCCGGAGCCCCGAACTCGTCGTCGGGCCGAATCTCCGCGTCCGGCACCTCGTCCAGGAACGGCATGGACTCCCGCGACCGTCCCGCGTACACCAACCGCCCCCGCGAGCCGACGGCCCGCACCATCGGCAGGATCGGCGTGATCCCGATCCCGCCCGCCAGGAATACATACGACGGCGCGTCCACCAGCGTGAAAGCATTGCGCGGCCCCCGAATTCGCAATCGGTCACCGACCCACAGCGACTCGTGCACCTCGCGCGACCCGCCCGCGCCGTCCGGAATCAACCGCACCGCGATCCGGTATCGCGACCGATCCCGCGGGTCACCGCACAGCGAGTACTGCCGCTGCCGCCCCGATGGCAGAAACACATCCAAATGAGCACCCGGCCGCCACGAGGGCAATGCCCGGCCGTCCGCCGCCCGCATCGTCACCGCGACCACATCGGCCGTTGGCCGTTCCATCGTCTCCACCACCGCATTCAGCTCGAATCCGCTGCGCCGCACCGGATTCGACGGCGACAGCAGCGGTGCGGCCGCCCCGGATACGAACACCCGCTTGTAGACGTCCATGACCCCGCCGATCGCGCGCAGACCCAGCGGCGTGCTCACTGCGTCACCGCCCGCGCCGCCGGAGAATGGGCCAGATAGCGCAGCGCCACATCCATGGGCCCGAGCTGAGACGGGTGAAAACCCGGCCGCAGATAGCGCGGTATCTCGGTGAAGAACACTGTCCAGCTGGGGATTACGCCGCGGCGAGTCGCGCTCACAAACTGCCAGCCCCAGAAACGGCCCTTGTCCGGCGTCGGATCCTTCCGGTACAGATACCCCGCCGACAAAATGAACAACGGCAGCAGCGTCACGCTGGCGAGCACCCCCGTGCGAGCCTTGCGCAGATACCCGCCATCGAGATGCATGTACGCGTCGTAGACGACGCTGCGGTGCTCGACCTCCTCCGCGCCGTGCCAGCGCACCAGATCCAGCATGGCCGGATGCATGCCCTTGGCCTCGAGAATGTCGGCCTCGAGCAGCCATTCGCCGAGCACGGCCGTGTAATGCTCCATGCCGGCGAACAGTCCGAGGCGTTCCTTGAGCCATTGCTCCTTGGCGCGCCCGGTGAGCCCGTGATCGCCGAGGATCCGATCCACCAGCCAGGCAATGCCTTTCACGTACGAGTCGACATCGAGGCCGAGGGATCGCAGATGCCGGCGGGCGGCCTCGTGGCTGCTGGCGTGCATGAACTCCTGGCCCACGAACCCGGTCACTTCCTCGCGTAGCCGCTGGTCACGGATGTATGGCAGTGCCTCGGACAGCGCCTGCGCCATGGCCCGTTCGCCCTCCGGGAGCACCAGGTGCATGACATCGACGATATGGGTCGCCAGCACTTCGCCCGGAATGTAGTGCAGCGGAACGGAATCGAAGTCGAACCGGACGTCACGAGCGGCGATGGCGTGGGCCTCGTCGCCGTAGGGGCGCTTCGTCGCGCCAGCCTTCTCAGCCATGAGCGAACGGTACAACGCAACAAATCGCATTGCAATGTTGCAGCTACAAATCCTGTGAGATTGTTGCATCCGCCAGTGTGGCTGCTAGCGTTGGTCTGGTGCCGAACGCTTCGAAAACCCCGCTGACCCGCGCCGATGCCGTCGATGACATCGAGACGCGCATTCTCGACGCGGCATTGGCGCAGTTCCAGAAGGTCGGGGTCAAGAAGTCGACCATCGAGGATGTGGCCAAACAGGCCGGGGTCGACCGGGTGACCGTCTACCGCCGGGTCGGCTCACGTGACGACCTGGTGCAGGCCGTCGTCAGCCGCGAGGTCGCGACCCTGCTCACCGATCTGGCGAGCCTGCCGGACCGGCACACCGATCTCGGCGGCCTGATCGCCGAAATTTTCGTCACGGTCATCACCCGCTGGCGGGCGCATCCGCTGGTGGAGCGGTTGCTCGCGGTCGAACCGGAGCGAATCCTGGTGAAGCTCACCGTCGACGGCGCCGGAGTTTTCGCCATGAGCGTCGCCGCCACCGTCGACGTCCTGCGGCGCGCGGCGGCCAAGGGTCTGTTCGAGGCCCAGGCCGATCTGGCGGTGCGCGCGGAAATCGGCTGCCGCGTGGTGCATTCGCTGATCCTGGTGCGAGGCGGGGTAGCTGACCTCGAAACATCGGAGGAGCTGGCCGAATTCGCGCGGACCCACCTGGTGCCGATCATCGCGGGGTAGCGGGACGGGAACAGCCCTGCCCGCGCCGACCTGTGCCTACAACACAGCCTGGGTCTGGGTGACCTTGGCGACGAGTTTGCCGCTGTCATCCCGAATCTCGGTCTCCACCACAATGAAACTGCGTCCCGCGTGCAGCGGCGTCGCCGTCGCGGTGGCGTGACCCGAGCGCAGGCCGCGCACGAAATTCGTCTTGGACTCCACCGTCGTCGTCCCCTGCTTACCCTCGGGGAGGTTGAGGAAGGCACAGACCGCGCCGGTGGCGTCGGCCAGCGACATGAGCGCCCCGCCGTGCATGGATCCACCCAGCGTGCAAAGGTTTTCGCGCCACGCCAGCCGGGTGCGCACCAATGCGGGACCGCAGTCGAGCACCTCGACGCCGAGTCCCTCGGTGAACGGCATGGTGGCGAACAGCTGCGTGCCCACCGGGTCGGTGGTGATCTCGGTGTCGGTCATGAGATCAACTCTGCCCGAGGGCAGGCCGCGCGTCGATTACCTGTCGGGTAATGAACGCCCGTCTGACAGACTCGCTCGGTGCGGGTTGGTGTGTTGGGGCCGGTGTCGGCCCAGGGCGAGGACGGGACGCCGGTGGCGATCCCGGGCTTCCGGGTGCGGATGTTGCTGGCGCGGCTGGCACTGGAATCGGGGCGGGAGGTACCGGTGCCGGCGCTGATCGACGGGCTGTGGGGCGGCCAGCCGCCCGCCGACGCGGCGGGCGCGCTGCAAGCGCTGGTATCGCGGCTGCGCAAGGCGATTCGCGAGGTGGGCGCGGTCGAATTCGGGACGGGCGGCTACCGGCTGGCCGGGGCGACGGTGGATGTGGACCGGTTCGAGGAGCTGGCGCGGCAGGGTCGCGCGGAGCTGGCCGCCGGGCGCGCGGAGGCCGCGACCGGCCTGCTGACCGACGCGCTGGGGCTCTGGCGGGGACCGGCGCTCGGCGATGTCCTGGACGCGCCCTTCGCCCAGGCGGCCGCGACTCGGCTCGACGATCTGCGCGCCGCCGCCACGACGGACCGTTTCGAGGCCGAGCTGCGGCTGGGCCGCCACGCCGACGTGCTCGGCCCGCTCGACGCCGCGGCCGCGGCCGATCCGCTCAGCGAACGGCTCGCGGCGCTGCGCATGCGGGCGCTGGCGGCGGCCGGGCGGCAGTCCGACGCGCTGGCCGTGTACGAGGACATGCGCGCGCGACTCGACGACGAACTCGGCATCGATCCCTCCGCCGCACTGCGGGACACCCATCTCGCATTGCTGCGCGGTGAGCTCGAAATCCCGCCCCCGCGTAGGGAACCCGTCACCCGCACCCTGCCGGCGCGGTTGACCGGATTCATCGGCCGAGACCGCGAACTGGCCGAACTCGGCGCGCTGCTCGAGGCCGCGCGGCTGGTCACCATCGTGGGACCCGGCGGCGCGGGCAAGACCCGCCTCGCCCTCGAAGCCATGGACCGGCAGGCCGGCGCGGTGTTCTTCGTCCCGCTGGCCGAACTGGGCGCGGCCGATCAGCTCGCCGACGCCGTGGCGGGTGCGCTCGGCAGCGCCCCCGGTGACCGCCCCGGCAAGACCGACCGCCTCATCGAGCTGCTGGATGTCGGCCCCGCCGTGCTGGTGCTGGACAACTGCGAACACCTCGTCGCGGCCGCCGCCGAACTCGCCGAACGGCTGCTCGACCGGCTGCCCGGCCTGCGGGTGCTGGCCACCAGCCGCGAACCCCTGGCGCTCACCGGCGAGGCGCTGTGCCATCTCGGACCCCTGGAGCCCCCGGCCGAGACCACGGATCCGGCGGTGGCCCAGCGCTCCTCGGCGGTGCGCCTGTTTCTCGACCGGGCCGCCGCCGTGCGCCCCGGCTTCACCCTCGACGACGACACCGTCGGCCCGGTGGTCGAGATCTGCCGCCGACTCGACGGCCTCCCACTGGCTTTGGAGCTGGCCGCCGCCAAACTGCGTGCCATGAGCGTCGATCAGGTCGCCCGCCGGCTCGGTGACCGCTTCCGCCTGCTCACCTCCGGCAGTCGCACCGCCCTGCCGCGTCAGCGCACCCTGCTCGCCCTGGTGGAATGGAGCTGGGATCTGCTGGAGGAACCCGAAAAGCTGCTGACCCGAAGGCTTTCCGCGTTTCCCGGCGGCGCCACCGCGGCAGCGCTCGAATCCGTCTGCGCCGACGCGGACCTGCCCGCCGCCGACATCCCCTACCTGCTCGACGCACTGGTCGAGAAATCCCTCGTCACCGTCACGCCCGATGATCCGCCGCGCTACCGGATGCTGGAAACCATCCGCGCCTACGCCGCCGACCAGCTCGCCCGCGCCGCCGACAGCGTCACGACCCGGTTCACCGACTACCACCTCGCCCTCGTCGAAACCCACGAACCACAGCTGCGAGCGGCCGAACAGCTCGACGCCATAGCCGTTTTCGACGCCGAACACGCCAATATGGCCGCTGCCCTGCGCCTTTCCCTCGGCGACCCGGGCGACGCCGACCCGGCGATCGCGGCCCGCTTCGTGCGGTCGATGTTCTGGTACTGGGGAATCCGGGGCATGAGCACCCAGTTCGAGACCTCGCTGACCGCGGTGCGGCGCTTCGCCGACCGGCTGTCCGAGCAGGTGCGCGCGGCCTTCGCGTTGATCGCGCTCATGGCCGGTGCGCCGCCGCCCGACAGCTCGCTGCCGACGTTGATCGAGGACTGCGTGGCCACAGGCGGACTCGATTACCATCCGGCCATGCCGCTGTGGGCCGCGCTCATGGCGTCGGGCACCGGCGACGAGGCACTCGCCGAACGCCAGCTCGAAACCGCCATGGCCTGGCCGGATCCCTGGGTGCGGGCCAGCGCGCACCTGGCCCGTGACATCGCGCTCACCGGGCAGGGTCTGCAACCCGCCGGCGCCGAAGCCCGGCGAGCGGCCCTGCGCGGCTTCGACACCGTCGGCGATCGCTGGGGTCTGGGCGTGACGCTGCTGGCCATCGGCCGCGACCACGCGTTGCGCGCCGAGGACGAGCAGGCGCTGGCCGCCTACGGTCGCGCGGTCACCCTCGCCTCCGAACTCCGGACCGAGGACGATATCGCGGCCGCGCGCACCGCTCTGGCCGAACAGCGCATGCGCGGCGGCCGATTCGACGACGCCGCGGCCGATATCGAGGCCGCGCAGCGGCTGGCCGCCGAATCCGGATTCTCCCGGCTCGACGCGGTCATCCTGTTCGCGCGGGCCGAACTGCACCGCCGCCGTGGCGATCTCGCGAGCGCCGAGCGGGACCTGGACCGGGTCGGTCATCGCATCCGCCGGCTGCCCTACCCGGAAGTCATGGCCGCACAGCGAATCGCGGTGGCCCGCTTGCACAATCGGCTCACCGCGGGCGACCGGGAAGCCGCCAGAGCGTTGCTGCCCCAGGTGATCAAGGGTTCGTTCGGGTACGGGGATTCCGCCGCGGTCGCGCAGGCCGTCGCGCATGCCGCCGAACTGCTGGCGAAACTTCGCCTGCTGGAAGGTGATCCGTCCGCCGCGGCCACGGCGCTCGGCCTCAGCGAAGTCCTGCGCGGCATCTTCGATCACGGCGAGCCCGAACTGTCCACGCTCACAACCACTCTCGTCGAAAAGCTGGGTGACGACGAGTACCGGCATGCCTACCGGCTCGGCGCGGATCTGCCCCGCTCCGAAGCCGTGGCGCGCTTGGCGGCCGAGACCGAGCGTTGACGGCAGGCGCGAAAAAGCCCGGCCGCCACGGAGACCGGGTTTTCGCGCGCCCGGATCAGGCGATCCGGGTGAACAGGCGGCCGGCCAGATCGATCCCCGTGATCTCGCCCCGCTCGTCGCGGCTGAAGAAGCCACGCTGCCCCTGAAACGATCCCGCGGTGATCACGTACTCGTCGCCGTCGCCGGGCAGCAGCCCGAACGGGAACGGCGGGTGATCCTGGGGAATCTCGGCCTCGGGCGCGGCGGCGCGGATCTCCGGCTTCACCTTGCATTCCAGCAACAGCTGCTCGCCCTCCGCATAGCAGGTCATGGTCATGGCGTCGATGTCGTAGACGCCGAACAGTTCCGGCGCCCGGCCGGCGTCGAACGCGACGGGCTCGGGATCGGCGTCGACGACGCCCAGGTAGTGCCGCAACGCCCAGCGGACGACGGCCTGATTGGCGGGAATGCCGTCCGGGCTGGCATTGGACAGCACCACCACCGCGAAATTTCGCTCCGGGACCAGCTGGAAATTGGCGAACTGGCCGAAACCCGAACCGTCGTGGCCGACCACGCGGACACCGTCCACGTCGCGCAGCATCCAGCACAGGCCGAAGGCGTCGGCCATGGCGCTCGCCCGCAACCGCGCGGTCGGCTGCTTCATGCGGTCTAGCAGCTCGGCCGGCAGCACGGTATCGCCGTGCTCGCCGTGACCGTCGCCGAGGTGAAATCGGCCCCAGCGCAACAGGTCCGAGACCGTCGAGCCGAGCCCGCCGCCGGGATTGTTGGCTCGCGTGCCCTTCCAGGCCCGCGCCACCGCGAGCTGCCCGTCCGCCTGCCGCTCGTGCCCGGCGGCGAAGCGGCGGGTCATCACCTCGTCGCGGGAGTAGAAGCTCTCCCGCAGCCCGACCGGCGCCAGCACCGTCTCGGCCACCACCTGCTCGAACGGCACGCCGGTCACGTTCTCGATGACGCGGCCGAGCAGATTGAACCCGGCCTGGCTGTAGGAGGGTCGCTCGCCCGGCGCGGCGATCAGCGGCAACTCCGCGAGTGACGCGACGAAGGCGGCCAGGCCGTCGTCGCCCTCGCCGGTGTTGTTGATGATGTTCCATTCGAGCCCGGCGGTGTGGTTGAGCAGCTGCCGCACCGTGATGGCGGCGGCGTGCCGCTCGTCGAGCAGGGTCAGCTCGGGCACGTAGGTGCGGACCGGGGCGTCGAGATCGACCCTGCCGTCGGCGACCAGGCGCAGCAGTGCGGTGGTGGTGAAGGTCTTGCTGGTGGAGCCGATCGCGAACAGGGTGTGCTCGGTCACGGGAACCGGGTTCTCGGTGCTGGTGACTCCGGTATTGGCGAAGATCACACGCCCGTCGGCCCAGATGCCGACGGCCATGCCGGGCATGTCGTGCTCGGCGGCGGTGGCGGCGACGAATTCGGTGAGCGCGCTGTCGTTTTCGATCGTGATGTCGTTCATGGGAATGACGATGCCCACCCGCGCCGACAGCCCGCCGACACCGCACCGACAGCCGCCGAACAGCCCGTCGGCAGCGGTTCTCAGGCCCGCCTCAGCGTCGGGCCAGCAATTGCTAAGAGCCGGGCGGCAGGGTGATGAACCGAGTCTTACCACTTGGAAACAACCTGTTGAAGGAGCTACGCGTGCGTTCACCGAAGATCTGGGGCGGCACGGTCCTGGCCTTGGCGGCAACCGTTCTGCTACCGATCGCCGCGGGCACCGCCACGGCCGACCCCGGTGCGAAGTTGAACTACGCGGGAACCTCCGCAGACGGCTCCAGGATCGCCGCGAGCACGGCCACCGACGCGCGCAACCTGACCCTGCAGGTCTATTCGGCCGCCATGGACAAGAACATTCAGGTCGATGTGCAGCGCGCCGCCGACACCTCGCAGCCCACCCCGGTGCTGTATCTGCTCAACGGCGCGGGCGGCGGCACCGACTCCGCGACCTGGCAGAAGCAGACCGATGTGCTGAACTTCCTGGCGGACAAGAACGTCAATGTGGTGCAGCCGGTCGGCGGGGGATTCAGCTACTACACCGATTGGCGCGCACCGGATCCCGCGCTGGGCGTGAACAAGTGGAAGACCTTCCTCACCGAGGAGCTGCCGCCGCTGATCGACAAGGCGCTGAACACCAACGGGCGCAACGCCATCGCCGGACTGTCCATGGCCGGCACCTCGGTGCTGCAGCTGCCCATCGCCGCGCCCGGCCTCTACCGGTCGGTGGCCGCCTACAGCGGATGCGCGCAGATCAGCGATCCGATCGGCTACAACTTCGTCAATACCGTGGTCGCCGCGGGCGGCGGCGACAGCAAGAACATGTACGGTCCGCAGGGCGATCCGATGTGGGCCGCCAACGATCCGTACGTGCACGCCGACCAGCTGCGCGGCCTGAATCTGTTCATCTCCAGCGGTTCCGGACTGCCGGGACAGTGGGACACTCTCGACGGCCCGCACACGCTGCCCGGCACCGGGGGTTGGCTCAACCAGATGACCGTCGGCGGCGGGCTGGAAGCGGCCACCAACTACTGCACCCACAACCTCAAGACCAAGCTCGACGGTCTGGGTATTCCGGCCACCTACGACTTCACGCCCACCGGCACCCACTCGTGGGGCTACTGGCAGGACGCGTTGAAGCAGTCGTGGCCGGTCCTGGCCGCCGGTCTGGGCTTGCCCGCCTGACCTACCGGCTCAGTTCGAAGTTCGGGTAGCCGTTGTCGCGCTCCTCGTCGCAGTAGCGCCGGTAATTGCCGAAACCGCCGATGTAGGGCATGAAGATGCGCTTCTTGCCCTCGATGTTCGCGCCCATGTACCAGGAATTGGCTCGCACGAACAGCGTGCCCTCGGCGACCTCGAGCAGGTGATCGGTCCACTTCACCGCCGCGTCCGCGCGGGCCTCGGCCTTGCGAATCCCGTTGGCGCGGCAGTGCTGTACCAGCGCCAGCACCCAGTCCAGCTGCTGTTCGGAATGCAGCACCATGTTCGCCATCACCGACGGGGTGCCGACGCTGTTGATGCTGAACATGTTCGGGAACCCCGGAATCCCGAAGCCCAGGTAGGTGATCGGGCCGTCGGCCCAGGTGTCGCTCAGTCGCGCGTCGCGGGCGCCGTGCAGGTCGATGCGCAGCAGCGCGCCGGTCATGGCGTCGAAACCCGTTGCGTAGACCAGGGTGTCGAGTTCGATGAACCGGTCCGCGGTGCGAATGCCGGTGGCGGTGACCTCCTCGATGGGCTCGCGGCGCAGATTCACCAGCGACACATTGTCCCGGTTGTACATCTCGTAGTAGCCGGAGTCGGTGCAGATGCGCTTGGTGCCGATGGGGTGGTCGTTGGGGATGAGGTCGTCGGCCACCGACTGATCGTCGATCTTGGCGCGAATCTTGGCGACGGCGAACTCGCGCACCAGCTCGTTGGCGGCCAGATCGCTGTTCTGGTCCGGGAACACCTTGTTGAACAGCACGCCGCCGCCGTTCCAGCGGTCCTCCATGGCGCTCACGCGCTCCTGCGGTGACAGCTCGAGCGCCTTGGTGGTGAGCGAGGCGTGCGGGGTGGCGGCCCCGGCGTAGTAGGACTTCTCACGCCGCTCCCGGTAGGTGGCACGAATCTGCGCCTGCTCCGCCTCGGTCCACGGTCGATTGGGTACCGGCACACTGAAGTTGGCCGAACGCTGGAAGACGGTGAGCGACCGGGCGGCGCGCGCGATGATCGGTGAGACCTGGATGCCCGAGGAGCCCGTGCCGATGACGCCGACCCGCTTGCCCTCGAAGGAGACGCCCTGGGCCGGCCACTGGGCGGTGAAATACTCCTCGCCCGCGAAGGATTCGATGCCGGGCAGGTTCGGCTTCACCGGCGCGGACAGGCAGCCGGTGGCGAAAACCACGAATTGCGAACGGAATTCGGCGCCGGTGTCGGTGCGCAGAGTCCAGTGGGCGGCATCGTCGTCGAAGTGCGCGGCGACCACGCGCTGGCCGAATCGGTAGTGGCGCTTGAGGTCGAAGCGTTCGGCCACATGGTTGATGTAGGCCAGGATCTCCGGTTGCGCGGCGAAACGCTCGGTCCAGGTCCAGCTCTGCTGGAGCTCCTCGTCGAAGGAATAGGAGTAGTCGACGCTCTCCACATCACAGCGCGCACCCGGATACCGGTTCCAGAACCAGGTGCCGCCGACGTCCGCACCCGCCTCCAGGCCCAGCACGGACAAACCGGCCTTGGCCGCCTGATGGACGCCGTAGAGTCCGGCGAATCCGGCACCGATGATGATCACATCGAATGGGCTGCCCTGCTCGGGATGCATGCGCGACCTCTCAGTATTCGTCTTGCGATATTTCGAATAGGCATATCGTCAAGGCGGATATGGGCAGGGGGCGATAGCAGGTCCCACTCAACAGGAGCCGAGTCCCGGGGGGTGCCCGCGAGGTCTTCGCGCGGCCGCTACTCGTGCGCGGGTTCGCCGGTCACGATGTGATCGGCATGGTTGAGACCCTCGCGCACCAGCCGCGCGAGGTGGCCGTCGCGAATCCGGTAGATGATGCGACGGCCGTCGCGGCGGGTCTCGACCAGGCCGGTGAAACGCAGCTTGGCCAGATGCTGGCTGACCGCCGTGCGGGACGCGCCGCACGCCTCGGTCAGGGCGGTCACGTCGGCCTCGCCGTCGGCGAGAATCCAGAGAATGTGCAGCCGGGTCGGATCCGACAGCATGCGGAAGGTGGCGGTCGCCGCGTCCAGGCGGGCCTGATCGGGCTCGGCGGGATGGGTGAGGCTCGGCGCGGGCAGCGGTTTCGCCTTGCTCACCTGCGGTCACCTTTCTGTCGCCGACACCACCTCGCGGGACGGGGTGGCGGCCGGCCACACGCGGGCCGCCGTCGTAGCTGCCAGTGTAGCCAGCACGGCCAGCACGATCGCCGTGGTCGGCAGGCCCGCCAGCGCGCCAAGCTTGCCCGCGATCGGGTAGGTGATCAGGAAGCAGGCGTGCGAGAGAGAGAACTGCGCGGTGAAAACGGCGGTGCGGGTCGCGGATTCGGAATGGGCGCGCAGCAGGCGGGCGGACGGGGTGTTGATCGAGGACGTGCCCGCGCCCAGCAACACCCAGGTCAGCGCCAGCACGACGACGCCGGCAGGCCGGGGCAACAGGGGCGGCAGGGCGGCGGCCAGCAGCGCGGGGGGCAGCAGTGCGCAGCCGGTCAGCATGAACCGCCGGTCGGGGACGATCCGCAGCAGCCGCGGGGCCGCCAGCGCCACCGTCATGGACCCGAATCCGAAGCAGCCCAAGGTCAATGCCACCCCGGTGTTCGAGCCCCCGAGCCGATCCCGCACATACACCACGGTATTCACGATCACCAGCGCGGTGGCCGCGGCCACCACCATGTTCATGGCCAGCAGGCCGCGCAGCGCCGGACGGTTCATCATCACGCGCGCGCCCTCGGTGAGGCGTTCGAGGAAGGGCGCGGACCGCTCGGGCGGGGCTAGGCGGGGTAGCCGGGTGGTCGTCACCAGCAAGGCCGAGGCGACGAAACCGGCCGCGGTGCCGACGAACAGCGAGTGATAGCTGATCACCGTCAGCAATGCCGCCGCCAGCACCGGGCTCAGCAGCGATTCCAGATCGTAGGCCAGCCGCGACAGCGACAGCCCGCGCGTGTAGTCGTCCTCCTCGAGCAGGATCGACGGGATGAGCGACTGGAAGGCGGGAGTGAAGGTCGCCGACGCGGATTGCAGCAGTGCGATCAGCACGTAGATCTGCCAGGTGTGGGTGACGAACGGCAGCAGCAGGGCGATCGCGGCCCGGATCGCGTCCGCCGAGACCAGCACCAGCCGGCGCGGCAGCCGGGCGGTGAGCGTCGAAACGACCGGGGCCACAGCGACATACGCGACCATCTTGATGGCCAGCGCGGTACCGAGCACCGCGCCCGCCTGGCCGCCGGCGATCTCGTAGGCGAGCAGGCCGAGAGCGACGGTGAGCAGGCCGGTGCCCACCAAGGCGACCACCTGCGCGGCGAACAGCTTGCGGAACTGGGGATGACGGAGCACGGCGAGCACCCGACCACTATAGGGCAATAAGTGCGCAGTTGTGCACGTGATGGCGGGTATGGGTGCGCGGGGGTGATTCGTCGCTATCCTCACTTTCATGGGGAGGAAGATCGCGGCCGGGGTGCTGGCCGCCGCGACGCTGGCCACGGCCGCGTGCGATCGGCACACCGCCGCCGCGCCCGCCGTCTCCCCACCTGCGGTCGAGCACGCCACGGGGGTGCCGGCGGCCCCCGTGTCCGATCTGCCGCCGTGCGGCGACATCGCTTCCGCCGCAACGCCTCCCGACTGCTCGCTGCAGTCGCGGGACACCGCCGGGCTATCGTTCGAGGTGCGGCACAACGGAACCGGGCAGCAGGCCGCGGTCACCATCACCGTGCTCGACCCGAACGGCACGAACATCCAGTCCTTCACCGAGAAGGCGGTCGGCACCACCGCGCCACGCCTGCGCGACCTCGACAACGACGGCCGCGACGAGCTGATCATCCCGATCCTGCTGGCCAGTGCCAACACTCGCTACCTCGTCTACCACGCCACCGGTGCGTCCGTGCACTTCCAGCGCGCGGGCGAACTGGCCGGCATCGGCCTGGACACCTCCGCCGGCGGCTACACCGTAGTGACCGCCCGCGACAGCTACGAGCTGTGGCGAATCCAGTTCTGGACCTTCGACGCCGACACCCTGCAGCCGCTGGTCACCGCCGAGGTGAAACTCCTCGACGACGGCACCGGCCACGTCGGCGGCAGCGAATGCACCGTTACCGACAGCGGCGGCCTGTCCCGCACCGGCCTCGACCTCCCCCAGGCCACCACCCAATTCTGTGCCGAACCCACCGTGTTGCGCGTCCGCCGCTGACCCGCTCGGCGCAGCGTCGCCCTCGGCCGCGTCAGATGTGCGCGCTCTTGGTGCGGTTGCAGCCGCGGCAGAGGATTTGGAGGTTGGCGGGGCTGGTGGCGCCGCCGCGGCTGATCGGGATGATGTGGTCGAATTCGAGGTAGTGGGAGTCGCCGCATTCCACGCATTTGCCGCCGTCGCGCTGCCACACGATCGCCTTGACGTCCGGGGGGATGGTGCGGGTGTCGCGGCGGCCGGGGGCCAGGGCCAGGCGTTTGGCGATGCGTAGCGCGCCCTCCATGGCGGCGGCGACATAGCCGGGGTCGGCGACCTCGAGCAGCGCGCCGCCGCGCGCGGAGGTGGCCGACACCTCGACCAGGCCGTCGGCCGCGGACACCGAAACCACGCGGGCCCAGGGTATTTCGATGCCAGCGTCGGATCCGGTGAAGCGGAGTTTGCGGTTGCTGACGATCAGGCGGCCGGTGCTGCGCTTGGGGCCGCGGGCCAGGTGGCGGACGTGGGCGGCGGGGAGATCCAGGTGCACGCGCTCGTCGGGATCGAGGTGCAGGCCGGCGGTCTTGGCCAGCGGTAGCTCGCCCGAACGCAGCCGGGTGAGCAGGCGGCCGCGATGCAGTCGGCGGCGCAGATCCTCGAGCAGCGGGCCGGACAGCGACAGCTGGGCGACGGTGTCCTCGAAGTCGTCGAGATCTTCCCGCTCGACCACGCCGTCGGCACAGGTGAATGCCACCAGGCGTTCCAGCTGTTCGTGCGCGGGCGTGCGCAGCAGCTCGAGGGCCGCGGCGCGATCGATGCGCTGGTAGCGCAGGGCGGCCCACAGGGTCTCCCAGTCCTCGTGCGGGGACTGGCGGCGCAGGGTGCGCTCGGCGCGCGCGGACCAGTCGGCGAGGTATTCGGCTGTCTCGTCGGCGCATTCGCGGCACAGGGCACTACCGCCGAAAAGCTGAGCGGCCCCGCCGAAGAGCTGGGTCGCGCTCAGCAGGCGCCGGCGGCGTGGCGCGCCGCAGCGCGGGCAGTGGCGGGAATCCGGCGGCGGCGCCGGGCGGGTCGACGCGGTCCAGGTGTCGCCGTCCCACCAGCGCAGCCGGGTCGGATCCCGAGGATCCGGATGCCAGTCCGCGCGTTCGGAATCCGGCGGCGGCGCGGTGCGGCGAGGTTCGGGCGCGCGCACCGGATCGACCCGGATCCCGAACTCGCGCACCAGCCCGGCCAGGCTGACCGCACCCTCGCGCGCCGCCCGGAACTCCCAGTCGCCGTCGCCGCGAGCGAACTCGCCGAGAACCATGGCCGGCACCGGCTCGGGCGTGTCCACGTCGTAGCTGACCACGGGGCGATCGTGATCGAACACGGTCAGCCGCAGCCCGGCGACCTCGGCCAGACTGCCCGGCACCGACCCGATCACCACGATCCCGGCCACCTCGGATCCGGTGCGCGGCAGCGAGACCGACAGCCGGGCGGTCCCGGGCTCGGGCTCGGGATCCAGCGTCACCGCCTGCGATACGTGCCGGGGCGCGTCGAACCACACGAAGTCCCGATCCGACCGCGCGCGCCCGCTCTCGGCCACCAGCACCGCCTGCGCCGCCACCGCCGGACCGGCGCGCCACGAAAGCACCACCGTCAGAAGCGATGTCGGAACCCTCGTTTGCCCGCCCTCGGTCAGTTTCATGGTGCCCGAATGATGCCACGCCCCTCCGACAAGAGATCGTGGCCGGCCCTCCACCGGAATTCGGAAAACGTCCGGCACAGTAGAGGTATGAGCAACCCCAAGGGGTCCGGCCGCCCCAACCCCAAACCCGCGGGCTCGCGCGTCCCCACCGCGAGCGACATCCTCGCCGCCGCTCAGGCCGCGGTCGAGGCCGCCCAGAACGCCGCGGGCCTGGCCCTCGACTCGGCGCAGACCACCGCCTCCACCGCCTTCGACACCGCGGTCCGCCTGCCGCCGGCCTCGGTCCAGCTCGTCGCGCAGCTGCCCGATCTCATCGAGAACCTCACCACCGCCGTCGAACGCCTCAACTCCACCATCGACCGGCTCGACCGGACCCTCGCGCTGGCCGAACCCGCGTTCCTCGCCTACGACAAGGTGCTCGCCCGGCTGGAATCGCTCACCGCGCTGGGTGAGGAGGTCTTCAACCGGCTCGACAAGCTGCCCGGCATCTCGCTGCTGGGCCGCTTCGCGGGCACCCGTGAACCCGCGGAACCCGTCCGGCCCGAACCCAAGTCGCGTCGCCGCAAATAGCCGCTACGCGGCGGGGATTCTCGGTCATCGGGCGGCGAGCGGAGTGCGCGGCCCGCTCGACAGACCCGGCAGGGCGCGCAGGGCGGCCGCGGCCTTCCACAGCATCTCCCGATACTCGTCGTCCGGATCGGAATCCAGCACTATCGCGCCGCCCGCGCCGACCCGCCAGCGGCCGTCGTGGCGCACGGCGGTGCGAATGACGATATTGAGATCGGCGGTGCCGCCCAGGCCGAGGAAGCCGATCGTGCCGGAATAGACGCCCCGCGCTTCGGTTTCCAGGGTGTCGATGATCTCGAGAGTGCGCAGTTTGGGCGCGCCGGTCATGGAGCCGCCCGGGAAACACGCTCGCAGACAGTCGATCACGGTCAGGCCGGGGCGCAGGCGGCCGCGCACGGTCGAGACCAGCTGATGCAGGGTGGTGTAGGTCTCGACCGCCATCAGGTGGGGGACGTGCACCGACCCGATCTCGCAGACCCGGCCGAGATCGTTGCGCAGCAGGTCGACGATCATCAGATTTTCGGCGCGGGTCTTGGGGTTGCGGGCCAAATCGGCTGCCAGCGCGGCGTCCTCACCGGGGGTGCGGCCGCGCGGGGCGGTGCCCTTGATCGGCTTGCTCTCGACCATGCGGGTGCGATCCACCTTGAGGAAACGCTCGGGGGACGAGCAGGCCACCTCGAGCTCGGCGAACCGCAGGAAGGCGGCATAGGGGGCCGGATTGCCGCGGCGCAGGCGACGATACACGGTGAGGCCGTCGGCATCGCCGGGGGGACAGGCGCTGTCGGTGATGCAGATTTCGTAGGACTCGCCGGCGCGGAGCTGCTCCTGGCAGGCGGCGACATCGGCGAGATAGCGTTCGCGGCCGCGAGTCAGGAACGGGGCGACGGTGGCCTCGTCCGCGGGCAACTCCAGTGTGGGCGGATTCTCCCATGTCGGAAGGGTTTCCAGGATGGTCCGGGTGGCCGCCAGCCACTCGTGCGCGGAGACAAGGGAATCCGGTTCGCACAGGGCCAGCAGATGGGTGCGGCCCGCCTCGTGATCGACGACGATCAGGCGATCGGCGAACAGCCACTGGGCGTCCGGGGTGGGGGAGCGGTGCACCGCCCGCGCGCCGCAGTCGGCCTTCATCTCGTAGCCGAGGTAGCCCACGTAGCCGCCGGCGAAATCGAAAGGCACATCCGGGAAGTCGATCTCGCGGCGGCGCAGCTCACCGGCTAGATAGTCGAGCACGACGCCGGGCACGACGCGGTTGCCGGTCGCCGTTTCGATCTCGACCCGGCCGCTGCCGACCCGATAACGCACCACCTCCGCCAGCGGACCGGAGGCGTCACCGAGAAACGAGAATCGATCCAGGCCGGGCTCGACATGCTCGCTGTCCAGCCAAAAAGCATGGGGCGAAGCCGAATACAGCGCATCGAACACCGCTTCGGTATCAATCGCGCGCTCGATCACCACCTGCTCCACCCAATACCGCACCCTGGCCCGGATCATCGAGTCGGCATGCGCCCCCTCCGTCATCCCGGCGTGCGCCCCCTTCGTCATCCCGGCGTGCGCCCCCTTCGTCATCCCGGCGTGCGCCCCCTTCGTCATCCCGGCATGCGCCCCCTTCGTCATCCCGGCATGCTTTTGGCCGGGATCCACAGTCGCGGAGTGAATTCCACCCGAACCCACGCCGGAACGACGGCGCCGATGCGCCACGGTCAGCTCCGCGAAATTCCGCAACAACAGCTCACCGTGCTCGCTGGAGATGGACTCAGGATGAAACTGCACCCCCCACTGCGGCCGACTCCGATGCCGCACCCCCATGATCACCCCGTCCGGAGCGGTCGCGGTGACCTCGAGCGCGTCCGGCAACGGCCGATCCGCGCACAGCGAGTGGTACCGCACCGCCGAGAAGTCCTGCGGCACACCGGCGAACAAATCACGCCCGTCATGGGTGATGCGATCGGGATAGCCATGCCGGGCGCGCGGCGCCGTCACCACCGACCCGCCCGCCGCCACCACGATGCCCTGATGCCCGAGGCACACACCCAGCAACGGCAACTCCGCGCCGACGATCAACGCGGCCGAAATGCCGAAATCACGCGGAACATCGGGCCGCCCGGGCCCCGGCGAGATGACGATATTGTCGAACCCGTCGAGCCCCAACTCCTCGATCGACCCCACCTCGTCATTGCGCACGACCACGGGCTCGCTCCCGTTCACCTGGCTGATCAGCTGGTACAGGTTGTAGGTGAACGAGTCGTAGTTGTCGATCAAGAGCGTGCGCATTTGACCACGCACATTACGCCTGTCCCTCCGACACTCCGCTTCCCGACCTGCGCGAACGAGTCGCCCGCCACTACTGCGGGCGGACGCCTTCAGTTTCGCGGGCGGCCTACGGCACAATGGGCGGCATGTCTGTCGCACAGCCGGTCGAAGTGGATCGTGACGTCGTCGATTTCGCGATCGTCGGCAAATGGATGCAAGAGCAGGGCCTGCCCGGCGGGGAGTTCGAGGGAGTGACGCCGCTGGGCGGTGGCACCCAGAACATCATGCTGCGCTTTCGCCGAGGCGGCCGCGACTACGTCCTGCGGCGCGGACCCAAGCATCTGCGCAAGGCCAGCAACACCGTCATTCAGCGCGAGTCGCGCATTCTGGGCGCGCTCGGCGACACCGAGATTCGCGCACCCAAGGTGATCGCCGCCTGCCCCGACGAGTCCGTGCTCGGCGCGTCGTTCTACCTCATGGAGCCGATCACCGGCTTCAACCCGCAGAACGAGCTGCCCGCCCTGCACGCCGGCGACCCGGAGGTGCGGCGGCAGATGGGACTTTCGGCCGTCGAGGCCATCGCCCGGCTCGGCTCCCTCGATCACGAGGCGCTCGGCCTGGCCGATTACGGCAAGCCCGAGGGCTTCCTGGAACGTCAGGTCCCGCGCTGGCTGTCGGAACTTGACTCCTACAGCGTCAACGACGGCTACCCCGGCCCGCAGATCCCGGGGGTGCGGCAGGTCGGTGAATGGCTCGACCGCAACCGCCCCGCCCCGGCGAAACCCGGCATCCTGCACGGTGATTGCCACCTCGCCAACATGATGTTCTCCTTCGACGGCCCCGAGGTGGTGGCCATGGTCGACTGGGAGATGTCCACCATCGGCGACCCGCTGCTGGATCTGGGCTGGCAGATCGCCACCCGGCCCGAGCCCGGCACCACCGGCGCGGCCCTGGTCGGCTCGCTGGGCGCGGTCGGCGGCCTGCCCACGCCGGCGGAGATGATCGCCCACTACGGGCGGTTCTCCGACCGCGACCTCACCCATGTCACCTGGTACACCGTGCTGGCGTGCTTCAAGCTCGGCATCGTGCTGGAGGGCACGCACGCGCGGGCGTGTGCGGGCAAGGCGCCCAAGCAGGTCGGCGACTTCCTGCACGCCATCACCCTCGAGCTGTTCGAGAAGGCGCACGGGCTGATGGAGTGACAGCGAACCTGTCGCCATCTTGGCGACGGTTGGCAGAATATGGGTGGTCGAAAAACTAGAGCCACAGTAGGTTGGCTGCCATGCCGATCGTTCCCGATGCCAAAGACTGGACCTGGGTGCTCGAACGCACCTGCGCGGACTGCGGATTCGACCCCGACGCCACCGCCTTCGAGGCCGTGCCCGGATTGACCCGCGACAGCGCGGCCCGCCTGGCCGTCGCCCTGGAACGACCCGACGCCCGGCAGCGCCCCGACGATTCGACCTGGTCGACCGTGGAGTACGCGGCACACGTGCGCGACGTGTGCCGCATCTTCCTGCACCGGCTCGACATCGCCCGCACCGGCGCCGCCCGGCCCGGGCCCAGCATCGCGGCCTACGACACCACGGTCACCGTGGGCGACAACGGGATTCCCATGTTCGCCAACTGGGATCAGGACGCCACCGCCGTGGCCGCACACTACGCGGACGCCGAAACCGCCACCGTCGCCGCCGAACTCGCGGACGCCGCCGAAACCGCCGCCCGCGCCTTCGAAGTCGTGCCGCTGGACGAACGGGACCGGGCGGCCCTGCGCAGCAACGGTTCCGCGTTCACCATCGACTCGATGGCGCGCTACTTCGTCCACGACCTCGTGCATCACGTCCACGACGTCCGCGGCTGAACCCTCGGCAGCCGCTCACCGGCGGCCTCTCACCGGCAGCGCAGCAGGGCCTCGCGCAGATTACGGGAGCGGACATCGTCGAGCACCGCCATGCCCAGGCGGTTCATCACATAGCCGAAGCCGAGACCCGTTGCCGGATCGGCGAATCCGAACGAGCCGCCGTACCCGGTGGTCCCGTAGGCACGCCTGTCGGAACCGAAGCGGAAGCTGCCCCGGGACTTGCGGAAACCCAGGTGATAGCGGCTGGGAGTGAGCAGCACCAGATCCTCGGCGGGCACGTCGTCGGCGGTGTCGGCCAGCGCGAGACGATCCAGCAGCGCGGCGTCGATGGGCAGTTCCCCGGTCTGCTTGGCCGCCGCGCCGTACACCCGGGCCAGCGCCCGCGCGGTGCCGACGCCGCCGGCCGCGGGACTCTCCACCGACAGGAACTCGCGCCGGGTGGCCCGGGCGGGCGCGCCCACCTGCGGGCTGTTGAGGGCGCGGAAGGACAGGCCGCGCTTGCTGTAGAGCTGAATTCCGATGCGCAGCGGCAGATCTCGCTCGTAGCGCAGAATGTCGAGCCCGTCGGTGGCCGACAGGGTCGCCACCCGATCCAGCGAAACCTCTTCCGGCAGGCCGATATAGAACTCCGCGCCCAGCGGTCCGGCGATGTCCTCGGCGAAGATGCGGCCCAGCGTCCGATGCCGGGGATCGACTCTGCGCAGCAGCTCGCCCTGATACAGCCCGGCCGTGATCGGGTGATAGCCGTGCCGGGTTCCCGGCCGCCACAACGGTTTCTGCTCCGCCAGCACCACCGCCATGCGATCCTGATCGGCCATATCGGTGAGCCGGAACGGGCGATCCAGCGCCGCCAGCCCGGCCTGATGATCCAGCAGCTGCCGCACGGTGATCGATTCCTTGCCGTGCGCCGCGAATTCCGGCCAGTGCAGCGCCACCGGATCCTCGTAGTCCAGCAGGCCCCGCGAGACCGCCGCGGCCACCGTGAACGCGGCCATCCCCTTGGTGGAGGACCAGACCGGGGCCATGGTGTCGCGCTCCCACGCCACCCGCCGCTTGCGATCCCGATGCCCGGCCCACAGATCCACCACCGGCCGGTCTCCGTCGAATACGGCCACGGCCGCACCGATCTCGCCGTGCCGGGTGAAATTGCGGCGGAACGCGTCGGCGACCGGACCGAAACCCGCATCGACCTCGCCGTGGATCGTGACCTGCTCACTCATAGTGGGTCCGATGGTAACCGGCCGATCCCGACGCCGGTACATAGCTGTGAGCAGCGAGAACGGCTCTCGACACGACACCCCGATGCCCGAAATGCGCCTCTGACCAGGTAGCGTGGCCGCACATGCCCGGACTCCAGCGGATTACCTCGTCATTGCTGCGGACCAAACCCGTCGAACAGCTCACCTCCGACGGCGAGCACACCGCACTGCGACGCAGCATGGGCCTGATCCCGCTGATCGCGCTGTCGGTCGGCGCGACCCTGGGCACCGGCATCTTCGTGGTGCTCGGCGAGGCCGCGCCGCTGGCCGGACCCGCCGTCGTCGTCTCCTTCGTCATCGCCGCGCTGGCCGCGCTGTTCTCCGCGCTCTCCTACGCCGAACTGGCCAGTGCCGTGCCGGTATCCGGCTCCGCCTACTCGTATACCTATGCGACGCTGGGCGAGATCATCGCCTGGGTGTGCGGGTGGTGCCTGCTGCTCGAGTACGGCGTCTCGGTGGCGGCGGTCGCCGTGGGGTGGGGCTCCTACCTCAACGAATTCCTCGGCTCGACCCTCGGCTGGCGGATTCCGGACGTGCTGGCGCAGCCGCCCGGCGACGGCGGCGTGGTCAATCTGCCCGCGGCCGTCGTGGTCTTGCTCGCGACCGTGGTGCTGCTCGGCGGCATTCGCGAGAGCGCGCGGGTCACCACCGTCACCACCATGATCAAGATCGCGGTGCTGATCTTCTTCGTGTGCGTGGCCGTCAGCGCCTTCGATTCCTCGCACCTGCATCCCTTCTCGCCCTACGGCGTCTCGGGCATCGGCGCGGCGGCCTCCATGGTGTTCTTCTCGTTCATCGGCTTCGACGCCGCCTCCACCGCGGGCGAGGAAGCCAAGAATCCGCAGCGAGATCTGCCGCGCGCCATCATCATTTCGCTCGGCATCGTGACGCTGGTGTACGTGCTGGTGGCGTTGACCGCGGTCGGCGCGGTCGGTGTGGACGCCGTCAGCAGTTCGGGCGCCTCGCTGGCGACGGTGCTCGAACAGGTCACCGGGCGCGGCTGGCCGGCCACGATTCTCGCGGGCGGCGCGGTCATCGCCATCGCCTCGGTGGTGCTGACCGTGCTGTACGGGCAGACCCGCATTCTGGTCGCCATGTCGCGGGATGGGCTCATGCCCGCCGTGCTCTCGCGGGTCGGGCGCACCCGGGTGCCGACGGTCAACACGCTCATCGTCGGCGGCGTGGTGGCGGTGCTCTCGGCGCTGGTGCCGCTGGGAGAACTGGTGAACGCCACCAATATCGGCACGCTGGTGTCGTTCGGGCTGGTGAACATCGGCGTGCTGGTGCTGCGCCGCACCAAACCCGACCTACCGCGCTCCTTCCGCACCCTGGTGCCGGTGGTGCCGGTGATCGGGGTGGCCATGTGCGGGTGGCTGCTGATCCACTTGCCGGGCGTCACCTGGCTGGCGTTCACGCTGTGGTCGGCCGTCGGGCTGGTGGTGTACTTCGGCTACGGCCGCCGCCGCTCGGTGCTGGGCAAAGCCGGGGCCACCGAAATGGTCACACCCGAAGTGCATTCGTAGCAGGCAAAACCTGCAGGTTCGCGGCCGTCTCGATTCTGGACTGAGTGGAGCGGGGGAGCGAAGCGGAGGAGCGGAGGGAGGGAAGAATCGGGACCTCGGGGCCGCGAACCCGCCCGGAGCGAAGCGCAGGGCAAAATAGCACCGTGCGAGCGCTCGAGCAGATTCGACAGTGGCCGGTCCGGAACGCGGCGGCGGGCGTCGTCGTGCGCGGCAAGGGCGTGGTGGACAGCGAGGGGGATACCGCGAAGGTCTTTCCGCTCGCGTCGGTGACCAAACCCCTTGTGGCCTACGGTGTTCTGGTGGCGGTCGAGGAAGGGGCGGTCGAGCTGGACCAGCCCGCCGGCCCGCCCGGATCGACGGTGCGGCATCTGCTGGCCCACACCTCCGGGCTCGCCTTCGACACCAATGAGGTGCTGGCCAAGCCGGGGGCCAAGCGGATCTACTCCAGCGCCGGGTTCGAGGTGCTCGCGGATTTCGTTGCGGCACAGACGGGTATCCCGTTCGACCGGTACCTGCGCGAGGCGGTGTTCGAGCCGCTGGGCATGAACTCCTCGGTCCTGGCCGGTCCTGCCGGGCACGCCGGGCGCTCCTCGGTCGCAGATCTGCTGCGATTCGCCACGGAATTGCTGGAACCGGCGGTGGTGAGTGCCGAATTGCTTTCCGAGGCAAGCACAGTGCAATTCCCGGATCGCAATGGCGTCCTTCCCGGTTACGGGTCGCAACGACCCAACGACTGGGGGCTGGGCTTCGAAATTCGCGATCACAAGATTCCGCACTGGACCGGCGGCGCGAACTCGCCGCGAACTTTCGGGCACTTCGGGCAGTCGGGGACATTTCTCTGGGTCGATCCGGACGCCGGCATGGCGTGTCTGGCGCTGGCGGACGAAAATTTCGGGGACTGGGCGCGCGTGGCGTGGCCGCCGCTCAGCGATGCCGTGATCGCGGAGTTTGGGTAGTGTCCGACACGGGCAATAAGTAACACACGCAACACCGGGCACTCCAGTAAACTCGGGCAACGCCGGGCGGCATATGGGTCGTTGGGGAAGACGTCCCTCGTCGAGCCGGAGGTGTCAGTGGTGCACGCGTCTAGTCAGTTCGCGGAGTCGACGTCTGGAGTCGTCTATATCCATTCGTCGCCGGCCGCGCTGTGCCCGCACATCGAATGGGCCCTCACCTCGACCCTCAAGGCCCCCGCGAAACTGCGCTGGACCGCGCAGCCCGCCGATCCGGGACAATTGCGCGCCACCACCGATTGGTACGGCCCGGTCGGTACCGGGGGCAGATTAGCCAGAGCATTGCGAGATTGGCCGATCTTGTATTTCGAGGTCACCGAGGAACCCAGCGAAGGCGTCGACGGCGAACGCTTCTGCTTCGTTCCCGGCCTGGGCCTGTGGAACTGCGCCACCAGCGCCAGCGGCGACATCGTGGTGGGGGAGAACCGCTTGCGCGCCATCGTCTCCGAGGCCCGCGCCCACGGCCGCACCACCGCCGCCGAGATCGCCGGTGAGATCGACCGCGCCCTCGGCACCGCCTGGGACGACCGCCTCGAGCCCTACCGCCTCGGCGGCGACGGCGCGGAAGTCACCTGGCTGCGCCGCGACGTCGGCTGACCCGCCACGACCGGCGGTTCGGCACTGCCGCCGATCGATTCCGCCACGCGCTCATTTGCGTGGCATCCCTCGCAATCGACACGAAACGGGCAGAATGCCCAGGGGGCGGGTAGTCGACGAGGAGGGTTTTCGTGCGGACCACAACGCGGATCGCGGGCACGGCACTGGCCATGATCGGGGCGCTGACCCTGACCGCCTGCAACGACCACTCCGCCACCGCCTCCGGCCCCACCACCAAGCCGAAGTCCTCGGCCACGTCCGCGGCCCCCTTCCCCGCCGCCGGCCACCAGGCCGTCCAGTGCGGCACCGGCCCCTGGGGCCTGGCCGTCGTGGCCTCCACCGCCCACGGCGACGACTTCTGCCCCACCGCCCTCTCGGTGGTCACCGCCTACGCCGCCGACCGCGCCAACCAGTCCAGCGGCGACATCGCCGTCACCGTGGACACCATTCGCTGGGTTTGCGGTGAACGCCAAGGCGACCCCAACCCCTACCAGGAATGCGCCAGCCAGAACGAGTCCGCCGACAAGGTCCGGCTGCTCTCCTGAATTGCCTTGCCGCCAGGCGCTCTTCGCTACGGGCGAGGGCGACGGTGGCGACCTGGATACGACGAAAGCGGGCGGCCTCCGAGGAGACCGCCCGCTCTTGCGTTGCCGTACAAGCGATTACAGCGGGATGTTCTTGTTGTGCTGCGGCCGAGCCGGAGCCGCCGCGAGCGCCGCCGCGATGGTGGAGCGGGTCTTGGCCGGGTCGACGACCTGGTCCACGACGCCGATGGCGATGGCGCGTTCGACACCGCCCGCGATGCGCTCGTGCTCCTCGGTGAGGCGCTCGATGAGGGCTTCGCGCTCCTCCTCGGGGGCGGCCGCGATGGCCTTCTTGTGCAGGATGCCGACCGCGGCCTTGGCGCCCATGACCGCCACCTCGGAACCGGGCCACGCGTACACCGCGGTGGCGCCGAGCGAGCGGGCGTTCATGGCGATGTAGGCGCCGCCGTAGATCTTGCGGGTCACCAGGGTGACACGCGGGACACGCGCCTCGGCGAAGGCGTGCAGCAGCTTCGCGCCGCGGCGCACCACACCCTCGAATTCCTGCGAGACGCCCGGCAGGTAGCCCGGCACGTCGGTGACGACGATCAGCGGGATGCCGAAGGCGTTGCACAGGCGCACGAAACGCGAAGCCTTCTCGGCGCTTTCGGAGTTGAGGCAGCCGCCCAGGCGGATCGGGTTGTTGGCCAGCACGCCGACGGTGCGGCCGCCGAGCCGGCCGACGCCGACCACCATGGAGCGGGCGTAGCCGCCCTGGAGTTCCTCGAAAGAGCTTTCGCCGTCGACGTTGTCGAGCAGCTCGTGAATGATCGGCTTGACGTCGTAGGCGCGCTTGGCCGACTCCGGCATCATGGCCTTGAGGTCGACATCGCCGTGTGCGGCGGCGGCCAGGTCGAATTCGCCCTGCTCGGCGAACATCGAGACCAGGCGGCGGGCGCGATGCATGGCGTCGGACTCGTCATCGGCGACGATGTGGCACACGCCGGACTTCTTGCCGTGCGTGACCGGGCCGCCGAGGGTCGCCATGTCGACGCTCTCGCCGGTCACCGTCTTCACGATGTCGGGACCGGTCACGAAGACGCGGCCTTCCGGCGCCATGATCACGATGTCGGTCAACGCGGGACCGTAGGCGGCGCCGCCGGCGGCGAAGCCGAGCACCACGGAAATCTGGGGGACCTGGCCGGACGCGCGGACCATGGCCTCGAAGACCAGTCCGACGGCGTGCAGGGCCTCGACACCCTCCGCCAGGCGAGCGCCACCCGAATGCCACAGGCCCACCACGGGCGCCTTGGAATCGATGGCGGTGTCGATCGCGTCGACGATGTGCTTGCAACCCTCGACGCCCATGGCGCCGCCCATCACGGTGGCGTCCGAGCAGTAGGCGACGGTGCGCACGCCGTCGACCTCACCGATGGCGGCCAGCACACCGGACTTGTCGCGGGGGTGGAGCGGGAGCACGGTTCCGGGATCGAAGAAGCGCTGCAACCGACCCAGCGGGTCACGGGGATCGGTCGTGGTGTCCGCATGCGCGGGAGCCATGATGGTCATCGCAAACTCTCCTCTAAAGGGAAGGTGCGGTCGCTGAGAGCGGCTGCGAATGTCGAAGTCCCGGAGGGAATCTCAGGTGCGGGATCAGCCACTGAGATCCCCGCCGGGACCGCTTGTCTTACTGACCGGTTCTAGAAATGCGCGGTAGTTCTAGTGCGCGTCAGTACCGGCCGAAGGCGAGCGCGACATTGTGCCCACCGAAACCGAAGGAGTTGTTGATCGCGTACTGGATGTCCTGCTGACGCGCCGCGCCATGCACCACATCCAGATCGATCGCCGGATCCTGGTTCTCGAGGTTCAGCGTCGGGGGGACGATGCCGTCCCGGATGCTGAGCACCGTGAGCACCGACTCGAGGGCGCCGACGGCGCCGATCGAGTGGCCCAGGGCCGACTTGGGCGCGTAGACCGAGGCGTGCTGAACGCCTGCCTTGTGAATCGCGTTCGCTTCCGCGGTGTCACCGATCGGGGTGGCAGTCGCGTGGGCGTTGACGTGGGTGACGTCCTTGGGGGACAACCCGGCGGTCTGCATCGCGCGCTGCATGGCGCGAGCGGCACCGCTGCCCTCCGGATCGGGCGCCACCAGGTGGAACCCGTCGGAAGTGATACCCGCGCCCATGAGCCGGGCGTGGATGGTGGCCCCACGGGCCTTGGCGCTCTCCTCGGTCTCGACCACCATGAGCGCGCCCGCCTCGCCGAAGACGAAGCCGTCGCGATCCTTGTCGAAGGGACGCGAGGCCGCCTTCGGGTTGTCGTTGCGAGTCGACATGGCCCGCATCATGGAGAACGCGGCGATCGGCACCGAGTCGATGAAGCCCTCGACACCGCCGGTGACGACCATGTCGGCGTCACCCATGACGATCATGCGCCAAGCGTTGGCGATGGCCTCCGAACCCGACGAACACGCCGAGACCGGAGTGATCACGCCCGCCCGGGCCTTGAGTTCGAGACCGACGACGGCGGACGGACCGTTCGGCATGACCATCTGAACAGCCAGCGGCGAAATCTTGCGATAGCCACCGTTCTTCAGCTTGTCGACCGAATCGATCAGCGCGTCGCCGCCGCCGAGACCGGTGCCGATGGCCACACCCAGCCGCAGCGGGTCAACCTCGGGCGAGCCGGCGTTCTTCCACACCTCGCGACCGAGGACGGTCGCCAGACGCTCGACATACGCCATGCGTCGGATCTCGACCCGATCGAGCAGCGTGTCCGGCGACACCTTCAGGTGGCCGCCGATTCGAACCGGAAGGTCGTACTCCGCAATGAAGTCGTCCTCGAGAGTGTCGATGCCGCTCTCGCCATTGAGGAGGCCCTTCCACGTCGCATCGACGTCACCGGCGATCGACGTGGTCGCCGCCATGCTCGTTACGACGACGTTGGGAAAGTTCCCGTTCAAGGTGGAAGGAGTGGTCACGGTGTCGGTCCTAGGCCTCTTCGCCGAACTTGGCCTTCAGCTCGGCGGCCGCGTCCGCGTTCTCCGCCTCGAGCTTCTGGATGTACGCCACCGCGTCGCCGACGGTCTTCAGGCTCGCCAGGTCCTCATCGGGGATCTTGACGCCGTACTTGTCCTCGGTCTGGACGGCGATCTCGACCATCGACAGCGAGTCGATGTCCAGGTCGTCGACGAAGGACTTCTCGATGGTCACCTCGGAGGGCTCGATACCGGTCACCTCTTCGATGATCTTGCCGAGCTCTTCGACGATCTGTTCCTGGGTCAGAGCGGCCACTGTGGTGGCTCCCTTCTTGTTTCCTGTAGAGGGGTGGGGATGGTGATTTCGGTGTGCGACCCGATTGCTTACTCGCCGTTGAGGAAGCGGGCCGCGAGCCAAGCTAGCTGGTTGCGGTCAGCTCGGCGAGCGCGGGGAGATCCGCGGGGGTCTTCAGCGCCAGATTCGGGGTGCCCTTGAGCTCCCGCTTGGCGATGCCGACCAGGGTGCCCGCCGGCGGCAGCTCCGCCACCGCGGAAACCCCTGCCGCACGGATCGTTTCGTTGCACAGATCCCACCGCACGGGGCGGGTGACCTGGGCAGCGAGCTTGTCGATCGCGTCCTGTCCGGAGCTCACCGGCTGCCCGTCGAAGTTCGACAGCAGGGTCCGGGTGGGCTCGCTGGGAGCGATCTTGGCGATGGCCTCCGCCACCGCGTCCTGGGCAGGCGCCATGAACACGGTATGGAAGGCGCCGGCGACCGGCAACGACCGGATGCGGGCCTTTTCGGGCGGGTTCGCGGCAAGGGCTTCGAGCGCCTCGAGCTTACCCGCGGCCACGATCTGACCCACCGCATTGCGGTTGGCCGGAACGAGCCCGAGCTCCTCGAGACGAGCGAGCACTTCCGCCTCGTCACCACCGAGCACCGCGGACATTCCGGTCGGCTCGAGGGCGCAAGCTTTGGCCATTTCCGCTCCGCGGATGGCGGCCAATGCCACCGCGTCATCGGCGGAGAGGACTCCGGCGACGGCAGCGGCGGCGAATTCGCCGACCGAGTGTCCGGCGACGATGGTATCCGCGGGCAGTGATGCCTGCGGGATTTCGGCAAAAGCAAGCAGAGCGGCCGCGACGACGAGCGGCTGGGTGACAGCCGTGTCCACGATCTCTTCCGCGGTCGCAGTCGTACCCAAACGCAGCAGGTCCAGCCCCGAGGCCTTCGACCACAGCGCGAGGCGATCCGCGGCGCCGGGAAGTTCGAGCCAAGGGGTGAGCATGCCGGGTGTCTGAGAGCCCTGTCCAGGGGCGAGCAATGCGATCACGTTGACAAGAAAACACCGTGACTGCGCTCTCACGAGATGTCGGCGCGAATGAAGCTTGCTTGGCAGTTTTGTGAGGAGTCCACAAAAGACCTAGTGGGTTGTCCGGATCGCCCTATCCTCGAATCTCGTTACAACCCGTCCTTGGGGTCTGTGACGGGAGTCATATCAGTGGCAGGAGTGGGCGATTCGTTACGAGTTCGAGTCAGTCGGCCTACTGTGGCCGCGATACGTAACACATACGCATCGCGCGGATTCATCGGATCCCGGCCCGTGATGTCGGCGATTCGCTTGAGCCGATAGCGCACCGTATTTGGATGAACGAACAGCTGGCGGGCGCAGGTCTCGACGGCTCCACCGCAATCCAGGTACGCATCCAGCGTGTCCGACAAATCGGCGCTGGCGGCGGCCAACGGTAGCACGAGGTGCTCGTTCAGGGCCTCCACCGCGGCGCGGTCACCCAGCAGGGCGCGTTCGGGCAGCAGCTCCGAGGCGTGCACCGGGCGCGGCGCGCCACGCCAGCCCACCACGGCCTCCATCCCGGCCATCGCCTCCACCGAACTGACGTGCGCGGCCGAGAGCGTGCGCATGGTCGGGCCGATCACCACCGGACCCTCCGAGAACGCCTCCGCGAGCAGATCCGCGAGGAACTGCGAGGGATACAACGGGTCCCCGAGATGTCCGCTGACTACCATGACGAGCCGCGAACCCTGCACCACCGCGAGCGCGTTTCGCCCGTGCCGGCCCGCCACGCTATGTACGGAACTGACAACGGCGGCCGCCTGATCCTTGGGGGGAGTGCCCACCAGGACGGTGGCGGGCGCGGTGGCGTCCCAATTGAGAGTGGCCGCGCGCGAGAGCATCTCGGGGCCGGTGTCGCCGCGCACCACGGCGTCGACGACCAGCGCCTCCAATCGGGTGTCCCACGCGCCTCGCGACTCCGCGGCCGAGGCGTACACCGAGGCGGCCGCGAAACCCAGCTCGCGCCCGTAACGCAGCACCGCCTCGGTGAGCGCCACCAGCTGACGATCGTTGCGCGCCAACGCCGGTAGCCACTGCTCGAAGAACTCCATGGCCACCCGGACCATGTCGACGGTCTGGCGCAGCGTCAGCCGCCGCGCCAGATCGTCCGGAATCACTTGGAAGGCATCGAGACTGAAGCGGATATCCGACTCCGGGTCCTGCAGCCATTCCAGGAAGTTCACCACCGCCGTCTGCACCAGCATCTGGACCCCGGCGCGCTGGGCGGCGTCCAGATTGGCGAAGAACGGCAACCGATCCTGCATCGAGGACACGGCCTCGGTCGACAGGCGGCCGGAGAACTGCTTGACCCGTTTCAGGAGCGTGTCCGGAAGCGGGTCGCGCGTCTGCCGATTCGGCGAGAGTGCGCCGGTCGGAAGATAGACCTCGTGGGAGGAGGTGCCTTCTTCGTTGATCCGGCGCGGCCTCGGCGGTTTACGTTCCACGGTTCTTATGTTCGGTTATGCGTCGCCACCTTCGGTACCGGGTGCCGCCTTCGGCGCGGCGTTCACATCGTCGATGGCGTAGCGGCGGGCCGCCTCGGCCGCGGTGGCCGGTGCGATCTTGCCCTGAGCAGCGAGTCCCTGCAGGGCCGCGACCACGATGGAGGCGGCGTCCACATTGAACACGCGGCGAGCCGCGGGACGCGTGTCGGAGAAACCGAAACCGTCCGTGCCCAAGGTGATGTACTCGCCCGGCACCCACTGGCGGATCTGATCGGGCACCGCGCGGATCCAGTCGGAGGCGGCCACGAAGGGGCCCTGCGCCTGCGACAGCAGCTCGGTGATGTACGGCTGGCCCGGATCCTGGTCGGGGTGACGGAGTTTCGCGATCTCCTTGGCGAGGGCCTCCTTGCGGAGCTCGCCCCACGAGGTCACCGAGTAGACGTCCGCCTGCACGCCCCACTCCTCGGCGAGCATCTCCTGCGCGCGCAGGCCGTCGGGCATGGTGACGCCGGCGACCAGGATGTTGGCGCGCAGATCGCCCGCCCCACCCTGCTTGTAGCGGTAGATCCCCTTGAGCAGGCCCTGCACGTCCAGGTTCTCCGGCTCGGCCGGCTGCACGTACGGCTCGTTGTAGAGGGTGATGTAGTAGAAGATGTCCTCGCCGCCGAATTCGTGATGCGCCGAATGCGATTCCGGGTCGGTGCCCGGCAGCGCCTCCTGATAGCCGCCCTGCGAAAGCCCGCCGCCGTACATGCGGCGCATGCCGTCGCGCACGATGTGGGCGATCTCGAAGGAGAACGCCGGATCGTAGGCGACGCACGCCGGGTTGGTGGACGCCAGCAGCAGCGAGTGACCGTCGTTGTGCTGCAAGCCCTCACCGGTCAGCGTGGTCCGGCCGGCCGTCGCGCCGAGCACGAAACCGCGCGCCATCTGATCCGCCGCCGCCCACAGGCCGTCGCCGGTGCGCTGGAAGCCGAACATCGAATAGAAGATGTAGAGCGGGATCATCGGCTCGCCGTGGGTGGCGTAGGAGGTGCCGACCGCGGTGAAGCTGGAGGTCGAACCGGCCTCGTTGATGCCCTCGTGCAGGATCTGGCCGACGCTCGACTCCTTGTAGGCGAGCATGAGTTCCGCGTCGACCGAGGTGTAGAGCTGGCCGTTGCGGTTGTAGATCTTCAGCGACGGGAACCACGAGTCCATACCGAAGGTGCGGGCCTCGTCGGGGATGATCGGGACGATGCGCTTGCCGATCTCCTTGTCGCGCAACAGTTCCTTCATCAGGCGCACGAAGGCCATGGTGGTGGCCACCGGCTGCTTGCCCGAACCCTTGCGCACCGAACGGTAGGCCTCGTCGCCGGGCAGCGCCAGCGGCTTGGACATGGTGCGACGCTCGGGAAGGTAGCCGCCGAGCTGGCGGCGGCGGTCGAGCATGTACTGGATCTCGGGCGCGTCCTTGCCGGGGGTGTAGTACGGCGGCAGATACGGATTCGCCTCGAGCTCGGCATCGGTGATCGGAATGCGCTGCAGATCGCGGAACGCCTTCAGATCGTCGAGGGTCATCTTCTTCATCTGGTGCGTGGCGTTGCGGGCCTCGAAATGCTTGCCCAGGCCGTAGCCCTTGATGGTCTTGGCGAGAATGACCGTCGGCTGGCCTTTGTGCGCCATGGCCGCGGCGTAGGCGGCGTAGATCTTGCGGTAGTCGTGGCCGCCGCGCTTGAGGTTCCAGACCTCGGAATCCGACAGGCCCTTGACCAGTTCCTTGGTGCGCGGGTCGCGGCCGAAGAAGTGTTCGCGCACGTACGCGCCGTCATTGGCCTTGTAGGTCTGGTAGTCGCCGTCGGGGGTGGTGTTCATCAGGTTGACCAGCGCGCCGTCGCGGTCGGCCTGCAGCAGGGCATCCCATTCGCGGCCCCACACCACCTTGATGACATTCCAGCCGGCGCCGCGGAAGAACGACTCCAGCTCCTGAATGATCTTGCCGTTGCCGCGGACCGGGCCGTCGAGGCGCTGCAGGTTGCAGTTGATGACGAAGGTCAGGTTGTCCAGGCCCTCGTTGGCGGCGACCTGGATCAGGCCGCGCGATTCCGGCTCGTCCATCTCGCCGTCGCCCAGGAACGCCCAAACATGCTGGTCGGACGTGTCTTTGAGGCCGCGGTCGTGCAGGTAGTGGTTGAACCGCGCCTGGTAGATGGCGTTCATCGGGCCCAAACCCATGGAGACCGTGGGGAATTCCCAGAAGTCGGGCATCAAGCGCGGATGCGGGTAGGACGACAGGCCGGCGCCGGGACCGCCGTGGCTGTACTCCTGGCGGAAGCCGTCCATCTGATCCTCGGTCAGGCGGCCCTCGAGGAAGGCGCGGGCGTAGACGCCCGGCGAGGCATGGCCCTGAATGAAGATCTGGTCGCCGCCGCCCGGATGATCCTTGCCGCGGAAGAAGTGGTTGAAGCCGACCTCGTAGAGCGCCGACGAGGACGCGTAGGTCGAAATGTGGCCGCCCACACCGATTCCCGGGCGCTGGGCGCGGTGCACCATGATGGCGGCGTTCCAGCGGATGTAGGCGCGGTAGCGGCGCTCCACCTCCTCGTCGCCCGGGAACCACGGCTCGTTCTCGGTGGGAATGGTGTTGACGTAGTCGGTGGAGGTCAGCGCCGGGATGGCGACGTGGCGTTCACCGGCGCGCTCGAGCAGGCGCAGCATGAGGTAGCGGGCGCGGCCGGGGCCCTCGCGGGTGAGCATTTCGTCGAAGGAGTCGAGCCATTCGCTGGTCTCCTCCGGGTCGATGTCCGGCAGGTATGACGCCACCCCCTCGCGAATCACTCGAACCCGGCCCCCCGCCGGGGATTTGCGGGTCGATCCGTTGGCGGAATTCGACGAAGTCGGGTGCATCAAGTCGGTCAAGACGTTTGCTCCTCGTACACATGGGGTGGGACATCTGGTGTGGCGTCAATACCCCGGGTAGCCGCTGGTCGGCGGCCTACCCGTCAGCAAAGGTTTGGGGCGCATCTCACATCCTTGTCGATGATGCGGCCCAGGTCATCATGTCAGCCGGAAATCCAGTACGGTTGCGCAGGGAACCGCGCCGCGAGCGACGCCCATCCGACACCGCCGGCTGGATCGGGGAGGAACCAAGTGAAGCTGCTGAACCCGCGGGGGTTCGGATTGGTGTGCGCGTCCGGGGCCGTGGCGGTGGGGCTGGTGCTGGCGGGATGTGCGAACACGGTCGAGGGTACCGCGACCGTCGATCAAGCTCAGGTGACGTCCTACAAGGCGGAGGCGGCGACCTCCGCGGCGGCGGCCAGTTCCTCGCGCGCCGCGGCCGCGATCGCCAAGGCGACCGGGGACAATTGCGACGCCTTCCGCAAGGCGGCCACCACCCAGGTCGACCGCTACAACGAATTCGTGGACGCACACGACGGCAGCGCCGGCGACCAGAGCGCCAAGCGGGATGCCGCGGCAACCGCGCTCGAGGACGCCGCGAAGACGGTCGAGACTCAGGTCGCGGCCGCCGGCCCGAACCTGCCGGCCGAACTGTCGGGCAAGTTCACCGACTACGTGGCCGCGGCGCGCGCGTTGGCCGCGGAGATTCGCAAGATGTCGGTGGGGTCGTCGGTGGTGCCGCTCAACGACGGCAGCAAAAAGGTGAACGACGCGCTCACGGCGGTGCGCAACGGCTGTCCGGCCAAGTGAAAGCCCCCTTGTCCGCCCCTCCCCGGCGGTCTCACATACGACATTTAGGGTGCGATTTCGGTCGATCGGCTTGCGCTGAGGGCTTTTACCCTGTTCGCTTGCAACTACCTATTGTCGGGAGTTGAGGAGGACACCACCGTGGTCGCCGCGGCGGACGCGCAGAACTACGCTCAGAAGCTTGGCATTTCACACGACATGGTGGTTCAGGAACTGGGCTGGGACGAAGATACCGATGACGCGCTTCGCGCCGAGATCGAGGAAGCCACCGGTTCCGAGTTACTCGACGAAGACACCGACGAGGTGGTCGACGTCGTGCTGCTGTGGTGGCGCGACGGGGACGGCGACCTGGTGGACGAGTTGCTCAATGTGATCACCCCGCTCGCCGACGACGGCGTGGTCTGGGTGCTCACCCCCAAGACCGGCCAGCCCGGCCATGTCGACCCGAGTGAGATCGCCGAGTCGGCCACCCCCGCGGGCCTCACCTCGACCACACCCGTGTCCTTGGGCACCTGGACGGGCACCAAGCTCACCCAGCCCAAGACGCCCTCCAAGCAACGCTGAGACGCTCCACTAAGGTTTCAGTCAGCCGCAGCGGCACCCGATGGTTTCCCCATCGGGCGCCGCTGCATGCTGAGCACGCACGCAAGGATGGAGGGTAGGTATGCCGCTCGAAGTCGGTACGGTCGCACCGGACTTCACGTTGAAGGACCAGAACAACCAGGAAGTCACCCTGTCGAGCTTCCGCGGTGAGAAGAACGTCCTGATCGTCTTCTACCCCTTGGCCTTCACCGGCATCTGCCAAGGCGAACTCTGCAAAGTCCGCGACGAACTCCCCAAGTTCCAGAACGACAACGCCGAAATCCTCGCCATCTCCGTAGGCCCCCCGCCCACCCACAAGATCTGGGCCGCCGAACAGGGCTACACCTTCCCCCTCCTCTCCGACTTCTGGCCCCACGGCGCAGTGGCCCAAACCTACGGCGTCTTCAACGAAAAATCCGGCTACCCCAACCGCGGCACCTTCGTCGTAGACAAAGACGGCATCATCCGCTTCGCCGAAATGAACGGCCCCGGCGAGCCCCGTGACCAGCAAGCTTGGGAAAAAGCCCTCGCCACACTAGATTCATAACCCGGCGAACCCGGACTCCGGTCCCGTTCCCACCCACCCCGGCCCCGCCGGCGGTTCGGGGCGTATAGCTCAGCGGTAGAGCACTGGTTTTACACACCAGCGGTCGGGGGTTCGATCCCCTCTGCGCCCACCTTTCCAAGGCCATGTCACCCATGGTTTCCATGGGGCAGGTCCACGTCGATGCCGTGTTACGTGGGGCATCGGAGATTTGCTTAATCCTTGCTGAATGTCTGATCGGTTTAGCTTCGACTGGTCTGCTGGCGGCCGGTTCCTAAAGCCTTGCGGGCCTTTGGGATTCGTAGCGAGAATCTGTCTGCACCCCTAGACTCACCGCTGTGAGCGTGCGTCGACCGCCCACGGGGGGATCCCGTGCGAATCGTCCTGAACCGCAGTCCGATTCCGATCGTCAGTCTCCAGCTGGTCAAGGTTCATCCACGCCAGAGCCGAGTCCAACGCGCAGATCGAAGCTGATGGAGTTCGGGCCAGCATGGATCACGGCCATCACCGGCGTAATTGCGGCTGTCGTGACTTTCTTCGCAGGGCGGGAGACCGCGCCCGATTCCGCAGGGCATGCGGCGGCGGCTCTGACCACCGCATCCATCCTTACGACCGCACCGCCCTCGGCCCCGGCCACGTCGGCAAGCGGTGCCACCTTGACCAGTGCAGTGCTACAGGCTGCCCCTGTGGGTGCTGTACTTGTTGAGGGATGTCCAATGGGGGTCACGGAGCCCTTTTCATCTCCAGTGAGATCCGTTGTGGTAGTGGGTGATTGGTGTGGCGTGTCGGCTCCGTGAATGGTGAAGCCCCTGGTAGATCAGCTGTCGACCAAAACTGCTGAGTACCAAGGGCTTCACGTGTTGTTCTACCGTTCCGCGCTGCCGTTGTCACGCCAGACTCTCCACTTCGTGGCCGGGCTGATCCGCCGGCATCGCCGCGCGATCGGCTCGGTCTGGCGCAAGCAGGCGGTCGAGCGGCTGATACCGAAACCTGCGCCCAGCACCGCGATGTCCTCGCGTTTACGGAACCAGGCCAGCACGAACATCGCCTGCCGAAACGGTGTCAGCGCCCGGGCACCGCGGCGGGTGCCCCGGGCTCGCCGTTGGGCGGCCAGCAACCGGGAAACATGGCAGACCAGCTCCCGGGACACGTCGAGCATGGCACGATAGGCGATCACGTGGAGTCCTTCAGGCATCGGAATTCTGTGGGAGAAAACCGGTCTACCTGGGACTCCACGCCCATGACCGGGCAAGTCCCGAAACTCCCGAATGCCCGAAACCCTCAAGCACACACCGAAGTTGATGAGATCACCTCATTGAGTGCAAGCAATACAGCGGAACAGTAGAGGTTGACACAGCACGGGCTCTACTGGGCGTCGTCGCTACCGAACGCGCAACCAGCGGGGTTTTGGTAACTACCGGGAAATGCTCGAAAGGTGTGCGCAGCCTAGCAGAAAGTGATGACAGGCTCGACTTCGTCGATGGCGAAAAGCTTGGCCTGTTACTAAATCAGCACTTCGGAACGGAGTGGCGCAGGCGATTGATAAGGCTGTCCACACTCAAATCGAATTGAGTTGCTCTAGCGTGGATGCAGAGCACCCTCAAGGCCCACGAGTTTCTATTTGGGCGGATACGTCGCCGCAACGGACGACTGGTGAGCAGCAAATTTTTCTTCCCATTCCTGCTGATAGAAATCATGCGGAATGAGAGCACGCTTTGCTTCGTCGAATGTAGTCATGTTGTGGTTGATAACATCCATATCCGGCTGTCCACTGGAATCGAAGAATTTACGCGTCTCCCCGGTACGTCCGTTGGGGTAGTTGTTGAATTTTTCGAAAATGCCCGGATCGATCTTCGCGTAGTCGACGACTATGCTTGCCTCGTCCACGTACGGGTTATATCGGGGTGCGGCGGATGGTTGCACGGTTGTGCTGGCAGCTTGGTGGGACGATTCTCCGGGCGAGCAGGCGGCGGCCAGGAACACCACTCCGAGCACCGCAACGAAGATCGATATCGCCTTGACGGCGGTCCGTCTCATTTTGGTCCATCCTTCTGTGGGATAATGTCCGGGTTCGCGAGTCCGGCCCTTTGGTCTTCGTGATAGTCGATGAAAGTGTTTCGCCCGATTATATTCTTCTTCGCCTCGTCGAAAGCAGTCTGGTTGTGTTCGATGACGTCCATGTCGGGTCGGCCTTGGGAGTCGAAGAACTGGTAGGTGCGGCCGTTGTATTCGTAGTTGTTGAATCGGTCGAAGGTGTCGTGGTGGACCGAGTTGTAGCCGTTGATGATGTTGGCGTCCTGCAGGAAGGTGTTGTTACCATCGACGCGGGTGACCGGTGCGAGATCTTTGTTCCAGTGGGTTGCGGCCTGGTCGATCCCGTACGTATCCGGCGACTTGATGTCGGCCTTGATGATGGGGTCGAGGACGTTGGCCGCACTGGACACCAGACCACCCGGGGATACGGGAAGGTCTCCAGAGCTGATGGCACCGCCGGTGGAAATGATCCCGGTGACGATGTCAGCGATCTCCGTTTTTCGGTTGTACGCAGCGGAGGCCGCGTCGCCGGCGTTGTCGTGATCGATTTTGATCAGGGTCGACAGCTCGTCGTCGAGGCCGTTTTTCATGGCCCCAGTGAGTTGCCCCTGCTCGTAGGCCCTATGGGGGTCGGTTCCGGCGCCGTAGGCGAAGTCGAGTTGCCCGGCCAGGTGTGCGGCAGCGTTGTTGAATTCCTTGGCGGCATCCGGGTTTGAGTCGATCACCTTGAATAGGTTCGATAGGTCGCCGGGGGTGTGGTTGAGCTGATTGCCGTGTGCGTCGGGGCTACCGTCGGTGCTGCCAGCGGTATCGAGGTTGCCGCAGTAGTGGTTGATTTTCAGGTCGGGGTCGCTGACTCCGGCAAGGTTCGGGATGTAAGGCTCAAGGGATTTCGCGACGACCTGACTCAGGCCCGGGTTCAGTTCGCCGAAGGAGGCGTGGCCGGCGGCGCCGGGCACGTCGTGGGACAGCGTGGCTTCGTTGTGGGCGATGATCGTGGCCAGCGATTGAGCTGATTCTCCTGCTCGCTGCTGTTGGAATTGGTTGGCTGCGCCGGCGTCGTCGCCGATGTACTTGAACATGTTTTCTGCGCCGTGCTGGTCCGGTGACCATTGGTGTTGCAGGATGTCCACGATGTGATCGTTGGCGTTGTAATGGCCCCCGGGGGTGCAGGTTAGGTCCATCCGGGTTGCGGCCGCGCGGGCGTCGGGGTTGGAGCTGTTTGCGTCGGCGATGAGGGCGTCACGAACGGCGGTGTGGTCACCGGAGGCGTTTTGCAGGAAAGTATCGGCGAGTTTGGGGGTGAGTTGGCTCATCCCCTTGTCGCTGGGGTGCAATGCCGCAATTTCGGCGCCTTGCTTGATCATGGCGCGGTTGATGTCGCTGCCCTGAATGGTGTTGTCGCCCTTGCTCATCAGGTCACCGAGCGCCGCCATGGACGACTGCACTTTGTTTGCGTCGTAGCTGGACATGTCGACACTGCTGTATTGGTTCGCGACGGTCGTGGTCTTGGCGAGCACGGACGGGTCCTCAGTGAGGGCCTTCTGAACATCCTTGGGCAGCTGTGAAATTCCACCGGTGTACTTGCCGTCGGGGCTGTGCACCTGAGGGTTGGATACGATGCGGAAATCGTTGGCGATGTCCGCTTGCACCTGATCGTGCCCGTTTCCTTTGAGATTGCTGCCCAGCTGGTCGATGTCCTCATTGGACATGTCGTTCATGCCCTGGGTGAAGGCTTGGACATACGGGTATTGGGCAAGGCTGATCGAGTCGCCGTTGTTCAGGTCCTGCTTGTCTTGATCGGACAGCGTGGTAGCCATGCGGATTCGCGCCAGGGTCGCATCGTCGGCAGTGCCGTCCTTGACTGCCTGGAGATCCTTCTTCGCCTGATCGGCGGTGAGCTGATCGAGCTGATCGGTGCTTGGCTGCTGGATCTGGGTGGTGGTCAGGTTGGCGAAGGCGTTGTTGACCGCGGTCATCGCGTTGTCGTCCGCGGTGCCGCAATCGACTAGCGCGGCCTGGATTGCCTTCTGGTACTCCTCCGCCTGCGACACGATCCCCGCTTTCGGGGCTTGCGCGTTATCCGCACCGGCGAGTTGGAGCATCATGCGCATGTAGTCGTTGGGCTTCACCTCGCCGGTGTCGTAGTTGACGATGTAGCCCTTACCTTCGGCGGTAGTGACCTGGTTCAGCAGTGCGGTCTTGGCAGCGTCGATAGCGGTGGCGCCACTGCGCGCGGCGGTGGCCCCGTTCTCCAGGGCGGTCTTGACCGTCTTTGCGTCGCCGTGGATTTCGTCGTGCCGGTCGCGCATCGAGTCCCCGGCATCACCGATCCAGTAGTGATGGGAGCCGTCGACCGAGCGTGCCGCCGCGTCCAGGGTGTCACCGAGGGTCTTCGCCTTCTGCTCCCACTCACCGGCCTGGGTATTCAGCACGCCCGGATCTCACGCCTTCACCTGCGCGATGGTCGGCGTACCCATCAGATCAAGTCCTCCAGGTTGGTGAACTTGTCGACCGAGACATCCTCGTTGGCGTCGTAGGCGCCGGCGCCATTGTGGGCATGGATGTGCAGTGCGTCGTAGTGGCCGGAGACGGCGGTGAACGCCCCGCCGACCGCGGTCGCCACCGCCGCGCAGGCCCCGCCGACCGCCGTGTCACCCAGGCCGGTGGTGATCTGGTCGGCCGAATCGTGGTCGGTCATTCCTCCGAGCGTGGTCGAGGCATCCTTGAACCCGGAAGCCAAGGCGCGCACGCGTTCCGGATCCACATCCAGCCATCCACCCATGACCGTGACCCCCTCTTGTCGCCGACGCTGAACAGTCGGTGCGAGTGATGATACAAACTTAGTTGCGCGTACTTTATAACGCCATTCAGAGATGCTGCGCCCTCTCCACGAGGTCGGCAGCCAGGACCAGCGAGTAGGGGAACTCTCACTATGGCTGATCACATTCCTGCGCGTCACCGCTCAGTGCTGGATGCGGTCGCCGAGGACACCGAACGTCTGCAGGAAGCGATCCGGACCCGTACCGTCACCGCGACCTCCGCCGATGGCCGGATCACCGTGGCAGTCAGCGCCGATGGCACTGTCCACGACTGGCGCATCACCGGCGCCGACGATCACACCACCCGACTTGTGGCAAGTCTGCTGGAGTTGATCGGGCAAGCGCAGGGCACCGCGCAGAAGTCCATCCGAATCGAACTCGACGCGATCGACGATCGAGAGGAAGTCCGAGCCGCTACCGATGCCGTCCGCGATGCTCTCGCTCAAGCCGTCCCGCCAACGACGTCCGCTCAGTGCGACGACACCTGGGATTACGACTACGAATCCCGCGGCAAATCCCGTATCGCCGCAGACTGAGACGCGGCAAGTTCATCGAGGCTGCAGGCGACGTGGTTCTCAAGGGCCCGACCCGTACCGCCGAGACTCCGGGACCGCTGGACGAGGCGGCCTATGATGGCGGGCAGCACCACGCTCAAGCTGAAATCCGTACGCTGCGGGACAATTCGCTGGCTAGGCTGCGGGGTGCGCCTGCGGAGGTGTGATTACGTCCAACGGTCTTGATCGTAAGCCTTGACGTTACTGCCCACCAGTCGTTCGACCTCGGCCATTCGGTCGGGGAACGGGTGCCAGCCCGCGTCGTCCCACTCGGCGACCGATAATGGACAGTGTCGGCAGCGGTCCCGGTAGAACAATTTCCAAGGTCCGCGCCAAATCCGCATGACAGGGTTGCTGACCATGAGACCGCTTCCGTAGCTTTCACCGCCCCACGCTGGGCCGATCACCTTGCCTCACGCCCTGGCCAGAACCATACGGCCCCAGTGCATCCCGCCCTGTACCACGAGGCACGAGATCAATAGTCTTGCCTGCCAGGCCAATTCGTACCATTCGCGCAATACGGACAAGAAGAGCGCCCTATTCTGAGAAAGTCGGGCAGGGCTCGGCCCCGGCCCGCAGGGGTGGCAGGAGGCCGGTATGGCGCGCCAGTGGTCCTATTGGACCAGCAACAAGCTGCAGATCCTCGGCGACTACGTGGACCGGTTCAACCTGGCATCCAAGTCCTCGACTGAGCGGATCTACCTCGATCTGATGGCTGGTCAGCCGGAGAACATCGAACGGCATACCGGGGAGCTCATCGACGGATCCCCGCGACGAGTTCTGGCTGCTGAGCATGGATTTACCCGGCATGTGTTCTTCGAACTTCCCGAGAATGCCGCCATGCTGGAGGAATCACTGCGGAAAGACTTTCCGGACAAAAAGTTCCGGGTCGTGCCCGGGGACTGCAATGAGACCATCGACGGCGTTCTGGCGGAGTTGATGCCCTTCAACCGCGCGCCCACGTTCGCCTTCATTGATCAGCAAGCGGCGGAGGTGGATTGGACGACCATCGTCAAGATCGCCCAGTTCAAGTCGACGCTCGCGAAGACCAAGGCGGAACTGTGGCTGCTCGTCTCACCGGTGTTCACCCTGCGCGGAATCCGGGGCACCAGCAGCGAGCGGTTCCGGGAACGAGTCACGCGGTTCTACGGCACCACGAAGTGGGAAATCATCCAGCGCGCCCTGGATGCGAACGCCATCACGACGAACCAGTACCGGGACGAGATGACCAACCTTATTCGGTTTCGTCTCGCTGAACACCTGGGATATCTTCACACTCATCGGATCCCGATGCGCATGACCAATGGGACGACCATCTATGACATGGTTTTCGCGACCGATCATGACGCTGGCGACCGGATCATGCGCCACCTGTACAAGCATGCGGCCGAGCGCGAACCGCGCATGATGGCCGAGGCCCGGCGCTACGCGAGGATGCAGAAAGAAGAGAAGTCCGGGCAGTTGTCATTCTTCGAGCCGCCCGCCGTGCCGGTGCCGACGGTCAGCGGAGATGTCCTGTGGCAGCCGACACCGCACTGGTGGCCGTCGAGTCGGCCATGGTGGGCTGAGTTCAGCACCAGCACCAGCCCTCGTCCTGGGCAGGTCAGCGAGCGGCCAACTGTGGCATACCATCCCACAGCCGACCGTCGAGCTCGCGGCCCATCGCCTTCGGCGTCCGACCGCCCCACTGCTTGAAGAAGAACGGGATCCCCGCGCCGCCGCACGCGTCGCGAATGTTCCGCACCCAATTCGGGTCCATCGGGCGGTGACCGATGCCGGACTCCCCGCCAGCGATCACCCAACCGATGCCGTCCAAGACCAGGCTGTCCAGCGGGCCAAGGAGCGGCTCGCATGACAGAAATCGAACCGCGGCCGGGACCTCTCGCAGATGTTCCACCCGGTCGAGGTGGTCGGCGTTCTCGACCGAGACCCCCATCCACACATTAGTTGGCCATTCCAGCTGGTCCGCAACGCGCCGCAGCCGCAACGCGCGCTTGGTGAGTATCTGGTAGGTGTGCTGCGGAGTCTCGCGCATGACATCGAAGACATCACGGATGTAGCCGACCGGCACCCTCGCGTGGAAAAGGTCGGACATTGAGTTCACGAACACCACTCGCGATGTCCGCCAGCGACGCGGCACATCGAGCGCACGAGGGTGAAGCGTCACACCGAAACCTGGGCCGGAGGTCCGCGGATCGCCGTCCTGCTGGTATTTTTCGGCTCCCATGGACTTGAGCCGCTTTGCCAGCACCATGGCGTAGCAGCGGTCGCAACCGGTCGATACGCGGTCGCAGCCCGTCACCGGATTCCACGTCGCCTCAGTCCATTCGATCGATGACTTGTCCGACACGGCGCCTCCTTCCGGTCGATATCGACCGTAGTCTTTATTACGACTGTTCGTAGTGGACACGGGCAAGGGTGTGCGCTGAAGCCATGCGGCACAACATCTGTCAGACCGGCCGTTTGGTCATTCTGGGTGGGACGACCGATGAGGTCAGGACGGTGACCGTGCACCTCACCTACCGGCGGCCGCCTTCACCGTGGCAGGGCGCAAGGATCGATACTGAAATCCGTCCGCTGAGGGACAATTCGCTGACCGAGGCGGAGTGCGCATCCACGGATACCGGTGTCAGGGGATGAGCGTCATTGCGACCGCTCGGATTCGTGCGTTTCGATCATGGGGTAGCGATCCCGGTCCAGCGAGGTACTCGGTCCAGGCCTGCAATTGTGCTGCGCCGCAGAACATCAGGGCCGTGGCCCAGGTGTCGGTATCGGGTGAAAGGGCGCCTGTCGCCTGCCAGGTGTTCAAATACGTGGCCATGATCTCCGTGGCCAGTTGTGGTCCGGTGTCCTGGGCGGTGTTCGTCGCTCGATAGGCGTCGAGAAGCGTGGCATCGGCGACGGCGCCGGCGACGAGCGGCAGCGACGCCGTGTAGTAGTCGATTGCCTTGTCGCCGACCGCGATCAGCGCGGCCCGCAAGTCGTCCCGATGAGGGGTCGCTGGCGTGAGAGCGGCGCGCCAGGCGGCGAGTTCGGGAAGTTCGCTCGACAGCAGCGCGGTGAGTAGGCCGAGTTTGCCGCCGAAGTTCTTGGTGATCGAACCCTCCGCAGCGTCCGCGGCCATGGCGATTTCACGCGTGGTGAGGCGCGCAATGCCCTTCTCGCGCAGCAGTTGTGCAGCGGCATCGAGGATCCGCTGCCGGGCCGGTGTTGCCATCGGTGATCTCCCTCGGTCGGCGCTGCCCCACCCGTTGACAAGAGAGGTGAGCGCGCACCATAGTAACGCCATCGCAGAATGACGTGAGTGCGCACCGCACTTTGCTGCTCGGGAGGAACACATGAACATCAACGCCGCTGACACTCTTATCAACGTCGGCCTCACCGGAGCCGAACGCTTCGCGGTCGGTGTCGTCACCGCGGGTGGGTTGATCATGGTTGCTGGAGTTCGGCCGCTACTGCTGGATGCCCAAACACCAGGCACGGCACCGGATATCGCCCTTGCCGTCGAGAAGATCTCGGTCGGTGCGTGGACCCGCTACAACCGCGCTTCCCTGATCGCCAGCATTGCCCTCGTCGTGATCGACGTTACAAGACTGGCGTCGGGGGCCTGCGCGGTCGCTGCGGTCTATCTGGTCGGCGCACTCGTGATGGCAACGATTCTCACCGTCAAGCTTCGCGTCGATGCCACACTCGCCGCACGTATCGCCGGCGGTGCGGACAGTGTCCGAGGCGCCGCCACGGACGGTTCGCGCCGCAATGCCGATCTCGAGCGGACTCACGCACTCGTCGAGCGACTCTCGGTTCCCCTGCTCCTCATCGCGGTGCTGCTTGCACTGCTGCCAGTCTTGCACTGAGCCGAAAAGTTGTCGGCTCATTGGCCTTCCACGAGGCGCCGTGGCCGGTTGGAACGTCGCGACACATGCAGTAGGACTGTGTGTGGCCGTGCAGGAGGGCCGTCCCGGGGATTGCCGGGGCGGCCCTTCTTTGTGTCAGGGCCTTTGATTCGGTGGGATGGGTTGGGGTGGAGGGGGTTTGGGGCGAGGGGTTAGATGGTGTTGGCGGCTATGTAGGCGAAGGTCATGGTGGAGCCGGCGCCGGCGTAGCCGTGGCCCATGACGGCGCTGGAGCAGTTGCCAGCGGCGAAGAGGCCGGGGATGGGTTGGGCGGTGGGGGTGAGGACTCGGGCGGCGGCGTCGGTGAGCATGCCGCCCTTGGTGCCTAGGTCGCCGGGTCGATTTTGCAGGCGTAGAAGGGTGGGACGAGGAGGGGGGCCAGGCAGGAGTTGGGGTGGATGCCGGGGTCGGTGAAGTAGTGGTCGTAGTGGGAGTTGCCGCGTTTGAAGTCGGTGTCGGTGCCGGAGACGGCGAAGCCGTTGAAGCGGGTGTAGGTGTTCCAGAAGGTGGTGCGGTCGACGCAGATCGCGTTGGCCAGGCCCGGGATGGTGGCGGATTTGAAGACCGCGCCGGAGCTGTACCAGCTGTCGGGGAACGGGAGGGTGGGGGCGATGTCCTTGAACAGGTAGCGGTTTCGGTAGTCCTGGTCGAAGATCAGCCAGCAGGGGATGTCGGGGTGGGCGGCGTTCTGCTTGTACATGGAATGCACGACGTCGCTGTAGGGCGCGGCCTCGTTCACGAAGCGATTGCCGGCCTGGTTGACGATGTAGCTGCCGGGCAGGGTGCGTTCGGCCAGGCAGAAATACGGTTCGTCCGGCAGCGGGATGGCCGGACCCCACCAGGCGTCGTCCATCAGCGAAACCTGTGCGCCCGCGGCGATTCCGGCCAGAATCCCGTCACCGGTATTGGCGGCGGCGCCGACGGTCCAGTTGGTGCCGATGGGCTGCTGCTGATACTGGTTGCGCATCGCGGCATTGTGTTCGAACCCGCCCGAGCACACGATGACCCCGCGGTTGGCGTTGATGTTCGTGGCCACCCGTCGCGGGTGACGGTCACCCCGGTCACCTTGCCGGAAGGGTCGTGCAGCAGCGCGGTCAGCGGCGTGTTCAGCCAGACCGGAACCTTGGCCTGCGCCAGGCCCGCGCGCAGCCCGCCCGCCAGCGCCTGCCCCATGGTGAGCGGGGTCTGCCACTTGGCGACGGCTTCGGTATACCGGGTCACGGTTTTCGCCGAGACGGCCGCGCCCTGAGCGTTCACCGCGGCGATGTTCAGCCAGCGATATTCCTGGCTGAAGATCGAAACCCCTTTGGGGGTGGGGATATACGCCGGATTGAGGTTGGCGAGCTCGGCCCCGAGCAGTTTGCCGTCGAACAGGTCCGGTTCGATGGACCGGCCGTTGGGCATGCCGCCCGGCAGCTCCGGGTAGTAGTCCGAATACCCGTCCATCCAAATGAATTTCGACGGACTGTTGGCCATGACGAAGTCGAGCATCTTCGGCCCGTTGGCCAGGAAGGCGGCCTTGCGGTCGGCCGGCACCTCCGATCCCACCACGGCATCGAGGTATTGGGCCGCCTTCGCGGGGGTGTCGGGCACACCGGCGGCCAGGATCACGGAATTGTTCGGAAGCCAGATGCCGGCACCGGATCTGGCGGCCGAACCGCCGAACACCGCGGCCTTCTCCACGACGAGCACGGAGAGGCCGCGCTTGGCCGCGGTCAGCGCGGCGGTCATGCCGGCCGCGCCGCAGCCGACGACCACTACGTCGTAGGCGGCGGTGTCGGCGCGGGCCAGATTGGGCAGGATGGCGACGCCCGCGAGGGCGCCCAGCGCCCCGCCGAGGACCTGCCACCGAGTGGGTTTCATGGATTCAGGCATGGAACAGCCCTTTCGAAGCTGCGGGCCGGAAGACGACCGGGTGCGGGCACGGCCGCGGACACCGATCGGGTGACATGTGGCGGCCCGAGGTGGAACAGTGCGTGGCTCACGCACGCGGCGAAGCACCGCCGAAGCGGCGATCCTGGTGCGCTACTGGGGAGTAGCGTTAAGCTGACCCGGGCAAAAACAATGGCGCGCCGAATCCACGGTTGGCAGACCCTGGACTCGGCGCGACATCGTTTGGCTAACCACCCGCATAACGGGCGGGTGGTTGGCTGCCTCCAGTCGAAAACTCCCGGCGAAAAAACGGTCGCTGGCCACCTCCTCCTTCGCGGTCACGCCCGGAGCGGTGAACTACGGCGAATTCCTCAGCGCACGAAGCACTCTCGTCGGCCTTCCGGCTTCGCTCGAAACCGGATCGGCTGGTTCAGGGGAGTGTAGGGGCCCGCGCTCCCCCGCGCCAGCATTTGACCGATAGACGTTTCGCATTTTGCCGCGCGGACGCGCACCGTCGCGCATCATCGTGTCTCGAAGCGTCGAGAGCCCCGTGGAGGTTGCATGCGAATCCCGATGACCGCCAGCGGCATACGCACCGGCATCGCCCTGGGCGCGCTGACGGCGGCGCTGACGACGGGCTGCGCGGCATCGACGAGCGGGACCGCCACGCCCGCACCCAACACCGATCGAGCGAGCACGACGGGACCCATGACCACCTCCGCGGCGAGCGCGCCGACACCCAAGCCGGGTTTACCCGCCGCCCGCAACGGAACCGATCTGGATGCCTGCGCCGACGGCAATTGCGAAATCCAGGTCGACGGGCCGACCACGATCCCCACCCCCGGACTGCCGCGCATCGGCGGATCGGTCACGATCCAGCAGATCTCCGCGCAAGCCGTGACCGCCGCGGCGAAGGTGTTCGGATTTCCGGCCGCGAGCACCGCGCCCGCGGGCGGCACCCTGTTCCTCAACGGGCTCACCATCAAGGTGGTGGCGGTGCAGGGAAGTTCGGCGGTGCTGCGGCTCAGTACGTAGGCTGAAGTCCTGAACCGGTGAGGACCTTCGAACCGGATTCGGGGGTGGGACGTAGGTCCGCACGAGGGTGCCGAGCGTGCGGAGGTCACGGATGCGGGTGCAGAGAGTTACCGCGGATCTGGCGGAGTATCCGGATCTGGTGGTGATATTGCTCGGCATGCGGGTGCGCACGCCGCGGGGAATTCTGCGACTGCTCGGGGTGGGGCCGAAGTTGTATCGGTCGCAGCGGGATCGGCCGGACGGGCTTTTGTCGCACGAGGATGTGGTGTGGTCGCTGTGGCCGCCGCATTGGGGCGCGCGGCAGTATTGGCGCGATTTGGAGAGCCTGGAACGGTGGACCCGTTCGGAACCGCACCGCGTGTGGTGGCAGGAATTCCTGCGGGATTCCGGCGGGACCGGATTCTGGCACGAGGCCTATTTCGCCAGGGGCGGAATCGATTCCGTGTACGACGATATGGCCGCCCCCACCGGGCTGACCCGCTTCGCGCGGACCGTCCCAGCTCGCGGGCGGTTGTTCTCGACTCGCGGGCGGGTGCGCGAGGCGGCCGCCGGGCCATGCTGTCCCGAATCCGAGCCGACGGCGTCCGCGGTCGCGCCCGTGGTGACGGAATCCGCGCTCTACGAAACGAATTCGGGCGATACCTGTTCGGCTATTGATTTCCCGGAGACGGCCGGGCATGCTCACTTGCCGGGGCATTGAGCTCACTTACCGGGGCATTGACTCGGCATCGAGCCGACGTTTCGGTAAACGGAAATCGACATCGGATGAGCGACATTCGACCGGGCGATGAACATCGCGGTTCAAACCTGTGATTCGGTCACGGAAGTGTTTCGAAGAGACAACGGCGGGCATAGGTTATCGGCATGCATGTGCTGTTCGTGTGCAGCGGAAATGTTTGCCGATCCGTCATCGCCGAACGCCTCACCCTGGCGGTGGCCGCTGAACACGGACTACAGGAGCTATCCGCCGAGAGTGCCGGCGTGCGCGCCCTCGTCGGATTCCCGGTGGAACCCCTTGCCGCACAAACGATCGTGGGTCTGGGCGGCAACGCCGACAACTTCAAGGCGCGCCGGCTCAAGGCGGACATGGTGCATCGCGCCGATCTGGTGCTCACCATGACCGACAAGATTCGCGACCAGGTGCGCGACCTGGTGCCCGAGGCGCTGCCGCGCACCTTCACCCTGCTCGAGGCGTACCGGATCGCGAAGGTCAGCGGCGCGCGCAGCGTCGTCGGATTGCATGCCGCGCGCGACGATCTCGCCTATGTCGGGCGGGAGAACATCGCCGATCCGGTCGGTCTGTCGCCGCAACAATATTGCGATGTCGGCGACCGCATCGCCGAGGCGCTGGTGCCGCTGCTGCTGGCGCTGCACGCGCATCAGCAGGCGACCCCGCATCCGCGCGGCGGCGACGGGCAGCCGTCACTGCTGGTGATCGACGGCGGACGGCGTGAATCGGGCAGGCGCGCCGAACATCCCAAATCGGTCGAATATTCGCGGCAGGCAGGGCAACCGGCCCACCACGCGGCGGAATCAGCCGGATAGCAGGCGATCCCGGCGGCGTCGATCGGTCCGAATCCCCGCGTGTCAATACTCCTTGCTGCCGGGTTGGTCCGGTAAGGGATTACACTCGCGCGCGGAACATCTTCCAGTTCCGCCGAACGCCACTGCCGGTGGTTCGACACAAGAACAGGACCAAGGACATGCCGAAGCGAATTTCGGATGTTTCGCTCCATGTTTACGTGACACCTCACGCCCTGCATCGCGTCACCGAGACCGTGTGCCGCGTGGTCGATGAATATGTCGCCGATCGAGATATCTTCGCGTGGCGCTTCACCTTGCCGGTGGAGTGCGACGAACCCACCCACACCGTGCTCGAAACCCAGTGGCGGCTGGATCATCCCGCCGCCGAGCCGGGTGAGCGGCGCACCTACGAGATCGCGCTCAGCCTCGTCGGCGAGGCGCGTCAACTAACCAAGGCGGGCATCGCCAAGCTCGAACAGCGGTTGGTGCTGGAGTTGTCCGCCGACGAGCCGATCCCCTACATCGTGCACGCCCTGCAGCGGGAGAACTTCGACCTCGAAGAGAACCGAGAGTTGATCTAACTCTCAGGGCTCTCAGGGGTTCCCCCTGAAACCCCGGAGCATTTCGGGGCTCCGCCCCGGACCCCGGAGCACGTTCAGGGCTCCGCCCTGGACCCCGCCGCTTCGGGATTTACCCCGGACCCCGCCGCTTCGGATTTCACCCGAACGCCGCGTCGGAGTTTTCGCCCCGACTGCGTCATCGGGCCGCACCCCTTTGGGGCACGGCCCGATTGGTCCTGCGCCGTTGTCAGCCGCGGGCCGGGAAGTGGCGGATTACGCCTTCCTGGACGGTGGTGGCGAGGAGGTCGCCGGTTTGGGCGTAGAAGTGGCCGCGGGCGAGGCCGCGGGAGCCGGCGGCTACCGGGGACTCGGTGGCGTAGAGGGACCAGTCGTCGAAGCGGAAGGGGCGGTGGAACCAGATGGAGTGGTTGACCGTGGCCGCGATGATGCGGTCGAAGCCCCAGGACAGGCCGTGGGTGGTGATGATGGAGTCCAGCACCGTGGTGTCGGACGAATACGCCAGCGCCGCAACGTGAATCAGCGGGTCGTCGGGCAGGGCGCCGTCGGTGCGCATCCAGACCCGGTTGTGGCCGAGGCTCTCGCCCTTGCCCTTGAGGATCCAGGCCGGGTCGTTCGTGTACCGCATCTCGATGGGATGCGGTGCGTTGATGAACATCTGGAGCTTGTCCTCCATGCCCGCGAACGACTCCTCCACGCGCGGAAGGTCTTCCGGGCCCGGGACGTCGGGCAGGGGCGCGCCGTGCTCGAGCCCCCTGCCCCAGTCCTGGAAGGCGGCGAGCATGACGAACAGCTCCTGCCCGTCCTGGTAGGCCGTCACCGTGCGGTTGGCGATGGAACGTCCGTCCCGATGCCGATCGACGTGATATTCGATCGGCGCCTTGGGATCTCCGCCGCGCACGAAATGCGCGTTGACCGCGTGGATCGGGCGTTCCGGGCCCACCGTGCGGCCCGCGGCGATGATCGCCTGGGCCACCAGCTGGCCGCCGAACGTACGGCTCCATACCTTCTCCGGATGGTGACCGAGGAAGATGTCGGGGCCGTTCTCCTCGAGATCGAGCAGGCGCAGCAGCTCCCGCAGATCGTCGGATCGACCGGGCCCCTCGGGGTCCGCGACGACGTCCGAAGACGTCTCGTCCAGCGACGCACTCAAACTAGTGGTCCTCCTCGCCGATGCGATGCACGTGGATCAGGTTGGTGGACCCGACAGTACCCGGCGGCGAGCCGGCCACGATGACCACCAGGTCACCCTTCTTGTACCGGCCGATCGAGAGCAACGCGTTGTCCACCTGGTGGATCATCTCGTCGGTCGTGCCCACCGGAGGAACGATGAACGTTTCCACGCCCCACGTCAAGGCCAGCTGACTGCGAATCGAACCCTGCGGGGTGAAGGCCAGCAGCGGCAGCGGGGTGTGCAGGCGCGCCAGACGGCGCACCGTGTCACCGGACTGCGTGAAGGCAACCAGCGCTTTGGCATTCAGGCGCTCGCCGATATCGCGGGCGGCGTAGGAGATGACACCGCGCTTGGTCCGCGGCACGTGGGTCAGCGGCGGCACCCGGGTCGAGGACTCGGATTCCACGGCGTGCACGATGCGGGCCATGGTGCGCACGGCCTCGATCGGGTAGTCGCCGACCGAGGTCTCGCCCGAGAGCATGACCGCGTCCGCGCCGTCGAGCACCGCGTTGGCCACATCCGAGGCCTCGGCGCGGGTCGGGCGCGAGTTGGTGATCATGGATTCCAGCATCTGGGTGGCCACGATGACCGGCTTGGCGTTCTCGCGCGCCATCTGCACCGCGCGCTTCTGCACCAGCGGCACCTGCTCGAGCGGCAGCTCCACGCCCAGATCGCCGCGGGCGACCATGACGGCGTCGAAGGCCAGCACGATGGCTTCGAGATTGTCGATGGCTTCGGGCTTTTCGAGCTTGCCGATGACCGGCACCCGGCGGCCCACGCGATCCATGATGTCGTGCACCAGCTCCACATCGGAGGGCGAGCGCACGAAGGACAGCGCGATGAAGTCCACGCCCAGCTTCAGGGCGAATTCCAGGTCCTCGATGTCCTTTTCGGACAGGGCCGGCACGGACACGTCCATGCCCGGCAGCGAGACACCCTTGTTGTTGGAGACGGGCCCGCCCTCGGTGACTCGGCACACGACGTCGTTGTCTTCGACGCGCAGCACGGTCAGCCCGACCTTGCCGTCGTCCACGAGCAGCCGGTCGCCGGGCTTGGCGTCCTTGGCGAGGTGTTTGTAGGTGGTCGAAACCCGGTCGTGAGTTCCCACAATGTCGTCGACGGTGATTCGGACTTCCTCACCGGTGTTCCAGACGGTCTTGCCGTCACCCTCGAACCGCCCCAGGCGGATCTTCGGGCCCTGCAGGTCGGCGAGGATACCGACGGCGCGACCAGCGGCATCGCTGGCGGCGCGCACCTTTTTATAGTTCTCGGCATGATCGGAATGCTCGCCGTGGCTGAAGTTCAGGCGCGCAACGTCCATGCCACTTTCGACGAGCTCACGAATCCGGTCCTCGGATGACACAGCTGGTCCGAGGGTGCACACAATCTTCGTTCGTCGCATCACGACTTAAACCCTAGACCTGTGACAACCCTCATGCCGACCCCGGCACACACATATACGGTTCTCGTAAGCAGCCGTTCAGCTAATGCCTGGTCAGCGTGCGACATGGCGGGCCAGGACGGTTTCCAGACGGGTTTGACCGAAGCCCAGTACCAGGCATATTACCCAGTAGTAGATTGCCGCGACCCCATACAGCGCGAAGAAGTCGAAAGTCGGTGCGGCGGCCATTTGCGCGGTGCGCAGCAACTCCGTCACGAGGATGGTCGAGGCGAGGGAGGTGTCCTTCACCAACGAGATGAGGGTGTTGGACAAGGGAGGCACCGCGATCCGCGCGCCCTGCGGCAGGATGACCAGCCGCAGCGCCTGCGCGTAGCTCATGCCGACCGCGTACGACGCCTCCCACTGCCCGTCGGCGACCGACAGGATCGAGGCCCGGATGATCTCGGCCGCATAGCCGCCCACGTTCAGGCTGAACGCGATGACCGCCGCCGGGAACGGGTCGATGACGATATGGAAATTGGGCAGGCCGTAGAAGATGATGAACAGCTGCACCAGCAGCGGCGTGCCGCGAATGATCGAGATGTAGAACCGCGCGACCGCCGACAGCGCCCAATTGCTCGACATCCGGGCCAGCGCCACGAACAGCGCGATCACCAGCCCGATCCCGAAGCTGACGGCCGTCAGCGGCAGCGTCGAGGTGACGGTGGCCTTCAGCATCGGCCACAGGTTGTGTTGAATCAGCGCCCAGGTGGCGTCGTCCATGTCGAATCGCCCTGTGCGGCTTACTTGCTGACGTCGGTGCCGAAGTACTTGTCCGAGATCTTGGCCAGCGTGCCGTCCGCGCGCAGTTCGTCGAGCGCCTGGTCGATCTGATCGGTCAGCGACTGCTCGTCCTTGCGGGCGGCGAACGCCTGCCTGGAGGTCTCACCGGTCTTGCCGACGATCTGGACGGTGCCGGCGCCCTGCTGCTTGGTGTAGGCGTTCACCGCGAGGGTGTCGTTGACGGTGGCGTCGGCGCGGCCGGTCTTGAGCAGCTGGGTGGCCTCCACGAAGCCGGGAATGGCCTCGACCTTGCAGCCCGCCTTCTTGGCGACGTCGGCCCAGTTGCTGGTCTCCGACTGCGCGCAGGTCTTGCCGTTGAGGTCGGCGAGGGTGTGAATGCCGTCGTTGCCGGTCTTGGTGACGATGACGCCCTCGGAGACGGTGTAGGGCTGCGAGAGCGAATACTTCTGCTGCCGTGCGTCATTGACGGTGACCTGGTTGGCGATGAGGTCGACGCGCTTGGATTCGAGGGCGGCGAACAGCGAGTCCCACGGGGCGGTGGTGAACTCGACCTTCTTGCCGATCTTGTCGCCGACGGCCTTGATCACGTCCACGTCGTAGCCGGTCAGGCTGCCGTTGTCCTGGTAGGTGAACGGCGAATAGTTGCCCTCGGTGCCGACTTTGAGGACATTCGCGTCGTCCTTGCTGGAGCTGCATGCGACCAGTCCCGCGGCGGCGACTACGGCGAGCATGACGGCGGCGAGCTTACGGCGCACGAAGGGAACCTCTCCTCGGGCATGGTCTGAACCACGCGACAGACAACCGACAAAGGGTACGCCGCGAACCGACCGGTTAGCACGGCAACCATCACGTTGCGCCAAAATCTTGAACCGAGTGCGGTTCCGATGATAGGGGAAGCCCGCCGCCACTCTGACGAGTGGCGGCGGGCCGAGGGGGGTGTGGCGGGGCGGGCCCCACCACGAAATCGCGACCGCGACCAGGGGCGGTGCCGCGAACCCCGTACGCGTGCTGGGGCTTCCGTGGCTAATCGCGCAGGGGGCGGCCCTGGAGGTCGGGCACTTTGCCGGTGAGGATCATGATGCCGTCGATCAGGGCCCAGACGCCGCAGCCGCCGCAGGTGATCAGCTGCAGGACGCCGATGGTGGTGTAGCCGAGGTAGAAGCGGCCGATGCCGAAGTGGCCGAGGAACAGCGACAGCAGGCCCGCGGTCAGCTTGCTCTTGTCCGACAGCGGCACGCCGAACTGGTCACGGCCGTACGGCGCTTCCGGATCGCCGGCGTAGGGGCCGCCGGGGGCGGGGGCGCCGAACGGCGCGGGCTGCTGGCCGTAGGGCTGCACCGGCTGCCCGAAACCCTGCTGTCCATGGAACTGATCCGGGCCCGGGTACGGCTGCTGGCCGGGTTGCGGCTGCTGGCCGTAGGGCTGCTGGCCGTACGGCCGCTGCTGGCCGTACTGCGGCCCGGTCCCGGGCGCCCCGTACTGCGGCCCGTCCTGCCCCGGCTGCTTGTCGAATGGGTCGGTCACTCGCGTCCTCCTGCATCGCGGACCGCCCCCCGTGGAACGGCCCAACCTGTGGTGAATCCGCCGGGGCCCGCGTGGCCACGCGTTGTCGGTCGCGGCTCACCCCCGGAGGTCAGGAGTTATTCTTGCCCGACTCGACGGTTTTCGCCTGGTCAGCGGACTCCTCGGCCTCCGGCTCGGAACCACCGGATTCTGAGGAGTTATCGCGCTCGGTCTCGGATTCGTTGCCGTGCGTAGGAGATTCGGTCTCGCTCTCCCCCGCGGATTCCCCGGTCGCACCGGTTTTCTCCAGATCGACCGATTCCGAATCCTCCAATTTGTCGGAAACGTCTGATTCCGTAGCGGTTTCGGCCGCCGTCCCTGCCGCACCGAAGGCCCGCAACTCACCGAACTGCCACGGCCACGGTCGCACGATCCCGGGCCGCAACTGCTCGGCCGTCTCCCGCCCCTTGGTGGCGAACAGGAAATAGGCCACGGCGCAGACGAACACGATCGCCGAGGTGAAGGTATTGACCCGAAGCCCCAGAATGTGGGTGGCCTCGTCGTCGCGCAGCAGTTCGACGAAGAACCGGCCGAAGCAGTAGATCGCGACATACAGCGCGAACAGCCGCCCGTGGCCGATGCGGAACTTGCGGTCCAGGTAGAGCAGGGCGCCGACGCCGAGCAGATTCCAGATCAGCTCGTACAGGAACGTCGGCTGCACGATGCGAATGGCGGCGCCGCCCGCCGTGCCGTTCATCATGTCGAGCCCGCCATTGCTGTCGAAGCGCTGGTAGATCTCGAGACCCCACGGCATGGTGGTGGCCCGGCCGTAGAGTTCCTGGTTGAAATAGTTGCCGAGCCGGCCGATGGCCTGGGCCAGCAGGATGCCCGGCGCGATGGCATCGCCGAAGGCGGGCAACGGGATCCGATAGACGCGGCAGCCGATCCACGCGCCGATCCCGCCGAGCAGCACCGCACCCCAGATCCCGAGGCCGCCCTCCCAGATCTTCAGCGCGTTGATCGGATGCCCGCCCGCGCCGAAGTACTTCTGCCAGTCGGTGGCCACGTGGTAGAGCCGCCCGCCGATCAGACCGAACGGCACCGCGAACATGGCCACGTCCAGCACCTGCCCGGACTGCCCGCCGCGCGCGGTCCACCGCTTCTCCCCCAGCCAGATGGCCGCGATGATGCCGATGATGATGCAGATCGCATAGGCCCGCAGCGGGAACGGCCCGATGTTCCAGACCCCGCGCGGCGGGCTGGGAATGTACGCCAGGACATCAGCGCCGGTGCTCTCGGCAAGGGCTCGTAAGGTCACGAGTCCCCACCGTAGCTGAAAACCACTGTGGCGCGCCGACCGCGGTCGACGCGCCGCGACCGGCGGTACTCGACCGGCGTCGACACCGTCGCGGAGCCGGTAACGGAACGGATATACGAAAACGTCGCGTCATCGAATTCTTCGAGACGAATTCACGAAAGACACTTCGACGAAAGAAAGGACGCGCACCGAATTCGGTACGCGCCCTTTCGAAAAGACTTGCTTTACGAGGATACCGGGGCCGAGCGAACGCCCTGCGCCAATTCCTCGGTCAACGCCCGAACCGCGTCCAGACCCTGCGCGGCCGCGCTCACCAGCGCCGAACCGACGATGACACCGTCGGCGTAGGAGGCGATTTCGGCGGCCTGCGCGCCATTGCGCACGCCCAGACCGACCCCGATCGGAATATCGGAGTGGGCGCGAATCCGCCCGCACAGCGCCGGAGCCATGGACGAGACCGCGTCGCGCGCACCGGTGACCCCCATGGTCGAGGCCGCGTACACGAAACCCTTGGACGCTTCCAAGGTCTTGACCAGCCGTTCCTCGGTGGAGGACGGCGCGACCAGGAAGATGCGGTCCAGATTGTGGGTCGAGGACGCCACGAACCAGTCGTCGGCCTCCTCCGGGATCAGGTTCGGGGTGATCAGGCCGAGCCCGCCCGCCGCCGCGAGATCGCGGGCGAAGGTGTCGACGCCGTACTTGAGCACCGGGTTCCAGTAGGTCATGACGACGGCCTTGCCGCCGGCCTGGGAGATGGCCTCCACGACCTCGAACACGTCGCGCACCCGCACGCCGCCCGCGAGCGCCTGCTCGGCGGCGTGCTGAATGGTCGGGCCGTCCATCACCGGATCGGAGTAGGCGACGCCGACTTCGATGACGTCGCAACCGGATTCGACCATGGCGCGGCAGGCGTCGATGGAGCCCTGCACGTCCGGGTAGCCGGCGGGCAGGTAGCCGATCAGTGCCGCCCGATTGTCCTCGCGGCAGGCCGCGAAGGTGTTGGCGAGACGCGACTGCTGGCTCACTGGTTGTCCCCCTCGGGCTTGTCGAACAGCCCGAACCACTGGGCGGCCGTGTCCATGTCCTTGTCGCCGCGGCCGGACAGGTTCACGACGATGATCTTGCCCTCGCCCAGTTCGCGGCCCAGCTTGATAGCGCCCGCCACCGCGTGCGCCGACTCGATGGCCGGGATGATGCCCTCGGCGCGGCTCAGCAGCAGCAGCGCGTCCATGGCCTCGGTATCGGTGATCGGGTAGTACTCGGCCCGGCCGATGTCCTTGAGGTAGGCGTGCTCGGGACCCACGCCCGGGTAGTCGAGACCCGCTGAGATGGAATGGGATTCGATGGTCTGCCCGTCCTCGTCCTGCAGCAGGTACGAGTACGCGCCCTGGAACGCGCCCGGGGTGCCACCGGTGAAAGTGGCGGCGTGACGGCCGGTTTCGACGCCGTCGCCGGCGGCCTCGTAGCCGATCAGGCGCACGCCCGGATCGTCGATGAAGGCGTGGAAGATGCCGATGGCGTTGGAACCGCCACCGACACAGGCGGTTACGGCGTCCGGCAGCTGCCCGGTGTGCGCCTGGATCTGCTGCCGCGCCTCCATGCCGATGATGCGCTGGAAGTCGCGCACCATGAGCGGGAACGGATGCGGGCCCGCGGCCGTGCCGAAGCAGTAGTAGGTCGCCTCGGCATTGGTGACCCAGTCGCGCAGCGCCTCGTTGATGGCGTCCTTGAGCGTCTGCGAACCCGTTGTCACACTGATGACTTCGGCGCCGAGCAGGCGCATGCGGGCCACGTTCAACTGCTGGCGCACGGTGTCGACCGCGCCCATGTAGATGACGCATTCGATACCCAGCAGCGCGCACGCGGTGGCGGTGGCGACGCCGTGCTGGCCCGCGCCGGTCTCGGCGATGACGCGGGTCTTGTTCATGCGCTTGGCCAGCAGCACCTGCCCGAGCACATTGTTGATTTTGTGAGAACCGGTGTGGTTCAAGTCTTCCCGCTTGAGGAAGATGCGCGCCCCGCCGGCGTGCTTGGCCAGGTTCTTGCATTCGAACACCGGCGAGGGCCGGCCGGTGTAGTCGCGCTGCAGCCGGTCGAGTTCGTCGAGGAAGTTCGGATCGACCCGGCACTTGTCGTATTCGGCGGTGACCTCTTCGATCACGGCCATCAGCGCCTCGGGGACGTGGCGGCCGCCGTAGACGCCGAAGTGCCCGCCCAGATCGGGTTCGTGGCTCTTGTGCGTGACGGCCTCGCTCATCTGCGGCAACCCGAGAGTGTTCTTGGCGGACAGCTTTTCGGTCTGTGTCATCGCTACTTTCACCGTCCCCGGCGAACCGGCTTCGGGCAGGACGGGTGGGTCCCGGCGGTCACCAGTTCGGCCACCGCGGCGCGCGGATCGCCGCTGGTCACCAGGCCCTCGCCGACGAGCACGGCGTCCGCGCCCGCACCGGCGTAGGCCAGCAGGTCCGCGGTGCCGCGGATGCCGGACTCGGCGACCCGGATGACCTCGCTGGGCAGGCCGGGGGCGATGCGCGCGAACACATCCCGATCCACCTCGAGGGTTTTGAGATTGCGGGCGTTCACCCCGATGACGCTGGCGCCGGCCTGCAGGGCGCGGTCGGCCTCCTCCTCGGTGTGCACCTCGACCAGCGCGGTCATGCCCAGCGATTCGGTGCGGTCGAGCAGCGAGGCCAGTACGTCCTGTTCCAGGGCGGCCACGATCAGCAGGATCACGTCCGCGCCGTGGGCGCGGGCCTCGTGGATCTGGTACGGGCCGACGATGAAGTCCTTGCGCAGGATCGGGATGTCCACGGCCTGGCGCACGGCGTCCAGGTCGGCGAGCGACCCGCCGAAACGGCGCTGCTCGGTCAGCACGCTGATGATGCGCGCGCCGCCGTCCTCGTAGGCGCGGGCCAGGTCGGCGGGGTTGGGGATGTCCGCGAGCGCGCCCTTGGAGGGGCTGGAACGCTTCACCTCGGCGATCACGCCGATGCCTTCGCCGTGCAGGGCCGCCTTGGCGTCACGCGGAGACTTGGCCTTCGCGGCGGCGGCCTTCACTGCTTGGAAGTCCAGAACGGCTTCGCGAGCGGCCACATCCGCGCGGACCCCGTCGAGAATCGAGTCGAGTACCGTCATCTGGCTCGAATCCTTTCTGGGGAGACGGACTTGCTGCCTGAGAATCCCCCCAGGCGCTGTCTCACCGATGCTGATAAAGAGTAAATGGCTATGTTCCCGTGCTTGACGGCGGGGCGGGAAGCGGCTTCACTGCCACTGTCCCACCCTGCTCACCGGTGGTTGTCGCCTGATCCGCCCTTACCCGGATCAGGATGCGCGGCATCGTGATTGGACTCCTCGTCGGTCGGATCGACACCTTCGTCGAGCGCGTCCCACAGCACACGACCGGACAATTGGCCCGTCGCCGTCTGCTGTGATGCGGATTCCGTCTCACGCTGCCCCGCGTGATGTCGGGCAACCTGTGCGGTCGCCGCGGACTTCCGGACGGCCGGATTGTCGTACTTGCCGGACATGCGGGCGGACTCGGCGGGCATGCGCACCAGTAGCAGCCCGGCCACGAACGCGGCGAGCGCGCCCAGCAGCGACAGCCACTCCGGCCAGATCGCCGTCTGCACCGCGCCGCCGTGCTCGAACACCCGCAACTCGGCCAACTGCGCGGCCCGTTCGGCGGTATTGCCGCGATGCTGCAGCAGCCAGAATCCCGGCACCGCCGCGACCGCCGCCAGCACGGCGACGACCACACCCACCAACCGGCGCAACCATCCTCGCGTGGCGAAGACCGCCGCGATCGTGGCCAGCAGCACCAGCGCCAGCGGCGTCAGCGCGCCGAACCAGGTGCTGCCGCTGAGGTGCACGGTGCGGCCCACGCCCATGCCTTCCCGGCTGACCTCCAGGCTCACCCAGGTCATGCGCGAGGACGCCCACATCAGCGCCGCCGCCACCGCGAGCAGCGCGACCGCGCCGAGCGGGCGGCGCCGGGTCTTGGTGGTGGTCTGCGCCGCGCGCGCATCGGCTTCGGCCTGCGCGGCGTTCGCCTCCGCTTCGGCCAGATCGGCCGCGATCGCGCGCTGCGCGACCGTCGCGGCGTCCTCCGGTGCGGGGGCGTCGGCGCCCGTGGCGCTCTCGGCCGCGCTTCGATCCGGGTCCGGGTCGCTCATTGTTCCGAGCCGGACGGGCGGTAGGCGCGCACGGTTTCCGCGGCGGCGATGGCCTTGAGTACGGCCATGGCCTTGTTGCGGGATTCGACGTCCTCGTAGTCCGGGTCGGAGTCGGCGACGATGCCGGCGCCGGCCTGGACGTAGGCGGTGCCGTCCTTGAGCAGGGCGGTGCGAATGGCGATGGCGGTGTCGGCGTCGCCGGCGAAGTCGAGATAGCCGACCACGCCCGCGTAGACGCCGCGGCGGGTGGGTTCGAGTTCCTCGATCAACTCCATGGCGCGGACCTTCGGCGCGCCCGAAAGAGTGCCCGCCGGGAAGCACGCCTGCACCGCGTCGAGGGCGACCTTGCCGGGCTTGAGGCGACCGGACACCGTCGACACCAGGTGCATGACGTGCGAATAGCGTTCCACGTGACGGTATTCGGTGACCTTCACGGTGCCCGGTTCGCAGACCCGGCCCAGATCGTTGCGGCCGAGGTCGACGAGCATCAGGTGCTCGGCGTTCTCCTTCTCGTCGGCCAGCAGACCCTTCTCGAGCAGGAGATCGTCCTCCTCGGTGACCCCGCGCCAGCGGGTGCCCGCGATCGGATGCGTGGTGGCCACGCCGTCCTTGACCGTCACCAGCGATTCCGGGCTGGAACCGACGATGGAGAACGCGGTGCCGCCCGAACCGTCCGGAATGTGCATCAGGTACATGTACGGGCTCGGGTTCGAGGCCCGCAGCATGCGATACAGATCCAGCGGGGTCCCGTGGTAGTCCATCTCGAAGCGCTGCGACAGCACGACCTGGAACGCCTCGCCCGCCTCGATCTCCTTGACCAGTCGGCGCACGCCCGCACCGAATTCGTCGGAGGTGCGCTGGCGGCGGAACTCGGGTTCGGGGCGATCGAAGACCGACACGGTGGAGTCCGCGGGAGCCGCGAGGGCCTCGGTCATGCGGTCCAGCCGGGCGACCGCGTCGTCGTAGGCCTCGTCCACCCGCTCGTCGGTGCCGTTCCAGTTGACGGCATTGGCGATGAGGGTGATCGCGCCCTCGTGGTGGTCGAAGGCGGCCAGGTCGGTGGCCAGCATGAGGACCATCTCCGGGATCTGGAGATCGTCGGCGGCCAGCAGGGGCAGGCGTTCGAGGCGGCGGACGGTGTCGTAGCCGAGGTAGCCGACCAGGCCGCCGGTCAGCGGCGGCAGACCGGGCAGCCGCTCGGTGCGCAGGACCTCGAGGGATTCGCGCAGCGCGACCAGCGGATCGCCGCCCACCGGGGCGTCGGCCGGGGTCTGCCCGAGCCACGCCGCCACGCCGTCGACCACGGTCAGCGCGCTGGGCGCGCCCGCGCCGATGAACGACCAGCGCGACCAGGACCGGCCGTTCTCCGCCGATTCCAGCAGGAAGGTGCCGGGCCGGTCGGCGGCCAGTTTCCGGTAGGCCGAGAGCGGAGTCTCCGAGTCCGCCAACACCTTTCGGACCACCGGGACCACCCGGTGGTCGGCCGCGAGCGACCGGAACTGCTCCCGCGAGGTGGTGGTGTCGATAGCCGCGTTCGGAGGCAAACCATGCGAGCCGTGCATTCACCCATCATTCCAGGCGCGCCCGGCGCGATCTCAATCGCATTCGCCGCCCAGCCGAGCGGGCACCTGTGGCGAATACCTGAAGCGGTCATCACTACACTCGCCGGGTCTCCACACGCAGGAGGCCGTCACTGCTCCGGCAGCAAGATGGAGAGCTCGCACGCGGTATCCCCATTTTCGAGAGGAGTTCAACACAGATGTACCCCTCGCAACCGGTGGCACCGGAGGGTCCACGGCACGCAGCCCCGCAGGTCGCGCCGGGTATCCATCCCGGTCAGCCGCCTCGGATGATGAATATGAACACCGGCGGGAAGTACTCCGCCATCGCCTCGTTCGTCACCTATGTCAAGGCCCTCGAGGCGCTGGACCCGCGCAACTTCCCGGACGAGTACGCCGAGCACACCGACCGCATCCGGGAGCTCAAGCCCTTCCTCCGCGCCCACGGCATCCTCGATGTCATGGACATCAAGAACCCGGAGGTCGCCGCCCTCATCGGCGTGTGACGTATCGACACCCCGTGTCGGGGGTGGTTGGGGCTCCGGGGGTTTCACCCCCGGACCCCCAGGCAACCGAATCGCCGCCGCGTCGCGGGGCGCGAGTTCGGTTCAGGGGTGGGGGGATTCGTGGATGGGTTGTGGCCGATGGATCGAGGTAGGGTGCGGGTATGAAGACAGGTCAGCTCGCGCCGAACTTCGAGCTTCCGGATCAGTCAGGGACCCTGCGTTCGCTCGAGGCGTTGCTCGCGGACGGGCCGGTCGTGTTGTTCTTCTATCCCGCGGCGAATACGCCGGTGTGCACCGCGGAGGCGTGCCACTTCCGGGATCTGGCAACGGAATTCGCGGCGGCGGGGGCCAGTTGCGTGGGGATCAGCGCGGATTCGGTCGAGGTGCAGGCGGGGTTCGCGGACAAGCAGGCGCTGGGATATCCGGTGCTGTCGGATCCGGGCGCGAAGGTGGCGGGCGAGTTCGGGGTGAAGCGGGGGCTGCTGGGGGCGATCGTGCCGGTGAAGCGGACGACGTTCGTCATCGACCGGGATCGCACCATCGCCAAGGTCATCTCCAGTGAGATGCGCGCGAACGTGCACGCCGACGAGGCGTTGAAGTTCCTGCGCGAGCGCGCGGGCGCCTAGTTCCCATCGGGCGGCGGTCGCGGCCCCGGCACGGCGACGCGGCGCGGAGCGTCGATGCTGGGCGTGCCAGCGAATCGGACATACGCTGAACCGCATGACTACGCCGAGCATCGAATCGTCGGAGGGCAAGCGGTCCAGCTTCGTCACGTGGCGCAATCGCATCATCGCGGGAGTCATCGCGCTGGTCGTGCTGTGGCTGGCGTATCTCATCCTGGCGGCGTTCATTCCGCGCTGGTGGGCGCAGCGCATTGCCGAAATGGTGGGTTCGAGTTTCGCAAAAGGGATCTGGTACGGCCTGCTGATGGGCTTGCTATGTACGGCTGTGCCACTTTTTCTGCTGCTGACCGCCGGACTCAGCTGGCGTAAACGGGGCGGTAGGTTTATTGCGGGCGCCGCCGCCGTTCTCGCGCTCATCGCCGCCATACCGAATTTGATGACGCTGACCATCGTGCTCGGCGATTCCAATGCCGCACACGCCGGACAGCGCATTCTCGATGTCGACGGTCCCGGATTCCGCGGCGCGGTCCTGGTCGGCGCGATCGTGGCCGCCGTGCTGTTCGCGGCGGCGGCATTCCTGTTGGTGCGCAGGCGATTCCGCCGCCATCGTGCCGATCGCCGCCGCGTGGAACCGGAAAAGCCGCGCGTGTCACCGGAAACTCCGGCAAATCCTCCAGAACTCGGCACGAACTGAATTTCCTCGCGACACGCGTGATGGATGTCACGTCATTCAGCAACACCGTGACTGACGAGCGAAATCGTGGCAAACTTTGACGTGCGAGTGACCTGTTCGATGCTGTATCCCGGGGACCCCCACTGATCGGCGCGAGTGGTCACTTTGCTGCTACGAGAGGGCGCGCACGGTGACCAAGTGGTTGAATCCCAAGGAACAGCGAGCTTGGCGTACCCTTGTCGCGCTCACCACCAGACTTCCCGCCGCGCTGGATACTCAGCTGCAACGTGAGTCGGGGATTACCCATTTCGAATTCTTCGTGATGACTCTGCTCTCCGAAGAACCAGGACACCGGTTGCAACTGAGCGAGCTTGCGCAAAAGGCAAACGCATCGCTATCGCGGCTCTCGCATGTGGTCTCCAAACTCGAGCGCCTCGGCTGGGCCCAGCGCGTCACCATCAGCGGACGCCGCGGCGCGCAGGCGGTGCTGACCGACGCCGGCTTCCGCAAGGTCACCGAGGCCGCGCCCGGCTATCTGGAATGCGTGCGCGGCCTGGTGTTCGACGGTCTGGACGCCGAGCAGACCGCGCAGCTGCTCGAGCTCGGGGAGACCCTGGTCGCCCAGCTGGACAAGGGCATGGCCCGCGGCATCGGCCGTTCGGGACACCCGATCGCGCACCTCGACATCGACGGGCCCGAACCCGGCTGAGCGGCTTCGTCAATCGCCTTGCGACAGCAGCACATCCGTGTCGAAGCAGGTGTGGGTGCCGGTGTGGCAGGCCGCGCCCTCCTGGTCGACGACCAGCAGCACAGTGTCGCCGTCGCAGTCCAGGCGCACCTCGTGCACGTACTGGGTGTGCCCGGAGGTCTCGCCCTTGACCCAGTACTGCTGCCGCGACCGCGAATAGTAAGTACCCTTGCGGGTTTCGAGGGTGCGGGCCAGCGCCTCGTCGTCCATCCACGCCATCATGAGCACATCGCCGGTGCTCTTCTCCTGCGCGATGGCGGCGAACAGCCCGTCGGCATTGCGCTTGAGCCGCGCGGCGATGGCGGGGTCGAGGGTGCTCATCGGACCACGATCCCCTCGGTGCGCATGGCGTCCTTGACCTGCCCGATGGTGAGGTCGCCGAAGTGGAAGACGCTGGCGGCCAGCACCGCGTCCGCGCCGTGCTGCACGGCGGGCGCGAAGTCCTCGACCTTGCCCGCGCCGCCGGAGGCGATGACCGGCACCGACACCGCGGCCCGCACGGCCCGGATCATGGGCAGGTCGAAGCCGGCCTTGGTGCCGTCGGCGTCCATGGAGTTGAGCAGGATCTCCCCCACCCCGAGTTCGGCTCCGCGCACGGCCCATTCGACCGCGTCGATGCCGGTGCCGCGCTTGCCGCCGTGCGTGGTGACCTCCCAGCCCGACGGGGTGGCGGGCTGGCTCTCGGGCACCGTGCGCGCGTCGACCGACAGCACGATGCACTGCGAGCCGAACCGCTCCGACATCTCCCGCAGCACCTCCGGCCGCGCGATGGCGGCGGTGTTGACCGACACCTTGTCCGCGCCCGCGCGCAGCAGCCGGTCCACGTCCTCGACGGTGCGCACGCCGCCGCCGACGGTGAGCGGAATGAAGATCTGCTCGGCGGTGCGGGTCACCACGTCGATCATGGTGCCGCGGTCGCCGGTGGAGGCGGTGACGTCGAGGAAGGTCAGCTCGTCGGCGCCCTGGGCGTCGTAGGCGGCCGCCAGTTCGACGGGATCGCCCGCATCCCTGAGGTTTTCGAAGTTGACGCCCTTGACCACCCGGCCCGCGTCGACGTCCAGGCAGGGGATCACGCGCACTGCCAATGTCATTGCTCTACCTCTCCTCGGACCCGATCGGCGGTGTCGGCGATCAGATCCAGTAGTTCTTCGTGCACGCCGGGCGCGGCGGCCAGCACCGAACCGGATTCGATGGTCCAGTCCCGGCCCAGCAGGTCGGTGACCACGCCGCCCGCGGCCCGCACCAGCGCCACGCCGGCCGCGTTGTCCCACGGGTGATGTCCGAACACCACGGCCCCGCCCAGAATTCCGGAGGCGGTGTAGGCCAGGTCGATGCCGGTGGACCCGTACATGCGCTGGCGGCCCGACAGCCGCGACAACGCGCCCAGCAGGTTGAATCGGAAGATGCCCGGAATGCGGCCCGCCCCATCGAGATTGAAGCTGCCGAAGCCGATCATGGCGGTGGACATCTTCATCGGTTCCAGGGGCGGCACCGGTGTGCCGTTGACCAGCAGTGGTCCGCCCGCGACGGCGGCGTAACGCTGGCCCAGCACCGGCAGCCAGGTCAGTCCGATGACCGGGACGCCGTCGCGCACCAGCGCCAGCAGCATCCCGCACATGGGGCTGCCCGCCGAGTAGTTGAAGGTGCCGTCGATGGGGTCGAGCACCCAGGCGGTGCCCGAGGTCAGTTGCGGACCGCCGAATTCCTCGCCGTGCACCGGGATTCCGGTGCGCTCGCCCAACCGCTGCGAAATGGTGCGTTCCAATTCCAGGTCGAGTTCGGTGGCGAAGTCGTTGCGCCCCTTCTCGACCGCGCTCGGCGCTCCGATGCCCTCCACGAATCGTGGTGCGGCGGAGTCGAGCACCTCACTGGCGATGCTGAGCAGCTCGGCGAGTTCGGGCATCGGCGCTAGCGGACCGCGGCCAGGGCTTCGGGCAGCGTGAACCGGCCCGCGTACAGGGCCTTGCCGATGATCGCGCCCTCGACGCCCTCCTCGACCAGGGTGGCGATGGCACGCAGATCGTCGAGCACCGAGATGCCGCCGGACGCGATGACCGGCGCCTCGCAGGCATTGGCGACGTGGCTGAGCAGCTCCAGGTTCGGCCCGGTCAGGGTGCCGTCCTTGGAGACGTCGGTGACCACGTAGCGCGAGCAGCCGTCGCGTTCGAGCCGCTCGAGCACCTCCCACAGATCGCCGCCGTCGGTGACCCAGCCGCGCCCGCGCAGCCGCCATTCACCATCGATGAGCTTCACGTCCAGCCCGACCGCGATCTTGTCGCCGTATTCGCCGATGGCCCGCGCACACCATTCCGGATTCTCGATGGCCGCAGTCCCGATATTGACGCGCGCGCAGCCGGTGGCCAGCGCCGCCTTCAGCGATTCGTCGTCGCGGATGCCGCCCGACAGCTCGACCTTCACGTCGAGCTCGCCGATAACCCCGGCCAGCAGTTCGTAATTGGAGCCCTTGCCGAACGCGGCGTCCAGATCCACCAGATGCACCCACTCGGCCCCGGCATGCTGCCAGGCCAGGGCGGCGTCGCGCGGCGAACCGTAACTGGTTTCGCTGCCCGCCTCCCCCTGAACCAGGCGCACGGCCTCACCATTGGCGACATCGACGGCGGGTAGCAGCACAAGACTCACGCAAACATCCTATTGGTTGCCCTCCACTTGCCCGCCCCCGGCCTGGGGCGCGAAGTTGCCGAATCGGGGACCGGGAGGTGGGGGTGGGCGCATGCTGGTGCCGTAGTGGGTGTTTTGACAGGTGCGAATCCGGATGAAAGGGACCTTCTTGTTCCGTTTTGCGGGGATCGTGATGACAGTGCTCGCGGTGGGGGTGCTCTCGGGGTGCGGGAGTTCGGGCGCTCCGGAATCGACGACGGCGGAAAGCGCGCAGGCGACCGGGGCGCAGGCCACGGCCGGCACGACCACGACCGGGATCACGACGACGGTCGTTGCCGCCGATCAGCCGTGCAAGCCGGATTCCTCGGCGATCAGGAACGCCGCGGCGGGGTTGGCGCCGGCGCAGGTGGGGCAGGGGAAGCCGTACCAGTGGGCGACGCCCGCGGTGGGCGCGAAGACGACGGTGAACGACATCTGTTCGACGTTGTCGGCGTATTTGATCTCGGTGGAGGGCGGGACGGCCAGTTCACCGATGCAGGTGCTGCTGTTTCATCGGGGCGGGTTCGTGGGGACGGCGGAACCCAACTGGAATACCTTCATCACGCCGGATCCGAATCACACCACCGACAGCACCGTGGGGTTGCGGTACAAGGTTCCGGGCAGCTGTGACGCCTGCGCCGACGGAACGTTCTATTGCGTCCAGTTCCGTTGGGACGGAAGCGGAGTGCAGATGATCGGGCGGCCGCCGGAGCTGGTAGGCACGACCGAGACACCGGGTACCACGAAGTGCTGAGGCGGCTCAGACCGCGCGGGTGTGGGATTCGAGAATGCGGTCGAGGATCAGGACCAGGTGCGCGCGTTCGGCGGCGCTGAAGCCCGGAAGCAATTCGCGCTGCGCCTCTTCCAGGCGTTCGTCCAGCTCGGCCAGGTGCGCTCGGCCCGCCGGGGTGAGCACGAGGATATTGCGGCGGCGGTCGCCGGGGTCCGGCGCGCGGTGCACGAGACCGCGCCCGGCGAGGTCGTTGACCGCGGCCGCCACATCGCTGCGATCGATCCCGGTGCGCCGGCCCGCCTCGGCCTGGCTGAGCGCGCCGTGCTCGTCGAGGGTGGCCAGCAGCGCGTAGTGGTAGCGGCGGGAACCGGTGGGCGCCAAGGCTTTCTCGGTGCAGCGGTTGGCGAGGATCGCGACCTGGCCGAGGAGGCGGGTGGGCAGGGCGCGCAGTCGGCCCGAGGCCCCGCCGAGCGCTGGATTCATGTGACGAATCTACCGGCCGGTGACGCGGGCGGCGTGCTAATGTCGTGGCGATCGTGAGCTATCGGCAGGAGGTGAGACCCATGAACGCAGTATCCGCAGTGGGTGCTCCCCCGTCGTCCACGATCGCGCGGCCGCACTAGTCGCCGCCGGGAGCGCCGCCAAGGCATTTCGCGAAAGGCGACTCCCATGCACACGAATCTCTACTCCACCCGGCACGTGACCCTGTCGCAGGCCGCCGCTCGCCCCTCCGGGCAGGCCCGGCGCGAGCGGGCCCTGGTTCTCGGCGGCGGCGGATCGGCGGGCAACGCCTGGTTGCTCGGCGTCACGGCCGGACTGCTCGCGGGCGGACTGGACGTGACCGACGCCGATCTCATCATCGGCACCTCGGCCGGTGCGACGGCCGCGGCCCAGATCACCGCGGCGAACCCGGCCCAGCTCTACGCCGACGTCCTCACCGCCGTGCCACCGCGACGGCCAGGTCCGTCCGGAACAGCGAACGGTCCGAGCGGACCGGGAAGCGGTCCAAGCAGACCGGCTGGTGGTCCGAGCGGACCGCCCAGCGGTCCGTCCGGATCGGTCGCCGACCATATGCGGGTGACCGCCGAGATCATTGCCGCTGCAACGGATCCGGCCGATCTGCGCCGCCGCCTGGGTGCGGCGTCGCTCGAGCTGGATGCGGGGTCGGACGGCTCCGCGCAGGCGCGGTGGCGCTCCATCGTCGCGACGCGGCTGCCCAGCCCGGAGTGGCCGAAGCAGCTGGTGTACACGACCGCGATCGACGCCTGCACCGGTGAACCGGTCGTCTTCGACCGCTACAGCGGGGTCGAGCTCGTGGACGCGGTCGCCGCCAGCACCGACAACGGTTTCGGTATGGGCCCCTACGAGATCGGCGACAGCCGCTACCTCGACGGCGGCTACCGGCGATCGGCCGAGAACGCCGATCTGGCAGCCGGATACGAGCGCGTGCTGGTGCTCTCGCCGCTCGGCGGCCGGACCCGCACGCCGCGGGACTGGGGTACCCAGCTCGCTACGCAGGTCGAGGAACTGCGCGCGGCCGGCAGCACGGTCGAGACGATCATGCCGGACGACGCCACCGTCGACTCGTTCGGCACCCTGATGGATCCGGGGATCCGCCCGCCCGCGGCGCGCGCCGGCTACGAGCAGGGCAAGGCCCGGGCCGCGCAGCTCACCGAATTCTGGCTCCGCTGACGGAATTCCGGTCGTGCAACACCGAAACCCCCGCAGTCGGCGAGGGTTTCGGTGTCCAGAGGACGGGCGATTCGATCAGATCGAGTCGATCCAGTTGCGCAGCAGCTGCGCTCCCGCGTCGCCGGACTTCTCCGGGTGGAACTGGGTGGCGCTCAACGGCCCGTTCTCGACCGCGGCCAGGAACGGCACGCCGTGCTCGGCCCAGGTGAGCTTGGCGGGGGCGATCTGCGAGCCGTCGTCGGTCCAGGCCCAGTGCTGGGCCGCGTACGAGTGCACGAAGTAGAACCGGGTGTCGGCGTCCATGCCCGCGAACAGCACGCTGTCCTCGGGCGCCTTGACCGTGTTCCATCCCATGTGCGGCAGCACCGGCGCGTCCAGACGCTCCACGGTGCCCGGCCATTCGGCGCAACCCTCGGTCTCGACGCCGAATTCGACGCCGCGTTCGAACAGAATCTGCATGCCGACGCAGATGCCGAGCACCGGCCGGCCGCCGGAGAGCCGCTTGCCGATGATGCGTTCCCCGCGCACCGCCCGCAGCCCGCTCATGCAGGCGGCGTACGCGCCGACGCCGGGCACCACGAGACCGTCGGCGTTCAAGGCGATCTCGGGATCGGCGGTGATGGTGACCTCCGCGCCGGTGCGCGCCAACGCCCGGCCGGCCGAGTGCAGGTTGCCGGAGCCGTAGTCCAGCAGCGCGATCTTCTTGGTCACAGCGAGCCCTTCGTCGAAGGCACGCCGGTGACGCGCGGATCGTATTCGACCGCCGCGCGCAAAGCCCGTGCGACAGCCTTGAATTCGGCCTCGGTGATGTGGTGCTGGTCGCGACCGTAGAGCACCCGCACATGCAGGGCGATGCGCGCGTTGAGCGCGATGGACTCGAACACGTGCCGGTTGATGACCGTCGAGTACGACGCGGTGGGGGCGACGCTGGGAATGATGGTGTGCAGCATGTGATCCGGTTCCCCGGTGTGCACGCAGTACGGCCGCCCGGACACGTCGACGACGGCGTGCGCGAGGGTCTCGTCCATCGGAATGAAGCAGTCGCCGAAGCGGCGAATGCCCTTCTTGTCGCCGAGCGCCTGCCCCAGCGCCTGGCCGATGACGATGGCGGTGTCCTCGACGGTGTGGTGGGCCTCGATCTCGATATCGCCCTTGGCCTGCACGGTGAGGTCGAAGCTGCCGTGCTGGCCGAAGGCGGTCAGCATGTGGTCGTAGAACGGGACGCCGGTGGAGATGTCGGTCTTGCCGGAGCCGTCCAGGTTGAGCTCGACCACGATGCTGGATTCGCGGGTGGTGCGCTCGACGCGGGCGATCCGGTCGGCGGGCCGGGCCTCGGTGCGGTCGGTGGTCATCGGGCGATCAGCTCCTCGGACGCCAGTTTCGCGCTGACGCGCAGGAATTCGTCGTTCTCGGCGGCGAGGCCGATGGTGGTGCGCAGGTAGCCGGGGATGCCGACGTCGCGGATGAGCACGCCCTCGTCGAGGTAGTGCTGCCAGGCGCGCGGGGCGTCGGCGAAGCGGCCGAAGAGCACGAAGTTGGCGTCCGACGGGATGACGTCGTAGCCCAGTTCGGTCAAAGCCGCCATCACGCGATCGCGCTGCGCCGCCAATTCGTGGACGCTGCCCAGGGTTTCGTCCGCGTGCCGCAGCGCCGCCCGGGCGGCGGCCTGGGTGACCACCGACAGGTGATAGGGCAGCCGCACCAGCAGCATGGCGTCGATGACCGCGGGCGCGGCCACCAGGTAGCCGAGCCGCCCGCCCGCGAAGGCGAACGCCTTGGACATGGTGCGGCTGACCACCAGCTTGCTCGGATATTTGTCGATCAGGCCGATGGCCGAAGGGGCGGAGGAGAATTCGCCGTATGCCTCGTCCACCACGACGATGCCGGGCGCGGCCGCGAGGATCCGTTCCAGGTCCGCGAGCGGGATGCTGTGCCCGGTCGGGTTGTTGGGGCTGGTCACGAACACCACGTCGGGCTTCTTCTCGCTGACCGACATGACCGCGTAGTCGATGTCGAGGGAGAAGTCGCCGTTGCGCTTGGCCTCGATCCACTCGGTGTCGATGCCCTCGGAGATGATCGGGTGCATCGAGTAGGAGGGCACGAAACCCAGTGCGCTGCGGCCGGGTCCGCCGAACGCCTGCAGCAGCTGCTGGAGGATCTCGTTGGAGCCGTTGGCCGCCCAGACATTGGCCACGTCCACCGCGACACCGGTCTGTCGGGTCAGGTAGGCGGCCAGATCGGTGCGCAGGCCGACCGCGTCGCGATCGGGGTAGCGGTGCAGATCCAGCGCCGCGGCCCGCACGGACTCGGCGACGTCGTCGACCAGCGCCCGGCTGGGCGGGTGCGGGTTCTCGTTGGTGTTGAGCTGGACGGGCACGGTCAACTGCGGTGCGCCGTACGGGCTCTTGCCGCGCAGGTTGTCGCGCAGCGGCAGGTCGTCGAGCGAGATGTTCGATCCGGGGACGGTCACGGCGTTCACCGCAGCTCCCCGAATCGCGCCTGCACGGCCTGCCCGTGCGCGGGCAGATCCTCGGCATTGGCCAGCGCCACCACGTGTCCGGCGACATCCTTCAGCGCGGCCTCGGAGTACTCGACGACGTGGATGCCGCGCAGGAAGGTCTGCACGCTCAAACCCGAGGAGTGGCGGGCGCATCCGGCGGTGGGCAGCACGTGGTTGGAGCCCGCGCAGTAGTCGCCCAGCGACACCGGCGACCAGGCGCCCACGAAAACCGCTCCGGCGGAACGCACCCGGGCCGCGACGGCGGCGGCGTCGGCGGTCTGAATCTCGAGGTGCTCGGCGGCGTAGGCGTCGACCACGCGCAGGCCCTGGGCGATGTCGTCGACGAGCACGGTGCCGGACTGCTTGCCCGACAACGCTTCCGCGACACGATCGTGGTGCTTGACCACGGCCAGCTGCGCGGTCAGCGCGGCGTCCACCGCGTCGGCCAGCTCCACGCTGTCGGTCACCAGCACGCTGGCGGCCAGCACGTCGTGTTCGGCCTGCGAGATGAGGTCGGCGGCCACGTGCACCGGATCGGCGGTGGCGTCGGCCAGGATGGCGATCTCGGTCGGCCCGGCCTCGGCGTCGATGCCGACCAGTCCGCGGCACAGGCGCTTGGCGGCGGTCACATAGATATTGCCGGGGCCGGTGATCATGTCGACCGGTTCCAGCTGCGCGCCGTCGGTGTCGGTGCCGCCGTAGGACAGCAGGGCCACCGCTTGCGCGCCGCCGACCGCCCACACCTCCGCGACACCCAGCAGCTTGGCGGCCGCGAGGATGGTCGGGTGCGGCAGGCCGCCGAACTGGGCTTGCGGCGGGGAGGCCACGACCAGCGAATCCACGCCCGCGGCCTGCGCCGGCACCACGTTCATGACCACAGAGGACGGATAGACGGCATTGCCGCCGGGCACGTACAGCCCGACCCGCTCGACCGGAATCCAGCGTTCGGTGACGGTGCCGCCGAGCACCACCTGGGTGGTCTTGTCGGTGCGCCGCTGATCGTCGTGCACCGTGCGGGTGCGTTCGATGGCGATCTCGAGGGCGGTGCGCACGGCCGGATCCAGCTCGGCGAGCGCCTTGTCCAGCTCGGCGGCGGGCACGCGCACCGAGGCGGGCTTGACACCGTCGAACTTCTCGCTGAATTCCTGAGCGGCGGCCACGCCCCGGTCGCGGATGGCCTCCACGACCGGTCGCACATGATGCAGCACCGAGTCCACGTCGACGCCCCCGCGCGGCAGTGCCGCGCGCAGTTCGGCAGCAGTGGGAGTACGTCCGCGCAAATCGACGCGGGCGAGCTCGATGCGGCTTGTCATAGCGCTGTGCAGTCCTTGTCTGTGCTGGTTCGAAAGCAGCTACCAGCCTATCGGGTCGATGCCAGCGCTTTACCGCCCGGCCAAGCTCGCACGCGCGACCAGATGCTGCTGGGCGAAGGTCCACGCGTTCTGGGTGACGAAGTAGAGCAGGATGGCGACCGGCATGAACGGGCCGAACAGCAGGGCCGCGGCGGGAAACACCCACTGCGACAGCACGTTCATCAGCCGGGCCTGGGAGGCGGCCGGTCCGTCCGACGGCGCGGTTTGGCGGGCGATGGCGGCGCGGGCGGTGAAGTGGGTGGCGACGGCGGCGACGATCATGAGCGGGATGGCCACGGCCGCCACCGTGAGGAAGGACGAGCCGGCGTGGGTGAGGGTGGCCGACAGCGGCGCGCCGAACAGTTTCGCGTCCAGGAACGACTGCACCTGGGCGGCGTCGAACACGTAGTTGCGCGAGTGCCCCGGCTGGAAGGACCGCAGCACGTGGTAGAGGCCGACGAAGACCAGGCTCTGCCCGATGAGGGGCAGGAACCCGGTCAGCACGTTGACGCCGCTCTCCTTCTGCAACTCCTGGATGGCCAGCGCCTGCTTCTCGCGGTCGCCGGCGTGCTTGCGCTTGATCTCCTGCACCTTTGGCTGCATCTCGGCCAGCGCGCGAGAGAACTTCAGCTGGGCCATGAACGGGCGGAACAGCAGCGCCCGCAGCGTCATGACCAGCAAGACGATGGCCAGCACCCAGGCCAGGCCGGCGGTCGCGCCGAGAATCGACGCGAAAAGCGTGTGCCACAGCCACAATACGGCGGACACGGGGTAGTAGATGAAATCGAGCATGGGAGTACCTCGCAACGCGACGCCCGCGCATCACGCTGCGGGCGAAGGGATTCGGGACGCGAAAGCCCGACCCGCCCGCGACGATTCGCGAGCGCGGTCAGGCCGCGAAGAATCCTGGAGCGCGCGGACGCGGACGCCCCGCCGCATCGGGATGGCTCTGCCGCCGGAAGGTGCCCCGCCGCCGGCCGGCGGCCGATTCCCCCGGGCCCCCGGGCGCCGTGGCCACCCGCCGTGGCCCGCGCGCCGACAACAACGCCGCGGTGACCGCGACCAACGCGGCCGCACCCAGCACCAGCAACGAATCCGGGCCGGCCGCACCGAGATACAACACGGCCCACGCGGACACCACGAGCGCGCACACCAGCAGCGCCGCACCCCGAACCCGCGTAACCATGCGCCCGACACTACCCGCCCCGACCCCCCGCGACACCCTGTGTTTCGCCTTACACCCGGCTCTCGGCGCTCCCCCCCGATAGGCGCACACGACGGCTGACGCGGACGCCACCGTGCCCCCGCGGAAACCGCGGGGGCACGAGGATCGGCGCCGGGTGGCTATTCGGCGACGAGCCGCTTGATGGTCATGGGTTCGGCGAGGATGCCGTCCAGGACGCCGGCGACGTGCTTGAAATGCTCGGTCACGAAGTGGTTTTCGAGGGCGTCGGCGTCTTGCCATTCCTCCACCACGACCATGTGCGCGGGGCTGTTCGGGTTGGTGAAGGGCTGGTAGGACAGGCAGCCGGGTTCGGCCAGGGAGGGCTCGATCATGGCCTCCAGGGCGGTGCGCAGGCGGTCCTCCTGGCCGGTGGCGGCGCGCAGTTCGGCGACGACGTGCAGGGTCATGGGTGTCTCCTCGAAATATCTGATGTGCGACGGGTATTCGGTGGTGGGCCGAGGCTAGCGGCCGATGGGGCCCTCGCCCGCGCCGGTGGTCCGCAGGGCGGCGGCGATGGCGTCCAGGTCGGCGGTGGTCAATTCCAGTGCGGCGGCGTCGATCCAGCCGTCCACCTGTTCGGGACGGCGGGCCCCGACGATGGCGCCGGTGACGCCGGGCCAGGTCAGGGTCCAGGCGATGGCGACCGCGGACACCGTGGTGTCGTGGGCGGCGGCGATCGGCCGCAGCGCCTCCACCAGCGCCAGATTGCGGTCGAGTTCGGTGGTGAACTCCGGGAAGCCCTTGCGCCAGTCGTCATCCGGCAGCGCGGCGACCCGTTCGGCGGAGAAGGCGCCGGTCAACAGGTCCGAATGCTGCGGCTGGTAGATGATGCCACCGGTGTGATGCGCTGCCGCCCAGGCCAATTCGTCCGCCGACTGGCGCTTGAGCAGCGAGAACTGCGGTTGGATGGCATCCACGTGGGCGATGGACTCCGCGATCTCGAGTTGCGGCACCTCGTGATTGGACAGTCCGATGGCGCGCACCTTGCCTTCGCGGACCAGCTCGGCCATGGTCTGCCAGTATTCCTCGAGCGGGGTGGCCAGGGCCGGGTCGACGCCGTCGGGGTCCGAGAAGTCCAGCGCGGCACCGGTATCGGGCCAGTGCACCTGGTACAGGTCGATGCGTTCGACGCTCAACCGGCGCAGCGAATCCTCGAGCTCGCGGCGCACGCTGCGCGCGGCCATGATCCGCTTGGGGGCGGCGGCGCGGTCGTTCTCGTCCCAGACCAGTCCGGCCTTGGTGAACAGCAACGGCCGATCCGCTTCGGGCAGTCCGGCGATCGCCTTGCCGACGACCTCCTCGGAGTGGCCGAGGCCGTAGACGGCGGCGGTGTCGATCCAGTTCACGCCCGCCTCGACGGCGCGGCGAATGGTGGCGAGGGAATTGGCGTCGATGGATTTCGCGGACAGCTTGTTTACTTAGGACATGACCTTGGACCGCCGCGCCGAACTCGGCGAATTCCTGCGCTCCCGCCGCGCCCGGCTCAGCCCCGAGGAGGTCGGCCTGATCGACCACGGCGCGCGGCGTCGCGTCCCGGGCCTCCGCCGCGAGGAACTCGCCCTGCTGGCCGGGGTGACATGTCGGTTACGCACTACTGACGCGAACGTTAGATCCCCCCGATCCGGGTGCCGAGCGGGAGCGGCAGGGGTGTGATTCTCCCTGGGTAACCTGGCACTCAGCGCCCCGAGGTTCTCGCTGTGTGGCCGGTGACCTGCATGTTCGGGATCCAAATCCACTTGCTTGAATCCACGAATCCCTGCAGGGCCGTTGGGCTCAAGGTGATCGCGCGGAGCGATGCTGCGTACTCGCTGCGTACCAAATCGATGATCTTGAGAAGGACTGCGCGAGTTGATCAGCCGGTGACGAAGATTTGCCGCACGTCGTAGGGCTCGTCATCGATATCGTTTGGTATTTCGGCGCGGGGGAAGGACGGCCGTCGTTGCGGCTGAGCCGCTGGCGTTGCCGGTGGACGATTGAGGGCGTCGATCAGTTGACCCCTTTGTGCGATGACGCGGGGATCGCTTTCCAATTGTGCGACGCCGTCGTTCACGGCCGTGCGAGCTTGCGCGAGCGCCAGGGCGTGTAGCCGGATGATGGTTTCGGTGAGTTGATCAGGACTCAGCCGATGCCCCATATCGGAGAGCTGGATCGAGCGCAGAGAACCATCCGGTCCGACTTGGACCGTCACCTCTTTGTAAGCCGTGGACGCGGCTGAGGTCTGTGTAAGAGAGGATTGCAGCCGCTCGATGGTGTGGGTGAGGGGATCGATCCCGGTCATGGCTTCCTCACATCAAGATCGTTCGCTTACGATGTGACGTCTATGGTAACCATCTAGGTTGTTTGTTGTGATCTGACACCGGTCGAACGATGGGGGAGCTCAGTGGTTTTCGGGTCGGGCGAAACCGTGCACATCGACGAAAAGGCTTGTCGTACGCTCGCTGATAGTCTGCACACTCTCGGCCAGGACCTGCACACACTCGGGTCTGGCGGAGCAGTCGAGGGCCTGGTCGGCGCGCTTGCTGGCACACAAACAGGCGGAATTGCCCACGCAGCTGCGAAAGCCGCGGGGACTGCGATCCAGGCGGCGGGTGCCGTCTTCAGCCAGACCGGCAGCACGATCTCGAACGGGATCGTCACGTTCGAGGGCCAGGATTCGGAGAATGCGCAGTCGTTCGACGCGCTGACGGATAAGGCTCGATGAGCGGCCAGTTGACCGTCCCGCAGGTGTTGAGCTGGAACCCGGGTTTGCTTGCGGCCCAAGCCAAGGAGTGGGACCGGCAGGCAACCGAGTTGGAAACGAAGCTGGACACCCAAAATGGTGCGGTGGGTGACTCGGCTGACATCTTCAGCGGTATCGGCGGAGACGCCATGAGAGATCGCTTTACACAGGACAGCGCTTCAGCGCGAAAGATCGTGGATGCGTTGGAGAAAGGCCGTGACGCCGCCAAGATCGCGAGCCTGAACCTTTCAACTGCCAAGTCATTGGTGCAGTCGGGCAAACAAACCGCCGAATCCAAGGGATACAGTGTGGCTGACGATGCCACCTGCACTATTACCAAGGAGACGAAAGGTACGCTGCTGGCATCCGTCCAGGGAAACGCGGCGAAATATGCCACTGCGTTGGCAGCGTTGCAAGTGGATTGCGATCGTGAGACCCAGGCCATGAAAGCTCGCCTGGCAACCGCGGTCAACGCCGATAACGATGCAGTGAAAGGCATTTCAGATGCCTTCGCCGACCTGGTTCCTGCTGAGGTTCTCTCGGCAATGGTCGCTGCGGAGACCGGCCAACTCTCTCCCGCCCGCGCCGCTGCCGTCGCATACGCGAACCAATGGGCGCTCAACCACAACCCCGACTACGAGGGTTTCCCGAGTCAAGACTGTACAAATTTCATATCCCAGTGCTTGCGTGCAGCGGTTTCAAGGATGAGGGCGACGGAGGCGTTCCATTTCTGCATTACGACGAATCGGGGCGGTGGTATTACAACCACCACGACGACCTTCCCGATGACGAGTCGTGGACGTGGACCAGTGCCCCAAAATTACATGACTATCTGTTGCGCTCTGATCCGAAACCGGGCACCCCGAGCGGAACCGAGGTCCAGACGGGAAAGATTGATGCGACCACAACCGGTATCGATCCGCTAGCACTATCCCACGCAGGCTTGAAACCCGGCGATATCGTGCAGTATGAACTGAGCTCAGGTGCTCACGCTGGCGAAATCAACCACTCTGCGATCTATGTTGGACAGAAGGAAGTGACGATGCCGAACGGTCAAACCGTTCTAGCGGACGTCGTCGACTACCACACGCACGACAACCTTCAGGTTCCCTGGTCCCTACAACTGGGAAGTCCTGAGTCCTTCCCCCTCAAATACCACATGATCCAGCTCAACTACCCTGGAGACTAAATGCCGAAGGCAGCTACACGAATTTTGGTACTGGCCTTCGTGGTCGTCCTACTCGCGGCGGGCGGGCTCGCCGAACTTATCTACCGGGCCCAGTACGGATCGTGGGACTGGATGTTGCAGCCTCCGCCGCATCTTGAGCACACCGGATATGACCGGCTGGATGCGCCACAAGGAAGCCAACGATACCGCGAGCTGATCGACAAGTACGGCTCTCCCCATTCGGTTGGTCGGCGCTGGCCGTTGCCTTACACTGTTGAGGCATCGGAAAAGTCCTGTGAGGGCGCTCCGTGGGTGCTGTATCTGCACGGGTTCGACGGCAAGGTTTATCCATACGGTCTCAATTCTGGCTGTGCATGAACTAAACCTTTGAGGCTTATTCATATACACCATTACTTCTATAAGGATCCGAACGGTAATCGGTGACCATCGAGCTCTTGATGTCGGCGATTCATGTGACCTGATAATTGAAATACCTGGCAGAAGTATTCGTCTCTTCATCGGGTGTGAGGCAGATGGCCGTTACCGACGTCTCAAGGATATCGGAACCAAGGTTGTTGCGTCGTTGAAAACCTCCGGTATCGCCTGGAGCACTCGGGTGCACAATGAGGCTTTTTCATCCTGACTGGATGATGTTGGTAGGCAACGGAACTGGATACGGCGCGCCTCAGCCATGAACGAGGAAGCCCTTGGTAGGACAGCTGTCGACTAAAACCTGCTGTACCCCAAGGGCGGAGCGCCACCCGCCCGCAGGGCCGCCGCGCAGCGGCGCGAAGGGGTTGCGCGCAGGCGTACGCCGGTCACAATCGCCGCCCCAGGAGGGGAAAGCCGAGACCGGCAGCAGCCGGCCGAAGGCCGGGTTCCGCTTCGCTGCACCGGGTTTTCGTCGGTGCCGCTGCCTATGATCCGGCCGTGACCGATATCGTTCCGGCCGCGCCGCGCGCCCTGGCAGATCCCACGTTGCTGGATCGGCTGGCCCTGCTGGACACGGCGGCCGCCGAGTACGCCCGCCCGATCCGCAACACCGAGGAGGCGTACCGCGCCGACTGGCGCGCGTGGCTGCGATTCCTCGAGGAACTGAATTCGAGCCTGGCCGAGGAAGATCCGCACGGGACGCCGATCCCCCCGACGGTCACCAACGTGGGCGTGTTCGTGGCGTTCATGGCCTGGCACGAGCGCAACGAGCTGGCCCCCGACACCGCAGAGCGACGCCTTTACGGCGTCATCATGACCTTGCGCCAACACCACGGCATCGAGGTACCCAAACAGACCATCAGCGCCGCGCGGCAGACCCTCACGAACTACCGGCTGGAGCTGGCCAAGGCCAACACCCCGCGCGGCCGGGGGCAGGCCCCGGCGGCGACCGTGCCGGATCTGCGGCGGATCTGCGCGGCGTTCGTGCCGAACCTGGCCGGGCATCGAGACCGCGCAATCGTGTTGCTCGGGTTCGCCATTGCCGCGCGCCGCAGCAACCTCGCGGCCCTGGACGTAACCGATGTGGTCGAGCACGCCGAGGGCCTGGCCGTCACCATCCGCTACGGCAAGACCGGAGCCCGCGAGGCCGCCGTAGACCGAGGCACCAACCCCGGAACCTGCCCGGTCCGCGCGGTGCGGACATGGATCGAGGCCGCCGAGCTGACCGACGGGCCGCTGTTCCGGCCTATCGACCGTCACGGCAACATGTCCGACGCGCGGATGTCACCGCGGGCATGTGGCGAGGTGGTCACCCGCGCAGCCGAGGCCGCCGGAGTCCCGTACCGCACCGGCCACAGCTTGCGCGCCGGTCTGGCGACCGAGGCCCGCAAGGCAGGCCACGACGTGAAAACCATTGCGGATCAAGGTGGTTGGAACCCGACCAGCGCCGAGCTGTACAAGTACCTGCGCATCGTGGACAGGTGGGCCGACAATGCAACCAAGGGCATCGGGTTGTGACAGGTTGCCACTATGGCCCCTAGTGCCCATATGGGCGCGAGTGGCGATAAATACCCGGTCAGGGCCCCGATCCGGCAGGATCGGGGGCGTGAGCGATATCGAGCCCGCTACCGAGCGCGCCATTTTGGACCAGTTGCGCAAGGCCCAGGCCGCCCACCACGGCGGCGACCAGGAGACCGCCAGCGCGGTGCTGGATCAGCTGTTCGCCGACCACGGCCGCGAGACCGTAGAAGCGGTGCACTGGCGACAGGCGAATGACCAGCTGGCCGCCGACGTGAATCTGTTCAGCATGTTCGGAGTCGCCGGGCTGCGCGGCGACGACTAGACCCTTTGCCGCCGAACGTCATCCACGCCCAGCCGCTCGCATCTCGCCGACGAACAGCGCGGTAGCCGTCCGTGCGGCCGCGTGCCGCTCCGTGGCCGCCAGGCCCGCGCACAATGCGTTCACCGTCGCCGTGTCGCTGTCGAGCGAGGCCCGCGCCAGCCGACGGAACCCGATCGGCACCGGGCTATCGGTCTCGTCGGTATCCACCAGATCCGCCGGGAGATAGCCGCGCAGAGTCTCGCGCACCGCGACGCACGCCAGCTCTACGAGCTGCGCCGTGGTGGGCGCGTCCTCAGCGACGAGGGTTAACAGTGCCTCCTGACACGAGGGGCATTCCTCGAAGGCCGCGCCAACGAGCTGGCCCAGAAGAACGACATCCACGCCACCGCCGGCCAAACCGGCGAGCAGCCCCCCGAACCCGTCGTGTTCATGCACACGTAGATGGTGTCACCGATCAGCGCCGAGGATTGGCCGAATGACGACCGCGGCCGCCGTCGGTCAGATGCTCTTTGCTGGGAAAACGACCTTCGGGATAGCGACCCAGCAGAACCCGGTCATCCCCAGGGCGAAGACCGCGAACACAGTCGCGAACCACTGGTGAGAGGTCACCGTATCGGCGAGCAGGAAGATAGGCGGAACCACCAGCAGCGCCAGGAGCAGACGGCCGAGGACCGCCCGGCCGTTGCGCAGCAACAGGATTCCACTCACCGAGCCCATGAGTGCGATCGGTGTCAATGCCAGGGCTACCGATGTCATGTCCGCGCCCTCCCTTCCCCCAACTGGATAGATACCGCACACGATAGGCGGGGAGCCCGACAGGCAGGAAGTCAGATAGTGACCGGCTGCACCATGACTAGCGAGGTCACGCCCAACTCTGGGTGATCACGCCGGGCCGCGACCTCGAATCCCTCGCGCCGGTAGAACCGGATTGCGCGAGCGTTGGAATCCCGCACGTCGAGCCCCAACCAGTTCACGCGCGCTTCGGCGGCCGCCCACTTGTACGCTTCAGCGCACAGTTCGGCAGCGAGGCCCTGGCCGCGCTCGGCGGGGACCGTGTACCCCAAAGCATCGCCCAACGGTCATGCGGCCCAACCGGAACCGTGAGGTCTGCGCGGTCGCGCTCGGAGTCCACGAAGGCCCCCGCCATGCCGGACCAAATTCCGTCAGCCTCTCCCACGACAAGAAGTTGGTGCCCCGGCCGCCGATACCGTTCGATGCGCGATTCTCACTCGGCAGAGTCGAGGGCCGCCGCCTGGTCGTAGGTTTCTAGGAAGGCTTCCGGCGTGTCGGTCAGTGCCCGCAGCCGAAGCGCGCGGAGCCGAAGCCCGTCGCCGGGCTCCGCTCTGCGAATCGTCCACCTCACACCGGGCCGCCGGTACTCAGGACAGATCGAGGTGTCGATTCATCGACATTGCGGCGTCAGCGAGGTCGGGCAACTCGATGACCTTCACGCCCTTTTCCTGGAGTTTTTCGACCCCGATGCAGTCCTCTACGAAGGTGCTCGGCTCGCGCCACGCGATCACTACCACGGGGATGCCAGCCTGCAAGATGCGATCGGTGCACGGCACCCGGGTTTTGGTGGAGCGCTCCGAACAGGGCTCGAGGGTGCTGTAGATCGTGGCGGCCGCAAGCCGCGGATCGTTCGGGGCGAGTTTGTCGAGCGCGGATTCTTCGGCGTGGATCTTCGGATCGGTCTCGCGGGAATAGCCGGTCGAGATCTCCTCGCCGTCGGCGGACACGATCACCGCGCCGACAGAGAACGCGCCCTCTACTACAGGGCATTCGCGGGCGAGGTCGATTGCTCGGTTCATCCAGTACGTGTGGTCAAGCTCGGTCACTGAGACTCCTTGGATGGTTGGTAGCGCAACAGGGCGACATCGCCGATGCTGGTGGCCTCGAGCAGGCGCATCCGGTGGGTAGGGCCGCCGGGGAAGCGGGCAGGGTTGAGAAAGCGCGGTGCTGCTTGGTCTCCCACGAGCGTGGGCCCGATGGCGATCTGTAGCTCATCGGCCAAACCAGCCGCGAGGAATTCGGTCAGGATATGGCTACCGCCTTCTACCATCAGGCGGCCGACTCCCCTTGTGCCCAGATCATCGAGCAGAGCACCGAAATCCACTGTGTCACCGAGAGATACCGTCTCAGCGAGGCCGCCGAGCCGTTGAGATGCTTTGACCGCGCCGGTGTCGGTGGTGTAGACCAGCGGCCGTTGTTCTTCGGTGCCGTGGTGCCAGAACTTCGCGGCCGGGTCCAGATCGCCGCTCGCGCTGACCGTCACTTTCAACGGTGTCGCCGGTCGGCCCGAATCGACCCGTAAGGCTTGGCGGACAGGGCTTTTCACGATCAGTCGGGGATTGTCGGCGCGGATCGTGCCAGCACCGACGAGGATCGCATCCGAATCGGCCCTCACCTGGTCAACACGATCGAAATCGGCGTCATTGGACAGCAACAGGCGTTCGGGGCTGGCATCGTCAAGGTAGCCGTCAAGGCTCATCGCAGCTGACACCAGCACGAAGGGGCGCGCGCTCACGCGAGCACCGCCCAACGCCGACCCGCGTCCCGGAACTCCGCTACCTCGGCGTGAGAGCTGGAGCCGAGCAATCCATCGAGATCGCGCACGTTGTGCAAGATTCGCTCAGACCCGGTATTGACGCCGACCCGCATTGCCGCCGTAGCCAGCTTTGCGGCCGGTTCCGCGTCCCCGGCCTTGGCGTGAGCGATGGCTTGGCGGGCGATGTATACCGCCTGGTCGCGGGTGTAGCCCGCGCGCATGTCGTGGATCGCTGAATCGAACTGTCGGGTAGCGCCTTTGTAGTCGCCAAGCTTGACCCGCCCTTGTGCCTGATGCACGTCGATATAGGTGTGATCAAGGAAGAACCCCCACGACGGATCAGTGTCGGCATCGTCGGCCAGAGCGCGGGCGCGGTCGAACCATGCATCACTCGCGGCCGCGTCGCCGATCAACGCCGACCCGTAACCGGCGAACGTGGCCGCGACAGCGGCGAATCGGGTACCGGCAGGTGCCGCCCGCTCTGCGGCGTACGCCAGCTCTATTGCCTCGGCACCGTCGCCCTGGTCGTTGGCGATGTGCGCTTTCCTGATCAGCGTGGCCGCAATCGAATAGTCGTCGCCGAGTTGATGCGACCAGGTCAATGCGCGGTCGGTCCAGTGCTGGGCGTGCTCCCACATCCGGCGATCCTGATACAGCCAGGCCGCCAGCTCGGCATACAGCACCCGCATTCGCTGCATCCCTACCGCGTCGCCGATGCCAGCGCGGCGCAGCTGCCCCATTCTGTCGATGCTCTGTTCTATGAGCGAGGTGACCGCGCCGGCCCCGTGAAGGTTGTCGCTCTCGATCAACGCCAGGCGCAGTGTGCGGAAGTGCTCTACATGGTCGATATCGGGCGTAGTGGCCAGCGCGGCCGTGGGTAGGACTCCCACCGCCGCGGCCAAGCCCGCCACCCCGATTCCAGCGACGATGCTGCGGCGCGGGAGCGACACGAGTACGACCTCTCCATCGGCGGTCCGGGCGGGTACCCAGACCTGATCTGCTTGTTCGGCACCGTTGTTGTCGGGCACAAGGGCCCGGCCGATGTCGTTCGCCAGCGTAACGGGCCGTGGAAACACACGGTCCGGCTCGCGCCGCAGACCTATGGCTACCTCGAACCTTTCGACCTGGCACGAATCGGCCGAGTCCAAAAGATCATCCAGTAGCCGCAGACTGGCAGCGCGCGGCCGCTTGGTTTTCCCTGTCTCCCAACCCGCTACGGTTCGCTCTCGCACCTTCAGGGCACGGGAGAACTCCAGCGCACTGAGTTTCAACGCCGCCCGCAGGGCTTTGATTTCCCGTGCTGTCCAAGCGATCTCAACCATAGGTCTGCTCCCCTTGCACATGGTCGATGTGCAGGCGAAATTACGCACTTTTGCGGTCTTCTGCACTGGAACCGCGCAATCTGCGACGCGCACCCTTGACCCACTCACGAACCGAAAGGCACGGAGGCGAGGTGCGGAAATTGGATATGTCGCTGTGCGAGGTCACCCACCGCGATTGCACGTCCGACCCGATCGGTTTCGGGCACGCAGACGAGGCGTACGCGGTGCTGCGGCTACATGCCGCCCATGGTCCGCAGTGCAGGCGTTTCCTGGCCGCTCACGCCTACGTCTCAGCCGAAACACAAGACGACTGAGCGCGGCGGCGAGGCGAGAGGAGACAGCGGACATGCAGATGCACGTGACCGTGGAGTTCTTCGAAATCCCCGCCTTGCCGCCATTGCATTACCGCGCGGAGGAGTCCGCCGCCCGCAGGTTCTGCGCCGAGATGATCGCGCGGCACGGCCGGGCTGTGGTCCGGCTGGACCGTGCAGTGACGGCGAGTATGCGCCTGCTGCCCTGCCACCAACTGTTCGGGCCGCTGCCCGACCCTCCAGAGGAACCCACGTGATCGCTAGTCATAGACCACCGCTACCTGTGCGCTCCCCCGGCTCGTATCAGCCCGGCGAACTCATCCGGTGCACCGATGCCGATCTCATCAGCCGAGTAGTGGCCCGTCTTCGTGTTCTCCCCTGCACACCATCGTGTGCTGAAAACCACTGTGCTGATTGTCAATTCAAAGATGAATGATACCCAAACGCCGTGACCGGCTGCGGTCGCGACCATGGGTGAAGGGAAGCTGGTCATGAACGCAACTCTGGTCACCGGTGCGGGCGGCTATCTCGGGTCGGTGCTGGTGCAACAGCTGTTGTTGCGCGGGCATCGCGTAGTCGCGGTGGACGCCTTCTACAGCGGGGATGTCCTGCCCGAACACCCTCAGCTCGAGATCGTGCGCGCCGATGTCCGCCACCTCGACCCGGCGGTGTTCGACGGCATCGGGTCGGTGGTGGCGCTGGCAGCGGTGAGCAACGACCCGGCCGCCGCGCTCAATGAGCGCTGGACACGAGAAGTGAACGAGCTGGCCGCCGAGCGCCTGGCGGCCGCCGCGCGGGAGGGCGGGGCGCGACGGTTCGTGTTCGCCTCCACCTGCGGTGTCTACGGCGGTGCCGCTCAGGTGATGGACGAAACCAGCACCGTTGCGCCCCGGTCGGCCTATTCGGAATCGAAGCTGGCCGCCGAGCACGCCATCTTGGCGCAGCGCGCCGACGGGTTCGAACCGGTCGCGCTGCGGCTGGGTACCTTGTGCGGGTTGTCACCGCGGATGCGGCGGGATCTGGTGGTGCACGCGATGACCTACAGCGCGGTCGCACATCGCGAAATCGTGGTGAACGGCGGCGAGCAGTGGCGGCCGCTGCTGCACGTCGCCGACGCGGCGGCCGCGTTCCTGGCCTGCCTCGAGGCCGAGCCCGGCCAGCTCACGCACCCGGTGTACAACGTGGTCGGCGAGAACCTGCGGGTGAGTGAAATCGCCGAACTGGTCGCCAAGCATCTCGACGGCATCGAGGTTCGCACCCGCGAGAGCCAGGACGACGCGATCAGCTACCGCGTGAACGGCCAACGGCTGCACGACGATACGGGGTTCGCCCCGGCCCGCCGAGTCGCCGACGCGATCGACGAGGTACACCGCTACCTGCTCGAACCCGGTCGGCTCGCCGAGATGAGCACCCCACAGTTCTCGGCGGCCGACACCATGGAACGGCTGTTGGTGACGCCGGCAGTCTGCGGCGGCCAGCCGGTACGCGCGGAGGCGTTGCCGTTCGCGCTGCCGCTGCTCGGCGAGGCCGAGGAAACCGAAGTTCTCGATACCCTGCGGTCGGGCTGGCTGACGACCGGACCGAAATCCAAGCGATTCGAACGAATGATTGCCGATTACGTGGGCGCCAGGTTCGCGGTCGCCACGAACTCATGCACGGGGGCCCTGCACGTCGGGTTGGCGGCCGCCGGAATCGGGCCCGGTGACGAGGTGATTACCAGCCCGATCACGTGGCCCGCCACGGCGAACGTGATCGTTCATCTCGGGGCGCGGCCGGTGTTCGCCGATATCGACCCGGACACGCTCAATATCGACCCGTCCGCGATCGAGGCCGCCGTGACGGCGCGCACGAAAGCGATTGTGCCCGTGCACATGGCTGGGCAGCCCTGCGACATGGACGCCATCACCGCTGTAGCCGCCGCCCACCGGCTGACCGTCCTCGAGGACGCCGCCCACGCCCTTGGCGCGCGCTACCACAACCGCCGGATCGGTGAATTGTCGACGGCCGCAGCGTTTTCGTTCTACGCGACCAAGAACCTCGCGTGCGGCGAGGGCGGAATGCTCGTGACCGACGATGAAGCCCTTGCCGACCGGGCGCGGTCGCTGAGTATGCACGGCATCAGCAAGGACGCATGGAAGCGCCACACTGTGACCGGTTCCCCGCACTGGCAGCTGTACGAGCCCGGCTACAAATACAACATGCCCGATATCACGGCATCGCTTGGCCTGCACCAGCTTCCGCGCTTGGCCGGATTCATCATGACCCGCTCCCGCTACGCCCACCTCTATGACGAGGCATTCGCCGATCTCCCCGGAATCGAACCCCTGTTGACCCGGCCCGGTATCGACCACGCCCACCACCTCTACGTGATCCGGCTGGATCTTGACCGGCTGACCGTCACCCGAGACGAGTTCGTGGCCGCGCTGCGCGCCGAGGGAATCAGCACCGGGATTCACTTCGTCTCGCTGCACCTCCAGCCGTACTATCAGCGGGTTCACGACCTCGCTCCGGACGCCTTGCCCCGTGCGCGGGAGGCATCCGAGCGAATCGTGTCGTTGCCGCTGTACCCGAAGATGACCGAGGCCGACATCAGCGACGTCATCGCCGCGGTTACCAAGCTAGCCACCGCCTACCACCGCTAGAAAGGCCCAGCCCCATGGCACGCGAAGGCACCCAGATTCTCATGATCAACGCCCACGATGAGGTGTTGATGTACCTGCGTGACGACTTCCCGCACATCCCGTATCCGAACATGTGGGCCATCCCCGGCGGGATGCTCGAGGCCGGGGAAACCCCGCACGACTGCGTGATTCGGGAGATCAAGGAAGAAATGGACATCGCATTGGACCCGAACCGGGTAGTTCATGCGATGACCCACGAACGGGACTTTGGGATCGAACACAGCTACGCCACCCGCATCGAACTCGACATCGAGGCCATCACCCTGACCGAGGGGCAACGGCTGAAGTGGTTCACCCGCGACGAAGCGGCCGCAACCCGGCTCGCCTACGCCGATAACCAGGTGATCGAAGAGTTCTTCGAGGAGTCTCGCCACCTCGCCGAGCTGGGCGAGGCGTAGCAGCCGACGCCGGCCAGCTGAGCAATGCGCGGGTCTGGAGACGCCAGGCCCGCGCCCCGGAGACGGGCCCCGCGCCGCAGGATGGTTTGGAATGGGTGAGCAGAAGAACCGCATGTTGAGCGGCGATCTCTACCGCTGTGATGATCCTGAACTTGTCGCCGAACGACTGCACTGTCAGCAGCTACTCGACAAGTTCAACGCCACCGGCGCGGGGGACGACCTCCAGCGCCTCAGCATCCTCGAGGAGTTGCTAGGCAGCATCGGCGAAGGTTCCTGGATCATGCCGCGCTTTCAATGCGACTACGGCCACCTGATCCAGCTGGGGCAGAACAGCTTTCTGAACTACGACGTGATCGCCATGGACGGCGCGGCGATCACCATCGGCGATGATGTCTCGATCGGACCCCGCTCCCAGATACTCACCGCCCTGCACCCGATGACCGATCACGAACTACGCCGCGCCCGTTGGGAAACCGCCGCCCCGGTCACGATCGGAAACAACGTCTGGCTCGGTGCTGGCGTCATCGTCTGCCCCGGCGTCACTATCGCCGCGAACACCGTGGTGGGCGCGGGCAGCGTTGTGACCCGCGATCTTCCCGAAAAGGTATTCGCCGCGGGCAATCCTGCGCGCGTAGTCAAACCCCTCTAGCCGCCGAGGAGCAGCCGAATGCCGATCACCCAAGAGGGCTCGAACATCATCATCCGCAACGCAGGCGGCGAGATCCTGCTGTTCCTGCGCGACGACAAACCCGAAATCCCCTGCCCGAACATGTGGGCCCTACTGGGCGGTGTCCGCGAACCCGGCGAATCTCCGCTGGAGAACGTCATTCGCGAGATCAAGGAGGAAATCGGCGTGGTCCTGGACCCCGCCGAGGTCGAGCACCATTGCACGCGCGCGCGTCACTGGGGCCTGCTCGAACACACCTTCCGCACCCGTCTTGACCTCGATTTGGACGAGATCACGCTGACCGAGGGGCAGGAATTGCGCTGGTTCAGCGCGGCGGACGTAGCCGCCACCGTCTTGGGATTCGAAGAGAACGAGATGCTGGGCGAGTACTTCGCCCAGTACCGAGAGCAGTCGGCCGGATAGGTGATCTAGTCATGACCAGAGCCGCCGAACCGAAGTGGTGCGACTGGTGCGGAGAGGAAGCCGAGCCGCCGACCTTGCGCACGTTCGACGGCCGCGTGTTCTGCGGTGAGGCTTGCGTACAGGCGTATGCGCGCGGCAGACCCGGAAATCACACCCAGAGCACGAGTAAGCAAGTGCGCCACCCGACTGACCGGGCCCGCGGATTCCGGGGCCCGGTCAGTCGCATTCGCGGCAGCGGCCGGGCGCGGCCGCCGGTTGTCGGTGGGTTCGGTTATGGTGGGTTCGGCTGTTGAGCCCCCAGCCCGTTCGGTGACGCGCCCCCCACGCGGAGCGCACCACATCGCCGGACAGAAGATGTCCCAGACTCCGCGCGGCTCTCCCCAATCCTTTTGCCTGGCATCGGTTTACGTGCCGGTGAGGTTCGGCGTGGCGACCCTCACCCGCAGAGAGTGAGGCCGATATGCCGCAAGATTCCCGCGCCCTGACCCGCGCCGCGCGCCGCCGCGCGAAGCACACAGGCCGGTCCTACCAGCAGGCCCGCGAGGACGCCCAGATCATTCACAAGATCATGGAATCCGACGAGCTGAGCTGGGAGGAAGCCCAGGAGATCTACGACGACCCCCGCAATCAGCTGCTGTGCGGCAAATGCGGTTGGACCGTGGGCATGGTCTGTCCGGAATGCCCAGGGTGCGGCTGCTACAACGGCCGGTGCTCCGGCTGGCGGCACCACGAATACGCCATGGACGACGGCGAGCCCGAAGAGATATGCGGGGAATGCGGAGCCACCGACGACTATCAGTGCAACTGCTATGAATGACCGAATCCCGTTGGCGCTGGCGGCGATCGGTCACGGCCTGGCCGTGTTCGATCTGCCGCCGGGCGAGAAACGCGCGGGCCCCGGCTGGCAGCAGCGCACCACCACCGACCCCGAGCAGGTTCGGCGCTGGCTGGCAGCGGGTTGCAATCTGGGGGTCGGGTGCCGAGCGTCGGCAGTGGTCGGGCTGGATCTGGACCGCCACGGGGACGACGCGGACGGGGTAGCCGGTTTCGGGGCCCTGTGTGCCCGTCAGGGGCAGCCGTGGCCGGTCACCCTGACCACGGGTACCCCCCGCGCCGGATTGCACCTGTATTTCCGTGTCCCGGCCGATCTCGAGGTGTTCAGCACCTCCGGCGGGACCGCCGGCCTGGGGCCGGGAATCGACACCCGAGGCCCCGGCCGCCGACTCGGCGGCTACCTGCTGGCCCCCGGTTCGGTGGTGCAGGCCGGGCCCTACGTCCTGGCCCGGAACTGCCCGATTGCGGATCTGCCCGCCTGGCTGGCATCGCTGCTTGCCAGGCCGGAGCAGCCGCGGGCTAGTGGCCCATCGCGATTCCGCCATCCACGTTGAGCACCTGGCCCGTGATGAACGCCGCGCCGGGGCTCAGGAAGAACGCGACGGCGGCCGCGATCTCCTCCGGCTCGCCGAAGCGCTTCAACGGCGTTGCCGCCAAAGCCTGTTCAACAACACTGTCGCTCACCACGGCCGACATATCGGTCTTGGTGAAGCCGGGGGCTACCACGTTGGCCGTGATGCCGCGCGAACCGTACTCACGCGCCACTGAGCGGGCGATGCCGATCACGCCAGCCTTGGCAGCGGTGTAGTTCACCTGGCCCGGCATACCGCCGAGGCCCGAGGCCGACCCGATGATGACGATCCGGCCCGGCTGCTTCTTGTTGTTCTTGAGCATCAGCATGGGGCGGCTCGCACGGTGGATGACGCGGTAGACGCCGGTCAGGTTGGTGTCGATCACCCGCGTGAACTTCTCTTCATCCATGCGCGGCAACAGGGTGTCCGCCGTGATGCCCGCATTGGCTACCAGGCCCTCTACCGGGCCGTCCTCAGCCTCGATATGCGAGAACGCGGCATCCACCGAATCCACGTCCGTGACATCCATTTCCACGCCGCGCACACCCGCCGGGACTTCCGACCCGCGATGCGTGCCCCACACCGTATGCCCCTCCTTCACTAGGTAGCTGGCAATGGCCGCTCCGATACCCCGGTTGGCTCCGGTGACTAGGACACGCACGAGTAGTTACCTCCAAAGTTGTTGCGTACGTAGGGGTTCTAGGGGCGGGCGGGGGTTCAGGCCGCCGCCGTGTCTTCGGTCAGAAGGATGATTGCAACCGGGTCGCCGTGCTTCTCCTGTGCGGAGTGCAGCGCGAATTTCGTTGCGGTGAAAGGCTGTCCGTCGATGGTGACCGCCTGTTCCACGCCATCACCGGAATCGGGCGAACCGAGGTGATCGAGGTCTACTTGCTCGAGTACCTGCGAGATCCGCGCTTCGCCGAGGGGAGCCAGCCGCCCCACGGTGGTGAGCGGGATACGGTTCTTCTTCTCGACCAGCAGCATTGTGGCCTTGGTGAATCGCACCAGTGACGTGATGTTCGATTCGAAGTCCTTGCGTTCCTTCAGGACCATGGTCAGGCCGTAGAGGGTGCGCGCGCCCTCATCGGAGACGCGCAGGCGGCAGCTGGACCACATGTGCGTCCACGGATCGGCGGTGCGCAGCGACCAATACGAGTCGATCAACAGCCCGTCATCGCCGGTCAGAGCGTCGTAGTAGCCCCCGCACATGCCCCAGGCATCCTCCGGGCACAGGAACGTGAACAGGAATTGCACGTGCCGTTCTTCGCCCGCCTCGCGGCCGTCGCCGATCAGGCTCGGATCATCACCGCTGGTCCGGGTGGTCATGGCCGCCATGTCCAGCACCCAGCCGTTATAGGTCGGGCGGTCCTTGGTCGGCGGGGTGTTCGCAATCCAGCAGATCAGCCCGATAGGTGTTCCGTCGGAACCGTCGATCTGGTGCGTTTCGACGTGCAGCCCCGGAATTGCGGGAAGTTCCCTGCCCTCGAGCTTGGCCGCCACGATGGCGGTAACGACCTGTTCGCCCTTGTGGTCGTATCCGAGTTTCTGACGCACACGGGCCAGCGGCCGCGCCACCCGTTCGCCCGCGAAGCTGTGCACGAAGACTTCCCCGCCCAGCTGCGTACCGATGATGTCTATCCCGATCCATTCCCCTGGAAGAGCCATGCCAGCCAGCATAAGCGCCCCCCGAACTGGTCGTTTGTGTGGCGTATGCCGCTGGATAGCCACTGTGATGGCGGACACAGTTATAGCCAAAAAACCCGCTTTGCCGGGCATATGTTGCCCTGCTATCGTCGGCCTTGCGGTTGGCGTTTTACGCCAAGGTGCGTACGCCCGGTCGGTGAACTTTCCCAGCCGGAAGCAGTCGGCCCGCCACGGTGGTGGGTCTGCTTTCGGTTGCGTAGAAGTTGGAGACCAGGCGTTGAGTATCACTCTTTCCCACATCCACAGCCCCGGCGGAGCATTCCGCGCGGGGCTAAAGGCATGTGCCGCAACGGAAGTGCTACGAGGGTGCGCCCGCGTCCCGGTATCGGGTGTTGTGGTGGGCCTGTTCGACCTGTTCGGCGCTCACGCCCAGCGCGGCCGCCAGCTTCGGAATGTGGTGGGGCATCAACCGGGCGTTACCGCCCTCGAGGGCCTGCACGACGCTGGTCGGCAGGCCCGCAGCCTTGCCGAGTTCCGGCTGAGTCAGCAGCGCCCGAATGCGCAGGTCGGACAGCATCGGGTGTTCCCGGTCGAACTCGTAGACATCTTCAACGCCGGTCACCGGCAAGCCGCGGGCCCGCTGCTCTTTGGCGAGCACGGCGAGCAGCTGGCGGAGTCGATCAACGGAGGGGGACGTAGTTCCGGAGATCCAGTTGCCGAGGGTCTGGCGCGATACATCGGCCAGGCGCGCGAGCGTCGGGACCGAAAGCCCGGTGTCCTCTATGGCGGCCCCGAGTCGATCGGGGTCGAAGCCGCGCAGGATGCGACGGCTCACCTTGCGTCTCGCTTCATGGGCAGACACGATGCCCTACCTCCTCAATTGATCACACGTCTTGACTGTATAGCTTGACGGTATAGATTGGACACCGCAACGACAGCACAAGGGGAGCCGCACACCGAGAAAGAGAGATCCGCCCGGTCAACCGGGCATCCATAAGCGTCTTCCCCCGGGCAGCCACCCAGGGGAAGACGAGAGAAGTTCCTCCGGCAATGCGGCAGCCACCGCGCCGGAGGAAAAGCAGAACCACTTACAAGGGGAGTCCTGCATGTCCAGGGTAGATCCTTCGCTGTCGCTTTACCTGCTGACCTTCGGCCGGCGGGGGAAGCGATGACGAATCCACTTACCGCCGCCGGGGCGAACAAGACCGCCAAAAACGGCGAACCACCGGCCGCAATCGCGGTCGGCGCGCTCGGCCTGGTCGTCGCCGCAGCAGCCGCACCGGGCCTGATTCCGCTGTGCATCGGGTTCGCCATCGGCAACCGCGGATACGCCGCCTCGAAGCACCGCCGATTCTGGCTGTGGCTCACGCCCGAACGCTGGCCGCTCATGGTCGCGTCCGGCCTGTCGTTCGCCCTGGTCGTAGGGTTCACCGTCTCGGCGATGGTCCGCATGACCCACAACGCGGCCCCGGTCGAGCTGTGGTCATGGCTGGTCGCGTCGGCCGCCGTGGGCGCGGTTGGGGCGCCGGGCGCGTTCCTCATCGGCCGCCGCCTGCTGCGCCGCGAACTCATCGAAGGCCGCGCCCGCGATGTCCTGGTGAACGCCCAATCCATCGTGGCGATGACCGAGGCCGACGACGAGCAGGTAGCCCGCTCTGTCGGCGTCTCGCTCAACGAGGACACCGTAGGACTGTCGGTAGTCGATCCGGTCCGCGTGATGACTGCGCCGATTCCCGTCGAGATCGGCAAGGACGTTCGCTACGGCGTCGGCATCCTCATGCCCGACGATTCGATGACCGACCGCCGCCGGTCGGCGCAGTTCACCGCCGCGAACTGCGATCTGCTTCTAGTGCCCGCATCCGCCGGTCAGCAGCGCATTCAGGTGTTCGCCGGGTCCGGTGTCGGTAAGACCGAGTTCCTGGCGGGCATCCACGCGGCCCAGAACCGCATGGGCATGACCACGGTTCTTATCGACCTGAAGGGCATTGCCGAGGACGCCGAGCGGTTCGCCGCCGATGCCCGCGCCCAGCGCGATTACGTCGGCGCGGAACAGCTGGTCAGGGTCGAACGCGGCGGGTGGGATTTCTTCGACACCACCCGCGATGAGCTGCTTGACCGGCTGATGTTCATCGCGCCCAAGACGCAGAGCACCGACTACTACACCAAGCGGTTGCGTCGCGTGCTCGACATCATCATTGACGGGCGCGGTACCAAACCGCTGGTCAAGTCGCTGGATGAGCTGACCGAGCGCCTGGCCGATCCGGTGGCCCATCTCGGCGCGCAGCTGGCCGGGCCGATCACCGAGGCCGACCGCCACGGCGACACCGAGGCCAAGAGCGTGGCCCAGGACGTAGAAGCGATGTTCGCGCCGCTGCGCCGCCTGCTGCCGAAAACCGGTGAGGGATGGAGCTTTACGAAGCTCCCACAGGGTTCGGCGACCATCGTTTCCCTGCTCCCGGTACGTCCGGCGGAACGCCTCCTAGCCAATCTCATGCTGCGCGATCTGCGCGAGCTACTGGCCCAGCGCTCCGAGCAGAGCAAAGCCGGAACGACGCTGCACCCGCTTGCCGTGACCATTGACGAGTTCCCGCAAATGGTGGAGCCCGAGACCGACGCTGCCGACGAGGCCGTTCGGATCTTCGAGACCGCCCGCGCCGCCGATGTGGGTCTGATCCTGGCCGGTCAGACCGTCGAAGGCTTCAGCCTCGATAAGGAGATGCAGCGCCGGATGCTCGGTGCGGGAACCGCCGTCGTGCTGGGCCGCTCCGCGCTGCCCGACACCGTGACCGAATCCGCCGGTACCCGCGTGCAGCTCGAGGCCGCAGGCGACCCCTACGGCCACGGCATCAACTCCGCCCGCGCTCAGCACACATTCGCCGTCAGCCCGCAGCAGGTTCGCCAGCTGCACACCGGCCTGTTCTACCTCGTCCACGAGGGCGCGGTGGCCCGGTTCATGGCCTTCCGAACCATATGACCCCCGATCCAACTGTCTCGATTTCTGTTGTCCAAGAAGGGAACTAGGAAATGTACAAGAAGATCGCAACGGCGAGCGTCGGCGCAGCGTGCACGGTGTGCATGGTCGCCGGAGTCGCCACCGCGGACCCGGTGACGCCGAGCCCGCAGGTACCGCGTACCAGCCCCTCACCGCAGGCTACCCAGCCCGCGCCGCCGCCGGTGGAACAGACCACCCCCGGCCTGAACACGCTGCCGCAGGCCCCGCCCGCGACCGTGTGGCGTCAGACCCCGCCGTCCAACGGTGGAGGCACGAACAACGGTGGCGGGCAGAACGTTTCGCCCGAGACCCCGGCCGCGCCGCCCACGCTCGAACCGGTGATCCTGCCGCCCACATCGCCGGATCTGCTCGGTTCGGGTATCGCCACGATCCCCCGCCCGGACTTCGTTCCGCGCGATGTCGCCGACTGGGCTAACCGCTGGTTGGACTACGGCAATTCGGTGGTGAACAACGTCTACACCTCCGCCGGAATGCCGGAGGATCAGGCATCGCGCGCGGCCGCCGGTACCACCAGCGGCGCGGCCGCCGGTGTCGTCATCGGCGGCACCACGGGCGCGGTGGTGGTCGGCGTGCCCGCCGCCGTGGTCGGAGCGCTCGCGGGCGGCACCATCGGCGGAATCGCCGGTGCCGCCGCAGGAGTCGCCGAAACGGTCGCGTCGGCAGGGATCTTGCTACCGGCCGGTGTCACGACGGGAATCGCCGGTACCGCGATCGGTGCGGCCATCGGCGCGGCCGCCGTCGGCGGGGCGGGTGCCGTGCTGGGCGGTGCCACCGGGGCCGTGATCGGCGGTGCGATCGGCGGTGTTGCCGGTGCTGCCCTGTCGGGCGGGCCCGGCAACCCGGTGATGCCGTCCGATCCGCTGCCGCCGGAGATCAAGCCCGAGGCCGCGCCGGTCGCGGCCCCGATTCCCGCGCCGATGCCCGAGCAGCCCGCCGCAACGTTCGATGTCGCGGCCGCTACCGCCGGTGTCAACGCATGGGCTCAGCAGCAGGCCGACCAGGTTCGCGACCAGATCACCGCCGCCGTTCCGGGGCTGGCGGGCCTGCTGCCGGGCGTCCCGGCCGTCTAGTTCGATTCGAGGGGAGGGGCCGCAGTGGTCCAAGAATCTGATCGGTGGCGGCAGTGGCTCGAAAACGCTGCCGTCCCTGCACCTACCAGCACCGACACACGCCGTCGCAAACTGCGTCGGCCCACGCCGAACACCAGCAAGGCAACCCCGGCGGCGAAGGGAGCCCGTCAGGGCCCCGGCCGCCGGGTGCTGGTGGGCGGTGTGGCCGCAATCGCCGTGGTCACCGCCGTAGGCGTGGTGGTGGGCCTGTCGAACCGCTCCGGCGGAACCAACAGCGCCCACCCCTACAAGATCGTGACCACTGCGCCCGCGACCGGCCCGAATTCGGCCACGTCCACCACGAACACCCCGCCGGCCTTTTGCACCCCTGGCCGGGTCGGCGGGGCCCTGGTGAGCAACACCGGCGGCGACCGCGCCACTGGTGAGGGCGCGATTGCCGAGTACGAGTACCGGTATTTCGCCCGGCGAGATCCGGCCGCCGTCATGGAGGTCACCGACAACGGGCCTGGCGTCCCCGGCCCGGCGCAGGTGGCCGACGGCATCGCGTCCGTTCCCGCAAACGCGCAGTGGTGCGTGTCGGTCACCCCGGCCGGTGAGAACCGATTCGAAACCTCAGTTCGCTACCAGCCCAACCAAACAGCCGCGCCCGTGTCCTGGCTCATGGTCATCACCGTGGCCCCCGGCGACGGCGGTTTCCGAGTCGTCCGCATCGAAGACAAACCCGCCTAGGAAGGCCACCCCTCATGACCACCAGCGCCACATGGGCCACCATCACCGAGGCCGTCACCGCCGACGCCGAGCAGCTGAAGGCGATGACCACACACGCCCAGCTGTACGGGTGGGCAAAAGACCACGGGTTCAACGGAACCCAGTTCTCCGCCGTCAAGCACGAGTTCCGCAAGATCGGCGTGGACTACGACGCGATTCGCGAGCAGGTCACCCGCCAGCGGCTCTCCGAGCTGAACGCCGACGCCGCCGAAGGCGTGCCCGTCATCCGCCTGTCGGCCGCCGGTGCCGACGCGGTGAACTCCTACGCGGTGTGCGACGCCGAGGGCACCGTGTTGTGGTACGGCACGTTCCACGATCGAGACCGCCACTACCACAAGGGAAATCAGGTCAGCGCCGACCTGTCCGCCGCGAGCAAGGCCATCTTTCTGGCGTCGAAGGCGCGCACAGCGGCCAAGGCCGAGCTTGCCCGGCTGCACCTCACCTTGACCAATCCGCACGTCGATACCGCGTACCTCATCCGCGAGGCAACCGCGTGGCGGCTGCTGCTGGATATCGAGATCAACGACGATCCGGCCAACCCGCCCGCCGCCGTCGAATGGTGCGAGACCCCCGGATTCCAGGACTGGAAAGAGGCCGATCTCTCCGCGCTGGTCGAGGGCCAGGCCGCCACCGACGAGGCGCACGCATGAGAGCGGGCGCGGTGCGTTCCACCGCTCTGACCGGCATCTGCGCGGCCATCGCCGCCGCCACCGTCGTGGCCGTCGCCCCGTCGGCGGCCGCCGACGACGCCGCGAGCACCTGCCCGGATATCCACGTGCTCGCCGTGGCAGGCACCACCGAAACCAGCGTGGACGCCCCCAGCGACGACGACAAAGGCGAACTGTCGGCCGCCGTCCTGCCGGTGATCAACGCCGCCGAGGCCGAGGGCCTGCGCGTCGAGCGGACCTACATCGCCTACCCGGCCGATTTCGGGTACCAGGGCCTCTCGACCGCGTACAAGACCAGCGTGACCGACGGCTACAACCGGCTCACACAGGTGGCCTCGCGCGTGCTGTACCAGTGCCCCACAACGAAACTCGTGCTGCTGGGCTACTCGCAGGGCGGACACGTCGTGTCGATGCTGGCCCAGCAGATCGGGGCCGGGAAAGCGGGCACCATCACCGCGGGCGATATCGCCTTGGTCGCCACATTCGGCGATCCGACGCGCAGCGACAATGCCACCCTGTTCCCCGGCCGGTCCGGGCAGGTGGGCCCGGACCCGTGGCCGGGCACCGACAAGAAGACCAAGCCGAGCGCAACGAAGTTCCCCGACCTCTACAGCTCCCCGAAGGGCCAAGGCATCGGCCCGTCGCGTGACATCGCCTCGAGCTTCGGCCTTTTGGACGGCCGGGTAGCGCAGTGGTGCCTAGACGGCGATCTGTCGTGCTCCGCGCCCAAGTCCATCAGCCTGGCGAAGGTCGCGCTTCAGATCGCGGGGCAAAGCTCCCTCGATTTCACGCACGACCCGTTCGGCGTGGTCACGTCGCTGGCGGCGGCGACCGCCAACACCCTGGGAACCGGCCTGGCCACGTTCATGACCAACGACGTGAAGGGCAAGAACCTTTCGGACGTGTATTTCGACGGCAACGCCTCGATTTCCCAGCGCCTCGAGTCCGCCGCCGACCCGCGCAACGCCGACACCCAAACCAATCCCCTTGTCGGCCTGCTGAAGACGGGCCAGATGCTCATGTCGTCCATGACGACGTTCATCGGGTCGGTGTTCAACACCGGCACCCTGTCGAGCCTGATCAACGCCGGGGTGTCCATCGCCAGCAGCGCCGCGACCGGCGCGGCCACCAACGCCGCCCAAAGCGCCCTGCTGGGCCCGGAAGTCGCGCTAGCGGCAGCCGGCACGGGCGCGCTCACCGGTGCCGCCAGCGCCGCGCCCGGCCTGCTGTCCTCGCTGATTTCGGTGGTGGGCAACACCGCCACGGCCGCGCTGAACATCATTCCGCCGCAGTCCGCCGAGAAGAAGGTGAGCAGCATCTTTGACTTGCTCATCAACGAGGTGAAGGCGAACGCGGATCTGCCGCAGGTGCTTTTGGACTCGCGGCTGTGGAACCAGCAGGCCACCCACGGCGGCTACCGCACGGCCCGCGTGAGCACCGACGGTTCCACGCCGCTGGACATCACCGCGGATTGGATCATCGCCGCCGCACGGGATCTGAAGAAGGCCGCCGACAAGGAAGCCGCGAAGAAGAACCCGCCCACCACCACCGCGAAGGCCACCACCGTGACCAGCACGAGCGCCAAGCCCGCGCCGGTGGTGAACGCCCGCTACGAGCGCGACAAGGACGGCAACATCATCAATCCGGTTGGGGCGCCGGAGCTTAAGAGCAATCCCAAGACCGACACCCCCGGCGACGTGCGGTTGACCACCAACGGCCAGCCCCAGCCCCCGGCCCCGACCAAGACCACGGCCCTGGTGTGGCTTGCCGACGGTGCCGATTCCATCGCCGCCCGCGTGGTCGCCACCGACCCCGCCAGCCCGGCCGGAGCCCTGCTGCACATCGGTTCCCCGGTGCTCATCGCCGCGCCCGCCCAGGTCAAGGAGGTCAGCAAGCAATGACCAGCATCATTCGCCGCAAGGACGAACCCGTAGTTCGGCCCGTCATCGAGCCCGAACCGCTGCCCGAGGACCAGGACGACGACGAGGGCCAGGCCCCCGCCGACACCGCGCCCGCCGCCGACGCGGACAGCGCCGCCGCAGTGCTGGGCCCGAGCCTGATCAAGACCACCGGCCAGAAACAGGCCGCCGCGGATTCCGGCGCGGCCGCCGACCCCGAGCCCGACGCCGACCCCGAGCCCATGCCGCCGCTGTTTCAGGTGATGGCCGCCGTGCCGGAGTCCGGAGCAACCACCCTGGCCGCGTGGTGCGGGTGCGCCGAAGAAGTGCCGCGAGATACGCGCTGGAGGCCCGAGGGCGGCCGCAGCCCGTATCTGGTGCTCACCGCGCCGAAAAGCCCTGACGGTGTGCGCGCCGCCCGCCAGCTGGCGGGCGCGCTCTCGCGCACCGTCGGCGGCGGGGCCCAGGTGGCGGCAATCGCTCTGCTCGAGGACCAGCCGCGCCCCACGCTGGCGCTGCGCGAGCTGATCGCGGCCGCCGAGCGGGCCGGTATCCCGATTCACACCCTGTCCCACGATCCGCGAATGCGGATGCCCGACGAGGACGAACAAGAGCGGCTGTGGACCCCGCAGAACGCCGAAAAGCCCGCCGTGCCGCCGGTTCTCGAAACCATCTACCGCCACGTCTACCACCACATCGCCGACGACATCGCCAAGAAGGAGAACAGCAGATGAGCCCCAACACCATGACCGCCGCCGCCGTCCTGGCGGTGAGCCAGCCGACCGCCGACGGCGGCCCGTTCGAACAGATCGCCTCGAAATTCCTCGGCCTGCTCTGGGCCTTCTCCGGATGGGTCGGCCTGGCCGCATTCCTCGGCGGCGCAGCCGTTTACGCCTATCAGAAGTGGACCATGCAGAACTCTTCAGTTCTGGGCTGGCTGGGCGGTGTGCTGCTGCTGATCGGGTGCGGCGCGATGGGCGCGACCATCATCAACTGGGCCATGGGTTCGGGCTCATGAGCACCATGGCCTACGCCGGGTTCGCGTGCTTCGTCGCGGCGGTGACCGTGCTTTCGCTCGGTCGCCGTCGCGGCGGGCCCGCCCTGGTGTTCATCCCCGCCGCCCTGTGCCTGATCGGATGCGGCCTGGTTCTCGCCGGTGGGCTGTTGCAGGCGTTCACGTTCGATCCAGTCGCCGGGGCGCGGCCATGACGACCGCGATCCTGGCCGAACAGCTCCCGTCCAACGTGCTTGACCCGCTGCTGCAACTCGGCGGCCAGCTCATCGGCCTGGCCGGATACTTCGCGCTCGGCGCGATGTTCCTCGCGATCATCCGGGGCTGTTACCGCTGGTGGGACGGTGCGAACACCATCGCCGAATTCTGGCGAGAACTGCTGGTCATCCTCCCGTGCGCCGCTATCGCGGCCCGAACCTTCGACATCGCCTCATGGCTGCACTGAAAGGACTCCCCCGATGCGTATGCGTACCCGAGTCGCCGCGCTGCTCGCTGTAGCCGTCGCGGCCCTGTCCGTGGCCGGATGCGGCGGCGGCAGCGACGCCGGAAAACCGTTGACCATCAGCACTTATCGCGGTGCGGATTGGGTCACCGACGGCACGGTGAAGCCGCCGGCCTCCCCCGGTCGAGGCGATCGCATCAAGTACCCGCAAACGATGGACGGCGCGGTGATGGCCGCCGCGGATTCTCAAACCCTGCTGGACACCGCCCCGGATGATGCGTTCGGCGCGATTGCTCGCGATTATTTCGCCGTCGGCAACGGGCTGACCGCCTACCTGGCCGCCCGCGCCAACGTCTCGATTACCGGCCAGCCCGACCCGTCGCGCCTGCCGCGCATCAAGGGCTTCCGGTTCACCGACTACAAGGACCTCGCGGCGACCGTCGAAATCGTCTTCGAGCAGCCGGACAAGTCCATCAACGGGTTGACCCGCCAACTGGTCTGGCTCAAAGACAGCTGGCTTATTCAGCTCCCCGACCCCAAGGACAACGCCGTAGTGATCAAGGCTTACACCGAGCTGCCCGGCGACTTGGAAGCCCTCCCCCAGAAGTAACCAGCACCAATTACGAGGCAAGCCAACGAAGTTGGCGCGGCAGCCCACACCAACCCCATCACTCGAAAGAAGGAGGCGCGGACATGAAGCGCAAGACCCTCGCCGCGTGCGCCGCAGCCCTGGCCGTCGCGGTCGGCATCACCACGTTCGCCGCGTGCAGCCGCAACGGCGGCGACGGGCCCGGCCCGACCCTGCCCGGCCAGTCCCCCGCTGCCGCGAAGTCGCTCAAGCAAACCCAATGGTTCTCCGAGAACTTCGGAACCCCCTTGGTGGCGACAACCAACGTGACCCCGAAGACCATCGAGCAGGCCAAGGACGTTCGCGGAACCGTGCTGCCGCAAGATAAATCGTCCCTGGACGGGCCGGTGATGTGGCAGCGCGTCAGGTGCGCGGCCTTGCCGTTCTCCACCACCGACGGCCCCACCAAGACCCGCGCGGACGGTATCTACGGCGGATACGCCCGCACGCCCTTGGGGGCTGCTCTGGCCATGGTCCAGATGACCAACTGGGCCGCAATCGCGGGTAGCAACGACGCGGTGCCGATGGTGATCGCGCCCGGCGACCGGGCCCGCCTCAGCCCACAGCTGCCCGCCTACGAGCGCAGCAAGAACCTGGACAACCCCGGTTGCCTTGCCGCGCAGAAGACCATCATCCGGCCGTCGCTGTGGAAGGCCGAGACGATCTCGGACACGGTGACCCGTGTCCAGGTCTGGTTTCCGCCCAAGCCAGGAGAGGCGCAAGGCGGCATCTTCGACTACTCCGTGATCTGGGCAGATGGCGACTGGTATCTGACCGAGCAGACCGCGAACGATGTCCTGGCCATCGGCGGCCGGATGCCACGGGCCGGGCAGTACAGCGCCGCGCCGGTCGGGTGGTCGCAATGGTGACCCTCCGCCGCATCCTGCCGGTGCTGGCGGCCGTGCTGCTCATGCTGGCGGCCCTGGCGGGCACCGCGGCCGCGCAGCCCACGACCACGACCCCGAGCGCTCCCCCGACCACCACGACCGCCCCGGCGACCACGACACCCGCACCGAGCACCAGCGCACCGGCGACGACGACCGCGCCGCCGACGACCAGCGCGCCCGCCGACACCGGCGATTCCTGCAACGGCGTCAAAGTGCTCGGGGCGTGCGTGCCCACCCTTGGCGGGATGCTGTCCTCAGCGGCCGGTGAAGCCGCGAAAGACACTGCCAGCTCGTTTCTTTCGACCGTGGTCGATTGGGTATTGGCGGGTTTCGTCTGGATCATGAAGTACGTCATCCAGTTGTTCATGGGCACGTCGGTTGATGTCAGCGGCACCCAGAGCGCCGTTCAGAAAATGTCCGACCTGACCAGCGATCTACAGACGATCGCGCTCGGTCTCGCCGGGCTCGGTGCCCTGATCATGGTCCTGTACCAGCGGGCCATGCTTTCCGGCGACAACGCCGCCCCCGAAGCTGTCGGCGGCCTGGTCCGATGGGCAATCGCGGGAGCGATGGCGGCCCCCGTCCTCATCGCCCTGTCGGGAGTCAGTGACGCCCTGGCCACCTGGATATTCACCAGCGCCGCCGGGCCCGAAGGCCCCACGAGGGTGGTCGATGCCCTGAACTCGGCCCTGTCGGGGCGAGACGCGAAGTTGAAGACCGAGGATGTCATCAGCCTGGCGCTGTGCATCCTGGGCCTGCTGGCCTACCTCGAATTGATGATTCAGCTTGTCTTGCAAAAGTTTTGGATCATCTACGCCGCCGTGGCCCTGCCGATCGCGGGCGCGTCCAGCCTCATGCCCGGCGGAAAAACGGTGTTCTGGGCCCTGACCCGCGCCGCCGTCGCCGCGCTGCTGTTCAAACCCATTGCGGCAATCGCGTTCGGCGTCGCGTTCATGCAGATCAGAAGCTTGGAATCCGGCGCGGATGTCATGGCCGCCGTAACCCTCATGGTCGCACCGGCATTCATCCTGCCTCTGCTCATGCAGATGATCGGCACGAACGTTTCCTACGCCGGAACCCCGATGCTGCGCGGCACCATCCGCAACGGCCGCGCCGGAATCGCAGCAGGTAAGAGCCTTGCCCAGACCGGCGGAAAGGGCGCAGGCGCGGCCCTGGGAGCCGCCGGAAGCGGATTGGCGGCCGCCGGCCGGGGAGCCTCGAAGGCCGTCCCGTTCATCGGCGCGATGGGCCGTGCGGCCGCGCAGACCCTCACCGGTCCGCCGCCGTCCCGCAGCTCCGGCGGAGCAGGCAGCGGCAACCGCACCACGGCGAACGCCAGCGGCAGCGGCACGGCACCCGCACCGAAGGGCAGCGCCCAGGGCGGATCCACCGGGCGCAGCACGGCCAGCAGCACCAACGCCGCCGCGAGCGGCAGCACCACCGCGGGCGGTACCACCGGCGGCCGCACGAGCGGCACGGCGGCCGCGCCGTCGAGCAGCAGCGCGGCCCGTACCGGGGCCAGCGCGGGCGGAAACAGCAAGGGCGGCCAGGGCGGACCGCCGACGCGCGAGAACAGCGGCCGCGCCCGCAACAGCACCCGCGCGGGAGCCAGCAGCAGCGCCACCGGCGACGGATCGGGAGAGCACAGCCCCCGGCCCGGCCGCAGCACCGCCAGCAGCAGCACCCCGCGCGATTCGGCATTCACCCGGATCACGTAGCCGCCCAGACTTCCCGACCACACGAAAGAGGTAGCCCACGATGGGATCTCAGAAATACGCCGGATGGCGCAAGCCAGAGAGCACGGGCCTTATCCCCGGCCTGTCCGCCGGAATGTCCATGGCCGCCGTCGGTGCCATGGCGCTGGCGATCGGTTCGGCCTACATCCTGAATTCGATGACCGGCGCGGCCGTCATTCTCGGTATCGCCGTGCTGCTCATCGGCCCGAGCATGATCCGCTTCCGGGGCACGTCGGCCGGTGACTACTTCATTGCCTGGCTGCGCAGCTGGCCGATTCGCCGCCGCATGGCGCACCGGTACCGCACCGGCCTGTTCGCCCAGGTTCCCGGCGGACATTCGCGCCTGCCCGGCCTGGCCTCCCCGATCATCCTGGACAGGTTGTTCGACCCGATGACCGGCGACGATATCGGCGCACTGGTGAACCCGATTCACCGCACCGTCACCATCGTCATGGACACCTCAGCCACCGGCCGCGCGACCCAGCCCGAGGCCACCACCAACGCGCAGGTGGCCGGATGGGGCGAATTCATCCGCCGCGCCGGTGAATTCGGCGACGTGGCCGGAATCGCCGTCATCACCGACACCGTGCCCGAGACCGGGGCCCGCTATGACGTGGAGATCACCAAGCGCCGCCACGAGGCCGCGCCCAGCCTGGCGCTGGAACTCATGGACGACCGCACCACCGAATTGGCTACCGATCGCATCCGCTACAGCCAGCGCATCGCCGTGACGTTCCGCTACTCCAGCGGCAATTTCCGCTCCGGCATCGAGTCGGTGGCCCGCCGCCTCGAGGAGCTGACCGACGCGGCCGCCGGGGCCGGGTTGTTCGCCACGTTCGCCAGCGTCGGCGAGATCATCGCCCACACGCACGCGGCGTTCAATCCGGCCGCCGGTCCGATGCTGGACGAGGCCATGGCGATGACCGGTGACCCCGGAATCCTCTGGGAAGACGCGGGCCCGACCTACCACGCCGACGAGCACAGCCACTACCTACACGACTCGGGCAAGTCATTCACGTTCCGTGCGTGGGACTTCCCCGTGCAGCCCATCGAAGACGACGTGTTGGCCCAGCTGCTCGCGCCGACCTACCGCGCCCCCTACAAGCGGGTGACCATGATCTACCGCCCCTACCGGCCCGCCGACGCCATCGAGACCACCGACGGCGATTACCGCGACGCATTCGCCGCCGTCCAGCGCCGCAAGCGCGGACTAGTCGATGCCCGCCAGCAGATGCGCTACGACGACATCGCCGCCACCCGTGAGGATCTGGCCGAAGGCCACGGCCTCACCCGCGTGGGCGTGCTGGTCACCGTGACCGTGCCCATCGGCGCATCCGGCGTCGATGAAACGGCGTTCATCCGCGCCGCCGGAATCGCCGCCAGCATCAAGTTCGCGCCCTGCTTCTCCGACCAGGCCGCCATGTTCCTGGCCGGGATGGGGATCGGTGTCTATCCGGACATGGACGAGACCGACGTGACAGACATCTTGTCCGCCTAACCAACGCAAACACCGCATTTCCACAGCTCACACCATCTTTTCAGCCATATGGCCACTAGGGGCCATATACCCGGAGGAGACCCGATATGACCGGCAGCCGCCTGTATCTCCCCCGCCGTGTGACCGCCCGGCAGGAGAACCACGCCCGTGGAGCCGACGGGGTGATGCTCGCCGATGAGGTGGCCTACCTGCGCGAGGCCATGCCCACGATGAGCATTGCAGGCAAGTTCAACGCCGCCCGCAAGCTACGCGCTCACGAGCTGGGGGTTTGGCGGGCCAGCTTCTCCGGCGGCCGCCAGCCCTGGCAGGCAGACCGCCGGCCAACTCCCCGCGGATTCATGGCCCCGTACGGCGGCTACATGAAAAAGCCCATGCCGATCCCCGAGATTCGCGGCACCACCAACCGCGTGTGCGGCCTGTATCCGTTTCCGCGCAGCACCGAATTCATCTCTCCCGGTTGGCCTATCGGCATCCAGGACGAGACCGGCGCACCGTTTTTCTACGATCAGATGGCGTGGTTCGACGCCGAACAGATTTCCGCGCCGGTCGGTCTCGTGTTGGGCCCCAACGGATTCGGTAAATCCACCCTGGCCCGTCAGCTCATCCTCGGCGGCCTGGCCAGCGGGCGGCATGTCATCTGCCCGGCCGACATCAAGCCCGATTTCCGGCGGCTGTGCGAACTGCTGAACAACGAGGAGACCGGCACCAAGGACGGCCAGATCATCGAGGTTGGCCCCGGTCACGGCGTGCTCAATCCCCTGGACCCCAGCGCCTACGCATGGGCCCTGCGCCGACTACCCGACGGGCACCACGCCGCCGCCGGGCTGGTCGCGGAGTTGCATCAGACCCAGTTGTTCAACGTCGAGGCCCTGATGTCGCTGCGCCGCCGCGCGCCGCTGGAAGACTTCGAATCCACCGCCATCAGCGCCGCCCTGGTCGAGCTGTACGCCGGTGGCCGGTTCTCACCGGCGCGGCCGCCGATCATCTCCGATCTGATCAGCCAGCTAGAAGACCCGACCGAGGACATGCGCTACGCCGTCGCCACGGCCAGCGCCGCGGATTTCGCGCACACCACGAACCGGCTTTTGCAGTCGCTCAAGAGCTTGACCGTCGGCATGTTCGGCGAGAGCTTCAACGGCCAGACCACAACCCGGCTGGATCTCACCGTCGCCATGGTCGATATCGACCTGTCCATCATCAACGTGCACAGCGGCCGCGACCTGCGCGCGGCAATTATCGCGCTCACCGGCATGGAGGCCCAAGCCGCCGTGTCGGCGCGAATGACCCTCGCTGACAACGGATTCGGCCGAAAGGCCGTCACCGATATTCACATGGACGAGCTTTCCCAGCTGCTCGACGTGGGCGGGTCGAGCCAGATCAAGACCTTGGACCGCATGACGCGCACCAACCGCACCGATGGCGTGTCGCTCATGACCTACACCCACACCGTCACCGACTTCACGAAGGTGTCCGGCGATGTCACCGAGCAGGGCAAGGCAACCGGGTTCATCTCCCGGTCCAAGGCCACGTTCACCGGCCCCATCAACGGCTACGAAATCGACGCCCAGGCCGGACTTATCGACTACACCGACCGCGAACGCGCCCGCCTGCTGTCCTGGACCTCAGCGCCGCCCCCGGCCCAGACCGGCCACCGCACCATGCCCCACCCCGGCAAGGGCCGATTCATCGCCAAATGGGGCGACGACCCCGACCGCCCAGGTTTGGCCTTCCGGACCTGGATATCACCCCTGGAGCGGGAACTAGGCATCCACGACACCAATACCGGCATGAAGACGGAATAGCCGATGTCCGTCGCTGTCCTTGTCCTGCTGCGCAATTGGCGCAAGATCCTGGCCGTCATTCTGCTGTTGCTGCTGCTACTCGCGCGCTGCGCCGGGTTGCAGCAGAACAACACCGCGTGCGGTCCCACCACTGGCCAAGCCGTGAACGGGCAATTCGCCTACCCGCTGGATAAGAGCGTGGAAGTGGGTTCGGGGTACCGCACCGCGGACCGGCCCGACCATCGCGGCGATGACTTCCCCGTCCCCGAGGGCAGCCCCATCTACGCCTTTGCCGACGGCACGGTGACCGCCGCCCAGGACACCGGGGTACAGGGCTTCAGCGCGTGGATTGTCATTTCCCACGTCATCGACGGCAAGCCCATGAGTACGGTCTACGGGCACATGAACCCCGGCGGGGTGCTGGTCAAGGTCGGCGATCAGGTCAAGGCCGGGCAGCTCATCGCCCGGTCCGGCAACTCCGGCCAAAGTTCGGGCCCGCACCTGCATTTCGAGATCTGGAACGGCGACCGGCTGAACGGCGGCACCGACACCGACCCCACCCCGTACCTGAAGGCCGCGCGCGAGGGCACCGGCGGCACCACCACGCCGGACGCCAATCAGCAAGTCACGGACACGAATACGGCCCGCGACCGCAACGCCGTGGCCGTCATCAGCACCGGCAAGAGCATGGGCGTATCGGATCAGGGAATCGTCATCGCCCTGGCCGTCGCGCTGGTCGAGGACGAACTACGCAACCGCGCAAGCGAAGCCGTACCCGAGTCGAAGAACTACCCGAATGACGGCGTAGCGCCCGGCGATCACGCATCCATCGGGATCATGCAGCAACAGGCGGATATGGGCTACGGCACCGTCGCCGAGATCATGCAGCCCGCCCACGCGGCCAGCGAGTTCTATAAGCGGCTCACCGCTTCCGGCGATTGGCAGTCCAAGGCGTTCACCGAGGCCGCCGCCGACGTGCAGCGCCCGAGAAGCGACCTGCGCGGGAAATACGGTGCCCGCGAGGCCGAGGCCCGCGAGCTGTTCACCCGGTTGCAGGGCGTAGCGCCCAGCGGCGCAACAGGCACGTGCAGTCCCAACGGAGGCACCCCAGGTCAGCCCGTAACACCCGGTGACCCTGGTAGCGGTGCGGCCGTTGTGGCGGCCGCCAGATCCCAAATCGGCCTGCCCTACGTCTGGGGCGGTGGCGACGCGAACGGGCCCACCGGCGGCGGATTCGACTGCTCCGGCCTCACTCTCTACGCCTACGCCAAGGCCACCAACGGCGCGGTGTCCTTGCCGCACTACACCGGCGACCCGAGCAACCCCGGCCAGATGGGACAAGGCCAACCCGTCGCGGATCTCAGCCAGGCCCAGGCCGGTGACCTGGTGTTCTTCGGTTCCGGCGGCAGCGCCCAACACGTCGGTGTCTATGCCGGCGGGGGCCGGATGATCCACGCCCCGACCGAGGGCCAAAAAATCCAGGACAGCCCCGTCTCAGACGGTGGAAATTTGATCGGCATCCGCCGGTACATCACCCAGAACAGCGGAAACGCCGCCCTCGCGGCCGCCGCACCGAACGGAGGAGGCCAGCAGCAATGACCACACGCACCCTCACCCGCGCCGAGTACGACGCCAAGGCCCGCGAGGGCTACGCCGGGCGAATCGACCGCGAGGACGAGGCCGCGGGCATCTGGCGGCAGATCTACCCCGATTGGGACGGCAAACGCTGGGCGATGGGGGCGGACACCGCAGGGCCCTATTTCGACCCGATCAACGTTCGCGACTGACCGGCATCCGCCGCCCGAAAACACAGGAGGACAACCGCAATGCCGTTCACCCGCAACGCCCGAGGGCGCCGGATACTCGCCGCCGTCGCCCTGGCCCTCACCGTCGCGGCCCTGGCCGCGTGCTCGCGAGGGCACGAGGATTTCGGCGAGCACGACGACCACGGCACCGGCGTACCGTCCGGCGCGACCGTCGCGACGCTTCCGCCACTGCCCGCCCCGTGGGCGGATCTGAACCGCGACAACCCCGAAGCCGTCGCCCTGGCCGCCGTCGCGGCCCTGTTTGACTGGCGGCCCGCCGACGGCGACACCGGCCCCGAATCCGCCCGCGACCGGGCCCGGCCGCTGCTCACCCCACGCGCCGCGGATTCCTACCGGCCCTACCAGATCCCCCGGCCGCTCTGGGAATCGTGGATGAACACCCGCGCCACCATCACCGCATCCAGCGCGATCAGCAGCGAGCAGCACCCCGCCGACACCGAGGTCAGCTGGCAACGCAAGATCACCACCCACGTTCGCGGACCCGAAGCCGGGGACCTCACCGCAACCACCCTGATCACGGTCACCAAACAACCCGTCTGGACTGTCACCGCCGTGACCACCCTCCCAAGCTGACCAGCCGAAAACCGAGGCAAGCCAACGAAGTTGGCGCGGCAGCCCTCAGCGTGCAGCTGCAACCACGCGCAGAGGATGAAACAGAAAATCCGACCTTGATCGGCGTGTCCTACTTCATCATTGAACCGGGATGCACTAGGAATTGACGGAGGCCGCAAGGCCGACGCTTTGGCGATACACCACAACCCCATAAACGAGGAAAAGCCCCCGGTTGCAGCCGGAGGGCTTTTCAAGGCCCCGAAGGACCACGCGCTGTGATAAGCGGTTCTAAGGGTAGCAAGCGCGCGCGTGCGTCTCAAAGCATCGCGACCGGCTTTGTCGGTCACGATCTTGTTCGCACCGGTGCCGGGCTACCCGTTCCTGTATCTGGGCGAGGTTGCTACACCTCCCCGCGCCGTCGGCGCACGTCCGCGCACCCAAGCGCGGCCGCGCTGTTCGTGCTGCCGCCGCTGCGCCTCGAGCTGCCCGAGAACGCCTACACCGGTTCCGCAGAGCAAGAGGCCCCAGCGTGCTGGTGGGGCCGGGCACGCTGGATTGCTCACTGCATGGCGCTGTATGACGGCCATTACAAGGCCCTGCGCGACGCTCAGGCGGTCGAGGCGGTGGCCCGGAAGACGTTCGCCGCCTATCTCATCGGCGAATCGGCCGGAGCCGACTACGCCACCGGCCGCAATTCCCGCGTGACCGTTGGCCGCCTACAGCGCGAGGTTTCGCGCAGCGAATCGACCATCCACCGGTGCCGCCGCCTGCTGGCCCGGTTCGGATGCAGGACAGTGGTATTCGCGGGCCGTCACCGCACCCTCGCCGAGCGCCTGGAGTCCTGGAAGCGCAACGACCGTGCCCGAGGCTGGGCCGCCGTGTCCGCCCTGCACGAATCCAGCACCCTGCCTGTGGATAACTCAATCGTGAAAACCTTGCTTGATCAGGGTTTTGGCACCCCACCGGAGCGAAGCTACGGTTTTCCTTCATTCTCACGATCAAAATCAGTTTCTTCATCCGAGAACGAGATGAAACGACGCGCTTCGCGCGGCACCGAGAAGGGGAAGCGCCGCAAGATCAGCCGAGCCTACGACCAGAGAGCCACATTGCTGGCCGAGAAATGCCGCAGGGACGAACGAATGCCGCTCTGGGTACGTCGGATCACCCGCCAGCAGCTGGCGGCCGCCCTGACGCGCTACGCCGTCGCCGGGTGGTTGGCCGACGACGTGCACGGCGCGTTCGAAGAGTTCCGGATCTCCGGAAAGAAGCTGATCACCAACCCCGACAAGCCAATTGGCTACCTCTGCCACATCCTTCGGTTCGTCCCCGAAGACGTACCCCCGGCCCTGCTGGACCGCGCCCGCACCGTCGCCGCCCAGGAAGCCGAGCGCGCCGCGAACCGGGCCCTGTTCGCCGAGATGCGCACCGCCGCCATGAACGCGGCCGCCGCGGACTCCCCCGGCCGGGCCGCCGCCCGCGCCGCCGTCGCGCAGCTGGCGCACCGCAACGTGGGCAACGCCCGCGAGCGCGCCCGCCAGGCCGACGCCGACACCCGCGCACGAGCCCGCCGCACCGACTAGGCCGACCAGTAACCGCAGCTCACAGATAGAAAATGCGGCCGCCGGGAAGATCCGACGACCGCGTGATGAAGTAGGAAATGCCAGCAGCCTAATAACCTGATGGGGACGAGGGCCCTAGCCGGCCTTCGAAGTCTGACGAACGTGCAGCAGGGACGACACCGACCCAATAGGCACGCCCAGTTCGTCAGCGATAGCGCGGTAGCTCGCGCCGTCGGCGCGCATCTGCTGGGCGCGCTCGCGCTGCGCGGCCGCGCGGGCTACGTAGTCGTCGCGTGGCTCGGCGATCTTGCGGCGGATGGTGCGGGTAGAGCATCCGTGCTTGTCCGCCAGTTCCTTGGCGCTCTTCTTGCGCCGCATCGGGTTCTCAGCAGCCATCGGTCATTCCTCCAGGGCATCAGCAACAATTGCGTTGATGTCAAACCGGGTCGCACGCTTGCGGTTCGCTTGCCGCTTCGCGTCCGTCATGATTTTCCCACGGCGGGACATCTCTTCATGGCCAGCCTTGGCCGCGCCAATCTGGGCACGCCTAGCCTGTTCCTCGCTGAACGACCGCACGATGTGTCGCCACGTCCAGCGCGAGATGGACCGCGCGACCTGGTTAACCTCGGGAAACAGCAAAGGCCCCTTGGTGAAGCACGACCCGATCAGCTCCACATTCCGATCCCAGGCGTAATCACTCACCGCGGATTCCCACAGCCCCAGGTCGGTGAAATCGCCCCGCTTCGGGTAGCTCCACTTGCGGGTGACCTCGAAGATCTCGACGTTGCGGCCCGTGTCGGTGGTCGCCAGCTTCTCGCGCCGCTCACGAACTCCCGCCCACTTCGGCAGCACCCCGAGCCGTTCCAACGGGTCGGCCAGATCCTTGAGCGAGTAGACCGCGTAATCCGGGCCCCACAAGGGCAAATGCTCAGGGTGGCGGGGGTTTTTGGTGGTCCGGCCGCCGTAGGTCACATCCCCGCCCAGGATGTTGTTCAACCCGGATTCCACGCGCGAGAGCAGATTGACCGGCCGCCGATGCGCGGCGTTGGTCAGAATCACCGGCGTGGCCAGCGCGTAGACGATGTGGCCGTTCCGAAGATGCGGATTCAGCGCGATATAGGACGGGGCCGGGAGCCCGGCAAGGCCCACGATCTCATCGGCGCGGCCGCCGTCGTGATCGGTGATCACGAAACTCTTGATCGCCGTCGGATTGGCCTCGATGTAGGGATGCTGCAAGGCCGCGTCCCTGGACATCCGATAGTGGCCGCTGTTCTTGGCCTTGCCAGCCAGCGGCCGACGCGGCAACCAATGTTCCTCGAACGGGAACGGCGGCGCGTCTACATCGGTCCAGTCTTCGACCTCAAGGTCCATGGGCGCAGTCTGCCCCACGCAACCCCGATGATGATGTAGGACACGCCAGCAGCCTAATCCGGTAGTTCAGGGTAGGAGGGGCCAAATTAGGGGTTTGGAAGCTTGATGAGGTAGGTCATTCTGCAACCTCTCAGTTCATCCGTACGCGAGCCTCACGCAGGTAGGCCAACCGCCAGTCCTGGTCTTCGTGGTCGTTGCCGAGAAGAACGCGCTTCCGCCACTCGAAGACCGTCGCCATCCAATCGCGGTCCAACTCCCGCGCAGTCCGGCCGTACTCCTCGCACTTGTAGAACGACTCTAAGCGGGATCGGCACTCAGCCACGGGCACGACATCCCACATGTCCACCAGCCGCATGACCACCACTCCCCCGGCCCCGGCGGACCGCCCGCCGGATATCGAGATCCACCGTATCGGCGCGGCCGCCGTACGCGCGCCGGATACCCCACCTGATCGGCCGGTGCATGTCGGCCGTTGGTGGCACGATCGAGGCCATGACCGACACCGAGCAGCCCTACCGGGTGGTGGACTCGCACAATCAGGGATGGCTGCACGAGGCCGGGCCCGAAGGGCTTTACCGCGGATTCGACCCGACCGGCACGCCCAAACTCCTGGAGGCCCGGCCGCTCGCCGATATCGTGCGCGAGTTCGGCCCGGTCCGGCCGGTGCTCGGTCTGCTGGACGAGGACCGCGAGCAGCTGCGCGCCGCGCTGGAGACCGCCGGCCGGAAGGCGATCGGCTCTCTTGCTTCCGCGCTGGAGCAGGTTCACCACGAGATCCGGGCCCGCGCCGAGGCCATGGAGCCCGGCGAGAAGCCCAGCAGCAGTTACTACTACGCCGCCCGCGCGATGACCGCCGGGCGGCCCGGTTCGTGGGAATCCGAACGGCTGCAATCGGTTTGGATCTTCGGCAACGGGCTGAACTTGTGGCCGAACAAGGCGGGCAAGAGTGCAGACGAGATGCGCGCTACGGGCCCGAGCCCGAAGCGCGTCCACATCGGGGCCCGTGACGAAATGGCCGCCGTCCTGCGCCGGTGGGTGGACTCCCCCGACCGCTACACCGAGGTAGCCGAGCACCTGGCCGCCATCGTGAGCGCCTACGCCGACGAGGCCCACGGGCCCGACGGATGGGCGAAGATCGCCGACCAGTGGCTACAGCCCGGCGGCCTGGCCCAGGAGGACACCGCCGCCTGCTACGGCCTGCTCTACTCCGTGTCGGCACACTTCAACCCGGACCGGGTGTACGCCTAGAGCGCTGATTATTGGCCATATAGGCGTTCCGCCTGGTCAGCTGGCCTTGGGCTTCCGCTTTCGCTCCGGCTTCACAATCGCGGGGAACCGTTCGCCGTTGTGGTACTGCCCCTCATGCTCCGCACATGCCTTCGCGACAGCCCGGCGAATGAACTCCTGCTGACTGTCCACGCCGGTGTACGGCCGGGTGTACGCAATCACCCGTTCCATGCGGTCCTTGAGGTCCGTCGGCAGCGACAGAAGGATGTCCGAGGAACCGGCCAGCCGCTTGCTGCGCTCGCTTTCCTCACCCGCTTTCCCGCTCTTACCAGCAGATTTGCTACTGCCCCTAGGGGCAGTAGTGGCGCTAGGGGTGTCCTGCTCATCGCTGGAATCGTCAGCCGGCGCCGCGGGCGTTTCGGGCGCAGAATCGTGGCGCGCGAACGGATTCCGAGCCGCTTTCGCCTCCGCTGGGTCGGGCAGGTCACCGAGAGGGTTCGGAAGTTTGTTGCTCATCGGGCCGCGGCCTCCTTGTCGATGGCGTCGAGAATGGTCGCGAAGTTCTGGGCCCAGAACCGCGACTTCGCCGACGGTCGGGTGTGCTGATCCATGCCCAGACCTGCGTTCGTCAGGCGTGAAATGTCCGCTGCCTGCGGAAACGGCTCCCCCAGAACGGCAATGCCCGCGTTGTCGCAGTAGCTCTTGAGGTACTTCACGCCGTCGGCGTGGTCGTTACGGCTGCTGTCCACTTGGTTGATCACCAAGCCCACTAGCGGCAACTCGTAATCCGCGTGTTCCTTGAGGTCGGCCAGGGCCTTGAACACGGCATACATTCCGTCGATCGCGTCGAGCTCCGGCGTGGTGACGAGGACCAGGTTGTCAGCGGCCATCATCGTGGCCCGCGTGATCAGATCCACCGCCGGGCGGGTGTCGAACAGCACGCGACCTTGGGTTTTAGCCTCGCGGAACGCCTTCCGGACGCACAGTTCAGCGCCGGTCTTCCCCTGCAACGAGTCCTGAACACCCTGCATCTCGTCGAAGCCAGACGGGGCCACGAAGATTCGATCTCGCGTCCTGGCAGGCAACACCACGTCCGCCAGTTCGATTTTCGATTTGCGGTCCAGGACATCGGCCAGTGTGCCGACAGGCGGCACGTTCTTGATGGAATAGCCGGTCATATGCCTGGTCGTATTGCCCTGCGGGTCCATGTCGCCGATCAGCACCGCCTCATCAACGGGCCCGATGATCTGCTTGACGGCCGCCATCAGGGACGGTTCGGTCTTGCCGACGGGCGTCTTGGCGTCGGCGGCCTGCCGCGCCAGCGCGGCCGCCGCCTGCTCCGACCGTTCGGCCGAGGCGTGCGCCAGGCCGTTGACGACCATCGTTTTGCCTGGTCCGCCCTTCAAATTCATCACTGCGGTTGCAACCATCGAGGCCCATCCTTGACTGGGGGTATATGCCATACGGCGACCCACGGACAATATCAGCGCCATGGGTTATATGGGCCGCTATTGGCCATATGGCCTCAGTGTGTCATACCAGCCATTGCGCCACTAGTGCCCATATGGGCACTAGTGCTGATATGGTTTGCGTGTCGGAAACGGTTATACCGAGCAACCCGCGCACCAGTGCATATACGGTGTGATCTATCGCCGCTATCCGACCTATCCAGACCACCTTGGATAGAGGCACTACTAGCCCTAGTGCCCATATGGGCACTAGGGGCAAACATCAACGGAATGGTTTCTATTGGTCCTACTGCCCATAGGGACATGGACCGCCGCGAAAGGATCGGGTGAACGCCCATGACGGCGACACAGCACATGGTCGGCGAGGCAGACCGGTTCCATCGGGCCGCGCTGCGCGCCCTCGAGCCGCAGCGCGACGCCTGCCTGTACGCCTGCGAGCAGCTGCACGCCGCCGAGATCGAGCCGACGGGCCCCGAGGTCCGCCAGTGGCTCGCCGACCATGGCCGCCAGGTCGGCCGCACAACGGTATGGAAGGCAGTCAGCGAGTACCGCAGCGAACACGGCTTGCCGGATCTGGACGACGCACGCGGGTTGTTCAGCGCCGGGGGAGTGAACACCGAACAGTGCAGCGAACAGACCACCGAACAGCCGTCAGGAGGCACCACCGTGTTCACTCTCGAGCAGACCGAGCCCATCGCGGACCCGGCCCCGGCCGCCGCCGACCGGACGCCGGAGCGGGGGAGCAGTGAACAGCCGACCGAACAGCCCGACCCGGTGAACGTCACTGACGAAACGACCGAACGACGGCCCCGGCGGCGACTGAACGCCGCCCTGGTCGAGCTGGCCGCCGCCCGCCGGAAGGGCCGCGGACTGGACGCCGCCGCCGTGATGGCCGATAGCGGCCATATGGGCACTAGCGCCGATAGTGCGGAGAGCGAACAGGAGGACGAGGCCGAGGAGCGCGCGGGCGTTACCGCGCCGCAAGCCCGGCCCAGCCGGGCCCTGCCGACCTGGCCGGTTCTGCTGATGGCCTTCCCGGCGTTCGTCGCGATCTGGTCGGGGTGGGTCGGTCTCGGCGAGCTGACCGGATTCGGTGTTGTTCACCCGCTGCCCGGCATCGCCGATGACTTCACGATCAATTCGGCGATTACCTTGCCGATCGGTGTCGAGGCGTACGCGAGTTACGCCCTCTATGTGTGGCTCTCGGGACGGATCAACACGAAGACGACTCGCACCTACGCCATGGTCTCGGCGTTCGCCAGTCTCGGTATCGGCGCAGCCGGCCAAGTCGCCTATCACGTCATGGAAGCCCGGCACATCACGTCCGCCCCATGGCAGATCATCACCATGGTTGCGTGCCTTCCCGTCGCCGTAGTCGGTATGGGCGCGATCCTGGCTCACCTCATCGTGCGCGAACGCCACATAGTGAACGCCTGAACAACCCGCACACAGCGAACACGAGGGCCCCGGACAGTCGCAACCTGTCCGGGGCCCTCGCTGTGTTCAGCGAACGCAACCACGGGGGTCTACGAGGCAAGCCAACGGAGTTGGCGCGGCAGCCCTTCGTTCTGTCCGCGTTCAGCGAACGAGTGAACAACACGCCGAGCGCCGGAAGCGCGTGTTCATCCGTTCACCTCCCGGAGCGAACACGCGCCGCGAATCGCATCGGCCGAGCCCGCGCCCGATGGGCGCCGGAGTCGTCCGGCGGACCTTGTTCACTGCCGTTCGCATGAACGCCCGCGAACGACGGAACGCGCCCTACAGTGGAGCGAACAAGACAGCGGAACAGCCCGAGGAGAATAGAGGGCGCGGCGAACACGGGAACCGCGGATTCGAACGGGGCACTACCGCGCCGCCGAGGAGCCGACGAACAGGGGGAGCGCGAATGCCGAGGCGTTCGGCGTACGAGACGAACGGAGACGCCGACGACATCGCCGTAACGGCCCAGCGCCTCACCAAATCCGGGTTTCTCACCGCGGATTCCCCGGACTGCTTTCGAGACGGCCTGAATCTGTTGGTCGCCCACCTCCGCGCCGAGGCTGTTCCGCCGCGCGAGATCCTGGCGCAGCGCATTCAGAACTACGCGGACAGACCCCGCCCCTACATGGCAAGCCAGCGGAGTTGGCGCGGCAGCACCTTCACGGCCTGGATCAACCCCAGGCGCATTCTGCTAAAAGAACGCGGCACACGGTCGTTCATCCACGACAACAGCAACGCCACACGCCAGACGCGAACCACCACAGGACAACCCAATTCCAGACACGTCGAACCACTCGCCAGCCTTCCAGAATTTGCCGAGCGAATCGCCTACGAGCGAGGAGCCCCCGCAGGGCTCACAGAGCTGTTCGGAGACCCGGAAACACCGGCGATCCAGGTCGAAGCATGGAAGCTGCCGATTGGGCCGCTGTTCCGCATCGAGACGAGCGGAAATCACCGCCTCGCAGCTCTGGCCGCACTCGCCGTTCCGTGCGTGCTGGCCGAGGTCCGACTACACACCGGGTTGTTCGACACGTCGCAGACATCAAACCTTGACGAGATGGACGAAATAGAGGCGTACCGCCGACTACTTCAGACGTTCGAAATCGCTTCGTTCACCGACACCGGCATGTTGGCCGTACACGGTATCGCTACGCGCTGGCCGATGCTCATCCGAGACCCAGAAACAGCCGTGAAATCCCTCACGGCCGTAGAGCAGATCACGGGCGCACCAATCACGCACCGCATCGGACAGTTGCCCCGATCCTGGTTCGGGGGTGCTGACGAAATTCGCGCGGCATCACGCGATATTGGAGACACGCTAGACCGGTTTATTGTCAACCGGTCACGTCATGGAATCCGCCGCTTCTACCGGCGAAAGTCCTCCGGAAAGTCCTGACCGAATCATGTGCGTCTCGCGATACACAAGCCGCGCGCTAGGCTGGCAAGCGAGAGCCATCTACCAGGAGGGCAAGACCGTGGCCATCACCAAAGTTGAAGTTACGAACATGACCGACGATACGACCGGCGAGAAGATCCCCGAAGGCGGCGGCCGCACCGTCCGGTTCGGCATCGGCACCCCGGACAAGTTCACGGCCTATGACATCGAACTCACCACCGCCAATGAGAAGGAACTAACCGACTTCCTGAGCCGGTTCGAGGCCGCCGGTCGCGTCGTCAAGCTGGGAGCCAGCAAGAGCACCGCGAAGCCCGGAACCACCGATGCCGATATCCGGAAGTGGGCCCGCGGGCAAGGCCGCGAAGTACCCGCCCGTGGAAAAATCCCCGACGAAATTCGCGCTGCTTACAAGGCTCGCAACAAGGCGAAGAACACCACCGCCGGCACCCCGGCCGAAGAGTCGCAAGGGTGAGGTACAGGGTGGGGTACAAGGTGAGGAGAGGTAACCTCATGCGGTACCCCACCCTGTACCCCAGGGCTGGCGAGTGCTCATCAGGTCAGCGCGAGGCGCTGACCTGTGGTTTCCCTCTCGCCCCCCGCCCCTTTCTCCGCTGCGCTCCGATTTCTCGACCCCCCTCGATCTGCGAAAAGCAAAAGATGCAGACCAAGGGGGGTCGAGAAACCAGGGGCGGGGGGCGAGAGGGAAACCACAAAAGATGAAAAGAAGAGAGTGTGTGTGTCTGTTTGAAGGCTCCGGGCATGTATTCCGCAAGCTCCATAAGCACATGCCCGAAGCCTTCAAACAGACACACACTCAACTATCCCTGCCCTTTCAATCTTGAAAGGGTTCCTCCCCCCTGCCCACCCTCCGGGGGGTTCCTCCCCCTGCCCCCTCCGGGGGTTCCTCCCCCCTCGGCCCGCGCCCCCCTCCGGGGGGCTGGCCGTTCGCCGCCTCCGGCGGCCCGGTCCCACATCCGTGGGCCCGCGCTCAGCGATGGGGGAGGGCGGCTGCGCACCCTCCGCCACCACCTCTTAGGAACGCCTACGGCGTCCGTTTATCGGCGACGCTGGCGCGTCGCGGGTAGGTCGCGTTCCGTGGTTTCTCGGCGCGTTCCAGACGTGGTTTCGATAGGTGTCGTGAAGGTGCTGCCGCGCCAACTCCACTGGCTTGCCATGTAGGCCCAGTGGTCCGGCTTTCTCGGTCGCAAATGTGTTGATTGATATGCGTTTATGTGCTCGGTCTTCCTGCCGCTTTCGGGTTAGTATCGACGGGTGTCATTCCGAGGTTCGCTGGTGTCGAGACGTTGAGGTTGGTTCACGCTATGCCCGATGAAGAGTCGTACGGCTGGCCGTTTCTGGATGCGGTTGCAGTGTCACCGATGATGGTTTCCCAGGTGGATTCCGTGGTGATTCTGACCGAGGCGGAAGGGCCGTTGTCGTCTCTGCATGGCGGTTGGATCTGTGACGTTGATCGGGCCCGCGCGGCGAGCGCGGGTCTGGCGCAGGCTACGCGTGTTCGGGCGCGGCCACCGGTGGCGAATCATCAGTTCCGGATTGCTGCGCCCCAGCCGCGTGGCCGTGTCGATGGCGAGATGCCGGAGGTTCAAGGCGTGCGCTTGCCGACACCGGGTGAGCCCGGTAGCCACGCGATTGAGGTTCGGGTGTTCTGGGCCGGAATGCAGTTGCTCGCGGACACTCGCGAGCGGATCAGCGAACGGCAGGCCCGCACGATCGAGAAGGCGTTTCGCTGCACCTGTGGCGCTGGTTTCTACGCGCGGTCGGTGGGAGTTGGAGAGTCGGTTATCAGCGAGTCGCTGGCCGACGTTGCCGAGCTGGCCGAGTTGTTGGTGAGGGCGCGCGATTCGCGGGACGCGACGACGATATCTGTCGGTGGCGGCCGCGATGATGTGCGCGCCAGGGCAGTGGGTTTGCTGGCATCTGGATTGCCGTCAGCGGTCACGATTGAGATGCGGGAGCAACAGCCATGACAGCGATTGTGAAGCGGGAGAACGCGACCGGCGACAAGCCGGAACGGCCGACAAATCCGACGCTCACCGCGCGGGATGTGCAGGTGCTCGAATGGCTGCGCGAGGTTCGTATCGCATCCTCAGCGGGACTCAGGGCCGCCTACAGCCATGTCGGTGGCGAGGAGATGGACCAGCGCCGGTTTTCGCGCCGCGTGATCAAGCTCGAGCAGGCGGGCGTGATCGGGTCGGCGTTGATCACCCAAGCGCGAAAGCACAAGGTGTATTGGCCCGCAGAGCGCTCGTACCGGCTGGCGCGGCGCGAGCTGGCGCATGATCTGTTGTTGGCTGAGTTTTCGATCTGGCTGGTTTCCCAGCGGCACGAAGGGCTTGCCCTGACCGATCACCTTCTGGCCGACGGCTGGCGAACCCCGGCGTTCACCGCGGATCACCCGCTGAACCCGAAGGCCCACGCCGCCGACGGGATGCTGTGGCTCCCGGACAACAGCATCGGCCTGGTTGAAATCGAGTTGTCGCCGAAATCGGGCCGGAAAATGCGGACCGTTCTCGACTCGCACGCCGAGCGGCTGGCCTCGAGTAGCGAGCCGGTTTCCGGGGTGCTCTATCTGACCACCGAGCGGGCCGGGAAGACGGTTGCGAATGCGTGGCGTTCGTTCGGCCACGCCGTTGACCATCCGGGCCGGTTTCAGGTGTTGCACGCCGTCGATGACCTGACGTTGCAACGGCTGAACGAGCTGGCCGAGTTGGGCTGAATCCCGGAGAGGACCACGGGCATGGCGGACGCGAATCAGGAACCGAAGTCGGCACAGCTTCAGCTGTGGGACGAGCCCGCCGCGCCCGTCGTACAGCTGGCCGACGCCGAGGGCTACGAACGCCGCCAATCCCGCGCCGTCGCGCAATGCCCGAGCTGCCGCCGCAAGGCCGCCAGCGTCGCCGAGGACGCCCGAATGCGGGCCGATATGCGCGTGCTGTGGCTGCACCCGGACCCGGCCGCGCCGGACGGTGTACGCGAAGCATTCCACTGCCAGCACTGCCAGCCGCGCGGGCCGGTCGGCGACACCGAATGCGCCCGATGCCCCGAGGAGGGGCCGCTACTGGCCGAGGAGTTCGCCGCGGATTCCGCCGCCGGGAAAGTGCCGGCGGCCGTCGCGGAATGGCTCGCGGGCCGAGGATGGCACCTCGCGAACGGTGCCCTGCTCTGTCCCAACCACCACCAGGGCTAGAGCTGCCGCGACACCGAGCCCTACCGCAGCCAGCGCAGCTCCCGCAGGCTCACCACCCAGCGGCGGCAAGCCGAAGGCGGCCCCGTCCCAGCCGAACCCGGCGGCCGCCGTCCGTGATGTGCGCCCCCTGCCGGGGGCGGGCCGCCGCAAGGGCGACCGGCTGAGGAACCGGCCTGCGGCCGGACTGAAAAGAGCTTGTTCTTTTCCCCTTCTGGCCTTCCGATTTTGACCGTCCAAACCGCCTCCACACAAGCCCTGACTCCGCTTCGCTCCGGCCCTTCGGGCGCCAGAAACTTTTTCCCAAAAAGCGGTCGCTGCGCTCCCAGGGAAAAACTTTCCGGCTCAGGGCTTGTGCTCCGGCGGCCCTGGACGGTCCAACTCTCCATGCCAGAAGGCGAAAAAAACGGTCGGGGCCACCCGGCCGGGAGAGTCAGGAGACGAAATGCCGGTTACCTACCCCCTCACCGAACTGCCCAAGAGCATGACCGCTCTCGAAGTGGTCGATGCCCTCAACGCCCGTTGCGTCACGTTGGTGGCCGAGATCAACGACGGCAAGAAGATGACCACCGAGCAGTTCGCGGCGACCGTCGCCCGCACGTTCGAGGCCGCTTTGCTGGTGTTCCTTGAGCGCCTGGACGACGCCACCCGCGTGCGTTTCGAGGTCGCCATGCTCGCGCAGTACCGCGCGGAGTACTGCAACCGCTAATCCCGCCTAACGCCCTGGGCCGTCGCAACCGGCCCAGGGCCCCAGCGGAACCGCCAACCAGCGAAAACACGAGGAGAACAACCCCATGCAGAACGCAACCGCAGTGCTCGAATGGCACGAACTTGGTACCGGCACAGCGATTTACACCGCTGGCAGTCGTGAACACGGCGAACTGAGTTTCGACATCACGAAATTCGGTAGCACGTGGGACTTGACCGCCGCCAAGTGGAGCCAGACCGCCTATTCGAACACGGGCACGTTCGTGTTCTACGGCGACGGAATCGCCTCACTCGAGGAAGCCAAGGAGATGGCCGAACTCATCGCCCGCGCGGCGTGGGAAATGGACATCAAGCGGGGCGATATCCGCCTGATCGACGGCGAATTGACCATCGACGGCGAGCCCGCCGCCCAGTGGCTCAAAGCCATGTTCGAAGACTGACCGACCAACGAAAACACCAGGAGGACAACCCAAATGACCACCCGCACGCTTACCCGCGCCGAGTACGACGCCAAGGCCCGCAAGGGCCACGCCGGACCGATGGAGCGCGAGGACGCGGCCGCGAACGTCTGGCGGCAGCTGTACCCCGATTGGGACGGCAAACGCTGGGCGATCGGAGCCGACGCGAACGGAACCTATTTCGACCCGATCAACATCCGCGACTGACCACCCCGCCTAACGCCCTGGGCCGTCGCAACCGGCCCAGGGCCCCAGCGGAACAGACAGCCAGCGAAAACCCCACCGAGAGACCGGAGAACAACGATGACCACCAGCACAGCGCCCGCCGTCAAGAAGGACCGCACGTTCAACCCGGCGGCAGTTGCTATCGGCACTACACGGGCCCACGCCGACGCGCGATGGACCACCGAAGATGGTTACTGCGTGTACCGCACCGGCCCTTATAGCTACTGGGTCAGCGACAAACAGGGACTTTGGTCCTGCCAGTCGAATTTGGACGACGTACGCGCGGATATCCGCTGGTTGCGGGAACGCGGCCGCTAACCATCACCCGCAACGCCCTGGACCGTCGCAACCGGCCCAGGGCCCAGCGGATCACCCGCGCCGAGCGCGCAAATCCACAACCGCTGAAAGGCCATTCATCATGTACACGAACCGCATCGAAGCCGTTAACGCCCTGGTCGCCGCAGTGCCCCGCATGTGGGAGAAGGCCGCCAAGATGAGCATCCCCGATCAGGCCCTAGTTCTGCTGCTCATGAAGGACAGCCGCGACGGATTCGGCGAGATCGAGCGAATCTGGGTCGCCGACGAAATCGACTATTTCGACCCGTTCCACGCCAAGGCCCTCAGCTACGGCACCAACGGAACCCGCGCCGTCGCCCTGGTGGTGGACATCGAGGCCGACGGCCCCGGCGACAACAGCCAAGAACACGTCTTGCTCACCGACGCCGCAGCGTGCGCCCTGCGCGAGCACGGCGTGAAGCTCGAAGCCGCCTACGTCGCACGCGGATTCGGCCCCAAAGAGCCGGTCTGGTCGCTGGACACCGAGGAGTTCAAGGGCAAAGTGCCGCTGTTCCCGGCCGCCACCCCGCACCCGGTCTACGCGCTGGCGGAATCGCTCATCACCAAGCCCGCAAACTCCCTGCCCCGACTCGCCGACATCGGCGACGAGGACTAACCCCAACACCCGCCCAACGCCCTGGACCGTCGCAACCGGTCCAGGGCACCAACCCCCGGCCCACCACGGGCCGAACATAGAAAGAGTGCCTGACATGCAGTTTCTCAGGGTCGAGACCGCCGGAGACGTTCGCCAGTGGGATACCTACATCGTGCCCGTGCCCGACGATTGGGACGACGACGCCGACGACCGAGACGCCCGCCTACGCGACCTCATCGCCGAGGGCAAAGGCAAACACGAGGGCACCGAGCGCGAACACACCAGCTTGCCCGATGACTTCGTGATCAACGAGGTAGACCAGGCCACGGAACGAGATTTCCGGGCAGATTTCCATGTCTGACCTCACGTAAGGCCCGGAAGAAGCAAGAGCCCGGACAGTCGCAACCTGCCCGGGATCTTGCCTTTCAACTCTAGGGCAACCGCCGGCCACACGACTTTTTCGGTGCCGGTGGCGCGGCCGCGCTGGGGCGCGTCCACGCCGCTGGCGTCGCGCCCCAGCGTCGCGAACAGCCCCCGGCCCTACCGCCGCCCCTACGACGAGGGCCGCCGCGGATTCCGCCCGCATCCCACGGCCCCGACTTCCCAACTCCCCGAAAGGGTTACCCCGTCATGACCACATCACCGCTGGTAATTGCATCGTGCGGCATGAAGAAGGCCGACACCGCGAGCGCGGCCGCCGCCCTTTACACCGGTTCATATGCGCAAATGTGCTTGCGCGCCGCCTGGCAGCTGGCCGCCGACGCCGCCGACATCCGCATTCTGTCCGCTCGTCACGGCCTGCTGCGCCTCACGACCGTGATCGAGCCCTACGACACCCGACTATCGGACTACGACGCCATCACCGCCGAGCAGCTGCACGACCAGGCCGCCGCCGCCGAACTGCTGCACCGCCCCGTAATCGTGCTCGCCGGAGCCGAATACACCCGACTTGTGCGCGAAGTCTGGCCGCACGCCGAGGCCCCGCTACTCGGCTCGCGCGGCATCGGCGAACACCGGCAACGCCTGGCCCGCATCATCTACGCCGAGGCGGCCCGATGATGGCGCTCACGCAGCTGGCCGAGCCCATCGAGCAGACCCGGCCCGACGCCACCCCAGCCGAACCCGAGAAGACCACCGCGACACCAGCCGCCGTCGTGCTCACCGGGCCGGAGCGCGCCTTGCTGCGCAAGGTCTACGACCTCATCGGGCCGTGCATCGCGAGCACCGAATACGGCATCGAGTACATGGCGCGCGGATACCGCTCCGGATGTGGCGGGGGGTTCGCCTACAAGTGCACCAAGAAGCGGATCACCGCCCAATGGCATGAGTGGATAGTCACCGACCGCTACCCGGACGGCAGCGTGAAGAAGGCCCGCAAAGGCCGTCTGTTGCAAGACGTTTCGATCACCTATACGAGGCTGGCGAAGTGGTGCGATTCGCTGCCCGAGCAGGTACGCGCCCAAGCCCTCACCTGGTGGCGCACCTATCCAGAAGACATGCGGGATCTGCCCCAGCTGTACCGGCTCACCCTCGAGCAGCTGGCCGAACCCGAAGAACCGCAGCTTGCCCTGTGGTGACCAGCGCGAACCGGTGCGGAGCCCGCCCGCATCGCGGCACCCATTCCCGACACCTCGAAAGGTGAACCCCGTCATGATCACCTCACTGTTGGCCGCTGATCAGCCCTCTGACGCCCCGTTCGAACAGATTGCGTCGAAGTTCCTTGGGCTGGTCTGGGCCCTTTCCGGATGGGTCGCGCTTGCCGCATTGCTCTGCGGCGCAGCCGTTTTCGCCTATCAGAAGTGGACCATGCAGAACTCTGCGGGTCTGGGCGCGCTCGGCGGCGTGCTGGCCCTGGCAGGGTGCGGCGCGATGGCTGCGAACCTCATCAATTGGGCCCTGGCAGGCCCCACCGGCGAGGACACCGCCGGTAGCGATCCGAGCGCACCGGTAACCGACGCGGGCCCCGCCGCCGCGCCGGATTTCTCCTGGATATGGCCCGTGCTCGGTGTCGCCGCAGCGGGCGGCGCGATGTGGGCGATGATCCGAGCCATGCGGGCCAGATCTGCGGCACGGGCCACCAGAGCGGCCCAGCTGGAGAGATGGAACCAGGGCGTGACCGTTCTAAACCAGGTGGCGGCCGCGATCGTAGAGGCCGAGACCGATCCTGGAACCGTGCTGGTGCGGCCGCTAATGCTGGATCTCACGGACGAAGTCACCGCGGATATTCACGCGACTTACGCCAAAGCCCGCGCATTGTGCCCGGCCAGGGTTCCGGATGACGACGCGCTGATCACCAGTTTTGTGCAGGCCGCCCACGCGGCACGAACGGCGTTCAATCGGGCAGATGTCAAGGCCCGGAGCAAGGCTGCGAAGCAGAACAAACCCTTGCGGTGATCAGGCCGGCCCCGACCGATAGACCGCCCGGCGAATCCTGTCGAACAGGCCCACGGACCGAACGCGCGGTGTTGCGAGCCGCGCGACCGGTTCGGACAGGGAATACACGATATGGCCGCCAGGGGCGTTGTCCTGATCGGTGCAGAACAGGCCCGGCGGGATCTGGGGTTCGGTCATGGTGCCTGATCCTGCCGCGCGGGCCGTGTGATCAGCGTGAACCGCGCCGAGCGGATCAGGCCGCGACATCGAACAACGTCAGCGGCCGCGCGGCGGCCGCGCGCTGTTCGGCGCGTTCCGCAATGGCGCACCGGGGGCCGATGCCCGCCGACACCGAGGCGGCCGCCAGCAGCCAGCCATGACAGCGGCGGCAGTGCACAACGAGTTTCACCGTCGGCTGTTCATCGGTCGCGGCCATATTCGTTCCCTTCGGCCGGGTGCGTTTCCCCCTCGAGGGTGACACAAGCGACCGACAGGCCGAACAGGACAGAGAAGCACTGTGGCCCCCGGTGCACCGGGGGCCACAGGACTACTACCCGCTCATCGAGCGGCGGTGAGTCGGGCGCACCACGCCCTTGGTCCGGGAGTACACCCGGATTACCAGCCACGCACCGAAAGCCAGTCCGTTGAAGGATAGCCCCGCCGTCCCCCGGCGAGGCGTAAGAAGCCCCCACCGACAACCCGAGTAGTCAGGAAGGATTGCCGCTATGAGTGATTGGACGCCAGCGAAGTGGTTCCGAGTCCGCGAGCCGGACGGCTCGCTGTGGATCGAAACCAGCGACGAGGACGAGGCCCGGCAGGCGGCGACCGAGACCGGGTGGCCGTTGGAACGGCACTGGCGGAAGGTCGAAGAGGAATGGCGCACCGGCGAGGAGTGAACACGGATAGGGGCACTAGTGCCCCTATTGCCCCTATGGCTGGCCGCCTATAAGCGTCCTTGTAGGGGGTCAGAACGTCGGCGTGATATCAGATCGAATTATCTGCCATCATTGATGGCGAACAGTTCCACCATGACATCAGTGATGGCGGACGAGAGGAGATGATACCGAATGAAGAACGTGACGATCCGAAATCTGAGCGACGAAGTACACCGCGCGATCCGCGCCCGCGCCGCCCAGCACGAGCGCAGCATTGAGGCCGAGATCCGAGCCATTCTCACCGACGCTGTGCAACCGGCCGAGCGGATCAAGCTCGGTTCGATGCTCGCGAGCGTCATCAGCGAAGAGAACCGGCTCACCGAGGACGAGCAGGCCGCCTACTTCGGCCGCGACAAGACCCCGGCCGAGCCGATGGTGTTCGGCGAGTGATCATCCTGGACACCAACGTCATCAGCGAGCCCACCACCAAGGCCCCGAACGCGCGGGTACTCGAGTGGCTGGACGCCCAGGTGACCGAGACCCTGTATCTGACCGCCGTCACCGTCGGCGAACTCCGCTACGGCATCGCCGCCATGCCCGAAGGCCGCCGCCGCGACGAGTACACCGAGTGGTTGGAGAAATACACCGTGCCCGCGTTCGCCGGGCGCATCCTGCCCTACGACCTCGAGGCCACCGCGGAATACGCCCGCCTCATGTCTGGGGCCCGCGCCGCCGGAATCGCGATCGGCACCGCCGACGGCATGATTGCCGCCACGGCGGCCGCCGCAGGCTTCACCGTCGCCACCCGCGACACGACACCGTTCGAGGCCGCCGGAGTGACCATTATCGACCCATGGAATTACATTGGGTAACAACGCGTTTCGCGAATCCGGCAGCTCACGCGCGCGGAGTTGTCGGCCCGCTCCAGTACTGTGGCCGGTTATGGAATGGCCGTGGGAAATGGTGCGCCGACGTGCAGATGAGCGGAAGCTCTCCAATGCCCTTGTCGCCACCGATATGGCCGAGAACGGCCACGCGAACGTAGTTCCCGCGCTGGTCGCGAGCCTCATGCACCGGCCGTTCCGCGAACCCCGTTCGTTTCCCGATGCCGACACCGCGCTAGATGCCATCTGGGCCGAGGCACTGAGTCGGCCGCGCTGGCAGAACCCGCCAACCACCCGCGAGAACGCCCGCAAACGGCTGAACGAGTCGGAGCTGTACCGGGGCCGCTACACCGCCGACGGGCGGCGCAAGCTACCCCGTTCGGACCGCCGATATCTCGCCGCACTCGCCGCGAGATCCGAACAGAGCGGCGACCATGACGCCGCCGCCGCGATTCGCGACCTTGAGCAGGGACGATGATGTACCGACCGTCGCAAGACAGCTGTTTCATGAATGCCGCCGCCAGCCTGACCGATGCCCGCAAGGGCGGGATGGACGAAGCGCTGAACTGGCTAAATCGTGAGTGGGAGCCGCCAGCGAGCCCGATCGAGGGGGCCGCCGATACTCGCACCGTCGCGTTGCAGAAGATCGCCAAGGCCGCCGCCCTGCTCGAGGAGGCCGAGGCCGAGCTACAGGACGTGATCAAGCGCCACCGCGCGGCAGGGCGGGAATAGGTACCCCGCAACGGTTTTCGTCGCTCTCCGTGCTGTTCTGACCGTTTCTTGCCCATCCTGGCGAACGAGATTGCGACCGGCGCAGGGCGCCGGAGCGCCACCCGCCCGCAGGGCCGCCGCGCAGCGGCGCGAAGGGGTTGCGCGCAGGCGTACGCCGGTCACAATCGCCGCCCCAGGAGGGGAAAGCCGAGACCGGCAGCAGCCGGCCGAAGGCCGGGGGCGTTGCGGCGAGTCAGCCTGTGCCCCTGGCGTATCGGTGCCATCGTCGCGGCTGCTCTGGTGTTGCTGCACCACGAATACCGCCGAACCACCTGACCACGACACGCCGCTACCCGGAAAGGCTCAATGACCAGGTCGAAATACTCCGGCGGCACCGCCGGGTTGTAGCTGACCTCAACGGCTTCGTCCACCTCGTACGTGTCGACTGTGTCGTCGTCCGGCACGTCTTCGCCCCGCAGCATTGAGTACAGCCGCTGAACGGTGCTGATGACGACGTGAGTTGAACCCAGCACAACATCGCTGCGCAGTCGTTGCACGTTGTACAAGCTTCCCAACGGAGTACCGTCTTCCGGAGTCTTGAACAGCTCGAACTCGCTGTGGGCCTGTCTGCCAAGATTGTTGCGGTCGACGAGAAACAACACTCGTTTCGCGCCCGCGTAACGAAGCAGACGGTAGGTCTCGGTGACCATGGTGTAGGTCTTGCCAGCGCCGGTCGCCATCTGAATCAGCGCGCGCGGGCGATCTTCCGCGAGAGACTGCTCAAGCCCGTTGATCGCCTCGACTTGAGCAGGGCGGAGAGGTCCGGTAATCAACTCGGGCATGTGCTGCAACCGATGCCGGAAAGTAGGCGCTTCGGCGTCGGACTCGGCCTCGCGCATCCACCGGGCAATTGTCGCTGGCTGGTGGAACGAGAAGACCCGGCGTGGCCGCGAGATCGGGTCGAGGCCGTTGGTGAACCGTGTTTCTACCGCAGTGGATTCGTAGACGAACGGCAACGGGATACGCCACGCAGCCAGTTGCTGGCCTGCGTCCATGCTGGATGCGTAGCGCTGTGATTGTTGATCGACCGAACCGAGACTCTCGCCTTCGCGCTTGGCCTCGATGACGCCAACCAGCTTCGCGTCAACGTAGAGCAGGTAGTCGGCAGGACCGGTCGCCGTCGGCACTTCGCGCACCACAACGCCCTGCGATGCGAACACATTGATGGCAGATCGGTCCTGCACAGCCCAGCCAGCGTCGACGAGCATCCGGTCGATGATGCGCCGGACCTGTGCCTCGGTGAGCCGCGGACGGCTCGCGAGCGTCGCACGCTCGACGAACTCCTCGCGCAGTGCGGAATCGATGGGCTTGGCCGCGGATGCCTTCGCTCCGAGCTCGCGCTGCAGATCATCCACCTTGGTGGACAGCTGCTTGACCAGTTCGTGCACTCCGGCCTGGGCCTGTACCGCACGCAGGATCTCTTGGTTCGCCGCGGCCAGCGCTGCCGCCTCCGCGGTGGCCTTGGTGGTCCGCTCGTCGATGGTCGTTTTCATCTCGACGAGTTCGGCGTGGTACTGGCTCAGAAGCTGGCGCAACTCCTGCAGCGCCTGCGATTCCTCCGGGCCCGTCGGCACGCCAGGGCTTTCGGGCTGCGGAGGCACGAATGCGGGAGCGACGTCGCGATTCCCGCTGGCGGTGCGGCTGAACCAGGCGCCGAGTTCATAACAGGCCCGCACAAGTTGCAGAGCATCACGTTGAGCCGCATATCCTCCGTGTACCGCCTGGTTGCCGACCTTGCGAACCTCATCGAACCAGCGGTGCACACGGGTCGTCAGAAAGCCCTGGTCGTTCAGCACCTTCAGACGTTGGAACTGATTTTTTGGCATGTTCGGAATGCCGAACTCGATGAACGCCCGTGCGGTCAGGGCCTCACCAAATAGTCGACACTTGAACATCGTCGTGTTCGGATCGGCGAACACCGCAGCCTCCGCGGCAGCGCCGTACACCACGAGCACCGGCTCATATGTCAGTAGATAGCCGAAGTTCGCAGTACCCTCTGCCAACTTCTGAACCTGCGGGTCCACCCCCACGTCGTCGCTCCTCGCTGTCCGACTCCATGCCGCATTACGCCGTGTGGCAAACGATGTTACAACTCGGGAGGCAGAGCAACGAAAATCATTGCGCAACATGCGAGCTCGAAGTCCGAACCCAACCTCGCGCTCTTTGAGATCCGAGCCCACCACACCCAGGTACAGCGCGTATGTCCGCGCCCATCACCGGTATCGGGATCTGCCCAAAAGGTCGGCACTAACGATGTTGAAGGGGAGCATCTGCTCGGGCCAGGTGCCGGTCGCGACCGAGGACAGCAGCCATCACCATTCGTGCGAGGACGGATTGTCGTCCAACTCGATGAATGTGTTTTCGTCTGTCTGGTCCGCGGGGTCATGAGGGCGTCCGTCCGGAGTCGGGCGCGAGCTTCCGCTGGATTGTGGATGGTTGGCGAACAGGTCACGGATATGCGGGTCGTGGCGGTCGAAGGAGGCTTCGTTGTAGGGCTGTCCGGCGCTGGAGTGATGCGCGATGTGTGGGCCGCGTTTGGGGAGTTCGGCCAGCCGAAGTCGTTCGGTCGCCGTGTTGCTGTTGCCGGCGGTCAGCAGGGCCCAAACCGGGCGGGCTGGGTCGTAGTCGGTGGTGAGGTCGCGGGCGGTGGTCGCGATCACCAGGTCCGGGTCGCCGTAGCCGAGCGTGCGGCGTAGGGCGGTGCGTATGCCGGTCTCGCGGAGGGACGAGTGCAGTGAGAACAAAAGGATCCCGAACTGGTCGGTCGGGAAGCCTTGATAGTCGCTGAGTTTGGCGGAAACGTTGGCCAGGGTTTCGGTGCCGGTGTCGTACTCGAGGAAGAACCGCACGGTGTGCCCGTCTTGCTCCCAGCAGCCGTACCCGTCCGGGTGGATGGAGGTGGGATCGAGTGGGGAGGTCCAGAACTGTTCGGCGCATTGACGTTCCGACCACCATTGCGTCAATCCTTCGAGCGCAATTGCTTCGGGATGGTGTGAGGGGTTGCGGTGCGCGGCCAACGCGGTGAAGAAGCCGTTGATACCCAAGCGGTGCTCAAGGGTTGGGGAGCAGGCCAGCCGTTCGAGGGACAGTGCGTGTGCGGCAGGGGTGGGCGGCCGTTCGGCGTGTTGGGCCGCGATCAGGCGTGCGCCGGAATATCCGAGGGCGTGGCGTGTTTGGGTGGTGCCGCCGCCGTAGAGCGATTCGCGGAAGGCGAACAGCATGCCCATCTGACGTAGCTTGGCCAGTCGGTCCTGTGCGCGGCGGGTCGAGGTGAATTCGAGGCTGGCGATTTGGTCGGTGGTCAACACCTTGTGTTCGATCAGGAGTGAGAGAAGACGACGGTCACGATCGAGCAGTCGGAACCAGGGACCGGCGTTTGGATGCCCGCCGCAGTGGACGCCACGGCCTCGCCGCCGTCCCCCACGCGATGAACCCTCAGTATTGATACTGAGTCGGGATTTCGACCCCGCCCTCGGATTGTGGTGTTGAGCGGCGCGGATGCCGATACCGTGTTCGGCGTTTGGGGCGGCGGTTATAGGACGCCGAGCAGACGCCGACCCATCCGCGCTGCCATCCGCCGACCCAAACGCAGCCCGGTGTTCGTCGTGGCCGGTCATCGGGCATCACCGCCGGTGACCGGTCGGGCACCCACGGCCCGGATGATCACGTCCGGCCCGTCGACCAGCACCGCCCGGTTCGTATGCTGGTCCGTCAGCTCCACTCCACGACAGAGCTGCAGGTCATCGACCTGTGGCTCTTTTGTTTTTCCGGCTGTGCACGAACCCGAGGCATACCCTACGTAGTACCCTACGTTTATGAAGGCCAAAACGAGCGTGTACCTGGATCCCGAGCAGGCTGCCCGTCTCAAGGAGGCTGCCGAGGCGGCGGGACGATCGGAAGCCGATTTGATCCGGGAGGGGATCGACCTGGTGTTGATGCGGTCGCACCGGGTCCGCCGTACCCGGCCCTGGCCGTCGTTCGATTCCGGCGATCCTGGGTTTGCCGCCAACAGTGAGGATTTGCTCGGCGAGGCATACGGCGAGTGAGCTTCTTCATCGCCGACACGTCGGCCATCATCGCCGCATACGACCGTGCCGCGGAATTGCACGAACGGGCCCGTGAATTCCTCGCCACCTCGGTCGCGGTCGTTTCGCCGCTCGTGCTGGACGAGGTCGATCATCTACTGGTCGCGCGATTCGGAAAGGACCGTCGCACAGCCGATCTCGTCCTCGATGACCTGCTGACCTCGGCCGAGGAAGGTGCGGTGCTCGTGCCGCCGGTAGACCGCGATGACCTCCGGGTCGCACAGAAGATCATCGAGCAATACCGCGGCCTCCGACTCGACTTGGCCGATGCGGTCACTGTCGTGCTGGCCGAGCGTTACCTCACCAACGACATACTGACTTTGGACGAGAAGGACTTTCGAGCCGTCCGGCCGCTGACGCCCGCTCATCCGTCGTTCCGGCTCTTGCTCCAGGGCGACTGAGCCGCTCGTGATCGAGCTCGGGTGCCCATGGCCCGGATCGTGATGTCCGGCCCGTCGACCAGCACCGTGCGGTTCGTATGCTGGTCCGTCAGCTCCGCCGAACGGCAGAGCTGCAGGTCAATAGCCTGCGGCTCTGCTGTTTTCGTAGCAGCGCACGGACCGTTCGAGGCGGTCATGGGCGTGCGTTCCATAGGGCACTGACCGGGAGGGCGCGGAATTTCGGCCCGAAGGGGAGGGTTTCGGTGCCGGTGTAGAGCACGTATCCGGCGAGGAGGTCGTCGCCAAGACGTTCTCCGAGGTGACGGAGGCCGCGGAAGTCTTCGCCCTTGACGGTGGCGGCGGCTTTCACCTCGATGGCGATCACCTCGCGTCGGTTGTTCTCGAGGATGATGTCGACTTCGACGTTGTCGCGGGTGCGGTAGTGGAACATGCGGGCCTCCTGGTCGGACCAGGTGAGCTGACGAGCGAGTTCGGCGGCTACGAAGCCCTCCAGAAGAGATCCGAGCGGGCCGTTCACGGCCTGAAGCGCGCGCGGGTCGGCACCGCACAAGTATGTGGCGATGCCGGAATCGACCATGAACACCTTGGAGGTCGCGACGGCCCGGGTGGTCAGGTTTCGGGACCAAGCGGGAATTCGCTTTATCAGGAAAACCTCTTCCAGGAGGCGGAGATAGCGGGCGACGGTGTCCTTGGGCAGGCCGAGTTCATTGCCGAGCGCGCCGGGCACCAGAAGTTGACCGGATCTGGCCGCGACGAGGTTGGTCAGGGTGAACATCTCTGCGGAACGCTCGATCTCGGACAGCTGCATGACGTCTCGGTTGATCAGATCGGCGACGTAGGAGGAGAAGAATCGGGAACGCCGTTTGCCCTCTCGTGCAACGGCTTCCGGGAACCCGCCGCGTGCGATCCGTTCGATGTAGTCATCGCGATTCTCGGTTCCATCGTGCCGCAGAGGTCCTCGCTCGAAGGCGCAATCGATGAATCTGTCTGGAGCGCCGTCGATTTCGCCTTGGGAGAGCGGCCAGAGTTCGATCGTCTCCATGCGTCCGGGAAGGGCATCGGGAACGCTTCGGAGTGCCATGACGTGAGCAGAACCGGTCAGCAGGAACCGGCCGGGTCGTCCATCGGCGTCGACGGTCTCCTTGATCGCCAGCAGCAGTTCGGGTACTCGCTGCACTTCGTCGATGATCAAGAGGGAATCGTCGAGGACGAACTGTGTGGGGTCATAGCCGGCCGCCTGCCGAGTCTCCGGCTTATCGAGGCTGCGCCAGGTCGCGCCGACCTCCCTGCCTATCCGGGAGACCAGCGTGCTCTTTCCGCATTGACGCGCTCCGTTGACGAGGACGACACGAGTATCTGCAAGAGCTTCATGCACTGCCGAATGGGCGTGGCGGGGAAGGATTCGACCAATCGGCGATGACGAGAAGGACGAGGTCACCGCAGTCGTATTGCAGAATTCTTGCGCGATCTGCCGCATAGTTGGTGCGCGATCTGCCGTAACTTGTGTGCGCGATCCGCCGCTATGGCCGTGCGCTTCTTGCCGATGCTTCGCTAGAACGTCGTCATTGAGTCGGCGGCTTGGTCTGCAGATGATTCGTTGCGATCGGGCAGTGGGAGCGGTGGCGATCACTGGGCACCGCCAACCGGACCAGGCCGTGAACCAACCGTTCTAATCATGACGTCCGGCCCATCAACCAGCACCGTCCGGTTCGCATGCTTGTCCGTCAGGCCCACAGAATCGCAGAGCCGCAGGTGATCACCTGCGGCTCTGTTTTTTCCGGCGTCGGCCCGGCGACCACCACCGCCCGGTTCGCATGGGTTTCCTGGCAGTGGTGTCGATCATTTCTCGCGGCGCACACCATCGAGGTCGGTGAACGATGACCGGATCTTGATCGGCTCGTCCAGGACGAGTCCGTCCCAATGCTCACGGTGCAGTCCGTACCGCTTGTTGGACCAGTCGAGTCGGAACTCGTCGATGCGTTCGACGGTTTCCCGGTAATCGGCGAAGTGAACGACGAGATACACGGGAATCCCCGTGCAGGCGTACAGTTTTCGCTTGTATTCGGTATCGTCGCCGATGCTGTCGGGTGAGACCACTTCCACGGCCATGCGGATATGCGGCAGGACCGTTGTCGCATCCCATCGGCCGCAGTCGATGACCAGGAAGTCGGGGAACCGGAAGTTCGCTCGCCGATCCGCGTGCGCGCTGTCGGCGTCGGGGAAGCGAACAGGAGTGTCGGACTCGGTGTCGAGGCACGGATCGTTGGGCGTGTGTGCGTTCTCGAGTGCCCGGCGGAGCAGGTGGATCACCCGGTCGTGGGCGCGGCTCTGTGCCTGACAGCGCACTACGAGTCCATCCACCAGCTCGAATGGCCCGCCGAACCGCGCGGCAAGGTCGCCAGGGTCCGCGGCCAGGAACTCTTCAGCCGTCAGCCGCTGTTCGCCCGCGGGTATCCACAGCCGGCATTTCCTCCTACAGCAGTCCATCGGGAAGGCAATCCGCTACCCCAGGCTATTTCACGCGGAGCGATGCAGCTGGGATCGGCGTGGGCGCCCGGCAAGCCTTCAGCGTGTCCGGGGGCGCAAACAGCGCCGGATGGCTGGTCGTCGAGAACAGTGGCGCGTACAGAATTCGGGCCGCCACACATCCCGCTCCTTGTCGGAAAACCCTGAGAGCATTGCGATTTCGGGGCCTGCCAATTCGTCGGGGGTCGGATGGACAGCGATGGCGCCTATCGGGAACCGGAGGACAAGCCCACTTCCGACAGCCTCGTCGGTCGATTCGACGGTCTGGCTGATCAAGGCGCACAGCGTGTCTCGGTACCCGGGATCACCGAGGAACCGAACGGTGCGCCGATGTCGACGGCCGACCCTGCATGGGCGACGTTCAGTAGCCGGTGCGGGGGTCTTGCGAAGCGATGCGCGTGGCTCAGGCTGCGTCGGTATGGCTGGTGAAGTTCACCCGGTTTTCGGTATCGAGGGCGATATTGAGGGTGGCGTCCAAAGCTTCGGCGAGTTTGGCCAGCAGGGGCAGGGTGGGCACGGTGTCGGAGCCCTCGATACGCGAGACCTTGGCTTGGGTCAGGCCGGCGCGTTCGGCGAGTTCGGCTTGGGTGAGCCCGAGTTCGGTGCGGCGGTCGTAGACCGCTTTGGCCAGCGCCATGGAGAGCCGGATTTCGCGGTGGGCCTCGGTGACGTCGTCCGGCTCGGTGTATCCCTCGGCGAGTTTGCGCTCACGGAGGGTCTTCCAGCGTACGTGGCTCATCGGTCCAGTTCTTCCTTCTCTATGTTGCGGATGAATTCTGGATGGGCGGGATCGTGTTCGGCCTGGCAGGTTTGGTGGGCCTACCCGTCCGGATCATTCCCAGATAGGGGGAGTGTTTGCTCTGGTTGGGGGTATCGCCTCCCCAATGATCGTGGACAGGGAGAGGGTGATGGGTGGTGTGTGGGCTGTGAGGTTGCCTGGGGTGTTGGGCCCCGTTCGGCAGTTGGTGCAGGTGGGGGTGGCCGGTGCCGGGGTGGGGGTGGGGTTGGCGGGGACTGTTGCTGGGCCGTTGACCAGGACGGGGAACGAGGTGGCGCGGGGGGCGCTGGATTTGGCTCGGACGGTGGGGGATACGGCTGCGGGGTGGGTGGGGGCGGCGCCGCGGTCGTCGGTGGCTTGGTTGGGGGAGCGGCGGTGGCATGTGGATTTGGAACCGTTGCTGCCGTTTCCGGGGTGGGTGGAGCGGGCCGGGGAGTTGGAGCGGGCCGCGGCGGGGGTGGCGGGGGTGCGTTCGGCGCATGTGGAGACCGGGTTGGGGCGGTTGGTGGTCGACCATGACGGGACCGTCGATCGCGACGAGCTGTGGGAGCGGGTCTGCGGGCAGGTTTCGAAGGAACAGCGGGCGGGGGCGCAGGAGCAGGTTCGGGCCAGGCCGTTCGCCGATCCGGGGGATCCGCTGGCGTTGATGATGCCGTTGACCACGGCCGCCATGGATGTGGCGGCCATCGGGCTGGCGATCACGGGCCGGCTGGGCCGGTTGCCGGTGCTGCCGCGCACGGTGCGGGCGGCGGCCGCGGTCGTCAATCATCAGCCGCGGGTGGTGGCGGCGCTGGAGTCGCGGCTGGGACGAATCGGCACCGATCTGCTGTTGAGCGCGAGCACCGCGGCCAGTCACGGGCTGGGCCGGTCGGTGGGCGCGCCGGCGCTGGATCTGTTGCAGCGCGGGCTGCAGGTGTCGGAGGCGGCGGCGCATCGAGCGACGTGGCGTGAGCGCGAACCCGAGCTGGCCTCCCCGGTCCGGCCGCAGACCCCGGTCGTTCCGGTGGTTTCCGCCGTGGGCGCGGATCTGCAAGACGCCCAGCACAATTGGGCGGTCGCCACGGTCGGCGAGCTGTCGCACGTCGCGGTGGACGCCGCCATCGACAGCGCCAAGGACGAGATCACCGGCCTCGTCGAGGACTACGCCGCGCAGGCCGCGAACGGGTCGCTGATCGCCGCGGCGGGCGCGCTGCTGGCGGGCGGCGGCGCCGAGGAGGCGGCGGACGCCGTCCTGGCGGGCGTGCCGAAGGCCGCGCATCTGGGCCGGGAAGCGTTCGCGGCCATGCTGGGCCGCGGTCTGGCCGCCGACGGCGACCTGGTGCTGGACCCGGGGGCGCTGCGCCGCCTGGACCGCATTCGCGTGGTGGTGATCGACGGTGCGGCGCTGCGCGGTGACACCCGCGCGGTGCTGAAAGCCGAAGGCAACGCGCCCGGTTGGGACGCCGACCGCGTCTACGAGGTCGCCGACGCGCTGCTGCACGGCGAACAGGCGCCCGGCCCCGACCCCGACGAATTGCCCGCCGAGGGCGCCCGCCTGCGATGGCGGCGCGGCCGCACCGCCTCGGCCACGCCCGCCGCGGGCGTCGAACACGCCGCCCTCGTGGTCGACGGCGAAGAAGTCGGCACGGTCGAAGTCGGCTGGGAGATAGACCCTTTCGCGGTCCCGCTGCTGCAAACCGCACGCCGCACCGGCCTGCGCGTGGTGCTGCGCCATGTGGCCGGCACCGAGGAATTGGCCTCGAGCGTCGCCGCGGCCTACCCGCCCGGCACACCGCTGCTGCCGCTGGTGCGGGACCTGCGCGACGATCGCGGCCCGGTCCTGCTGGTCACCGCCCTGCACCCCGACTTCGCCTCCGCCGACACCCTGGCCGCCCTCGCGGTCGCCAATGTCGGTGTCGCCCTGGATGACCCGCGCGCCGCGACCCCGTGGAGCGCCGACATCATCACCGGCGACGACCTGGCCGCCGTGGTGCGCCTGCTGGCGGCCATCCCCGCCGCGCGCCGGGTGAGCGAATCGTCGGTCCGGCTCGCCCAGGGCGGCAGCACCCTGGCGGGCCTGCTGCTGGTGACCGGCGAATCCCGCAGGAGCGGTTGGAGTTTCGGCCGCGTACTCGGCCCGGTGCACGCCGCCGGCGCCAGCGCCCTGCTGGCCGGCGCCTGGCAGGCGCAGACGGTCCTGCGCATGCCGCCGCCCCAGCCGCAGCCGCTGACCGCCTGGCACGCCCTGGACGCGGAGATCGTCTACGCCCGATTGGACGGCGCCGAACCGCCGGTCGAACCCGCCGTCCCGCTCTGGCAGCGCCGGCTGGCCGATGTCTCCGACAGCGCGGTCGTCGCACCGCTGCGGCCCCCGCTGCGGATGCTGTCGCGGCTGGCCGCCGCGACCCGCGCCGAACTCGACGACCCCCTCACCCCGATCCTCGCCGTCGGCGCGGCGGCCTCCGCGATCCTGGGCAGCAATGTCGATGCCGTCCTGGTGGGTGGCGTGATGGCGGTGAACGCGGTGGTCGGCGGGGTGCAGCGATTGCGCGCCGACAGCGCGGTGGCGGCCCTGTTCGCCCAACAGGATCCGCGGGCCCGCCGAGTGGTGGTGCCCGCGGTGGCGACCACCCGACGCCGGCTCGAGGCGGCCCGGCGCGGCGGGCGGATCGTGAGCGTCCCCGCCTCCCGGCTGAGCCCCGGCGACGTGATCGAGTTGCGTGCCCCCGACGTCGTCCCCGCCGACGCCCGGCTGCTGTGCATGGAGGATCTCGAGGTCGACGAATCACTGCTGACCGGTGAATCGGTGCCCGTGGCCAAGCATGTGGACCCGGTGTCGGCGGAAGCCGAATCCGACCGTGCCAGCATGGTTTTCGAGGGCAGCACCATCGTCGCCGGGCAAGCGCGCGCGATCGTGGTCGCCACCGGCGCGGCCACCGCCGCCCGTCGCGCCACCGAGAACGTGGCCGGCGTCGAGACGGCGGCCGGTATCCAGGAGCGTTTGCGTGAACTCACCGGCAAGGTGCTGCCCCTGACCCTGGCGGGCGGCGCGGCCGTATCCGGCCTCGCCCTGCTGCGACGGGTGCCCTTGCGCCGCGCGGTCGCCGACGGTGTGGCCATCGCGGTGGCGGCGGTCCCCGAGGGCCTGCCGCTGGTGGCGACCCTCGCCCAATTGGCCGCCGCCCGAAGGCTTTCCGACCGGGGCGTGCTGGTGCGCGCCCCGCGCACGCTGGAGGCGGTCGGCCGGGTGCAGACGGTGTGCTTCGACAAGACCGGCACGCTCACCCAGAACCGATTGCGGCTGGTCGCCGCGGTCGCGGCCGGCGAGAGTGCGGACGACGAGCAGGACAACCGAATCATCCGCGCCGCCGCGCGCGCCTGCCCGCAACCCGCGGACGGGCAGGGGCACGCCCACGCCACCGACGAGGCCGTACTCACCGCCGCGCACGCCCTCGAGGGCGAGGCGCGGTGGGAGACGCTGGCCGAGGTGCCGTTCGAGTCCAGTCGCGGGTACGCGGCCGCCATCGGCCACCCGGCTGGCGAAAACAACTCTCCCACAGCAGTTCTGGCCATTAAGGGCGCCCCCGAGATCATTCTCGCGCGCTGCCGCTTCGCCGACCCCTCCGACCTGCGTCACGCGGAGAAGCTGGTGGAAACCCTGGCCGGCCGCGGCCAGCGGGTGCTGGCCGTCGCGCAATGCGCTTGGCCGCAACCGGTTCCGGCGGAGGTGGACGCCGAACTGGTCGACGAGGCCGCCCGCGATCTCGAACTGCTCGGCTTCGTCGGTCTCGCCGACACCCCGCGCGCCTCGGCGCGCCCCCTGATCGAGGAACTGCTCGCGGCGGGCCGCGAAGTCGTCCTCATCACCGGCGACCACCCGATCACCGCCGCCGCGATCGCGCATCAACTGGGCCTGCCCTGCGGTTCCCGCATCGTCACCGGCTCCGAACTGGCGGGCCTGGACGAACGCGAGCGCACCGAAACCATCACGGCGGCAAAGGTTTTCGCCCGGGTTACACCCGAGCAGAAACTGCAGGTCATCTCCGCGCTACAGTCCTCCGGCCGGGTGACGGCCATGGTCGGCGACGGCGCCAACGACGCCGCGGCGATCCGCATGGCCGATGTCGGCGTGGGCATCAACGCGCGCGGCTCCTCGGCCGCCCGCCACGCCGCCGATCTGGTGCTGACCCGCGACGATCTGACCGCGCTGCTCGATGCCCTGGTCGAGGGCCGCAATATGTGGCGCAGCGTGCGCGACGCCCTGACCATCCTGCTCGGCGGCAACGCGGGCGAGGTCGCGTTCACGGTGCTGGGCACCGCGCTGGGTCGTGGTCGCGCCCCGGTGGGGACCCGGCAGCTGCTGCTGGTCAACCTGCTCACCGACATGTTCCCCGCGCTGGCGGTGGCCGTCACCCCGGATCAGCGCGCCCAGCATCCCGAGGAGGACCCGCAGGAAGCGCTGCGGGCCTACCGCCGGGAGGTGCTGTCCGCGCCCGCGCCGTCGCTGGATCGTCCACTGCTGCAACAGATCGTGACCCGCGGCACCGCGACCGCGCTCGGCGCGTCGGCCGCGTGGGCGATCGGCCGGTGGACGCCGGGCACCACGCGCCGCGCCTCGACCATGGGCCTGGTGGCGCTGGTCGGCACGCAACTGTCGCAGACGATGCTCACCCGCAGCCGCAGCCCGCTGGTGGCGGCGACCGCGGTCGGCAGCGCGGCGGTCCTGGTGGCGATCGTGCAGACCCCGGTGGTCAGCCACTTCTTCGGCTGCACGCCACTGGGTCCCGTGGCGTGGACGGCGGTGCTGGGTTCGATCGGCGGAGCCACCGCGGTGGCGGCGTTCGCGCCCGGCCTGTTGCCGCAGGCGGCCCCGGCGTCGCCCGAGCAGTAGTGGGATGGATCGAACATAACCGGTGAGGCAGGGAGGGCTGATGGAGACCGCGGCATTGCTGTCGCTGGGTTCGGTGCTGGCGGCCGTGGGCGTGTTTCGCGTGACTCGCGAACCGCGCCGGCTGTCGACGGGTTTGGTGGTGCTGGCGGCGGTGGTGCTGCTAGCCGCCGGATGTGCCACGCTCGCAGTCGGTTTCGGCCCGATCGCGACGGCGCGATCACACCTCGCGGCGATCGCGGCGGCCGTACTGGCCGCCGGCGGTATCGCGCTGGTGGCCAACGGCTTCACCGTCGTGCGCCGCGAAGGCCGCTCGCCGACGACATTCGTGCCGATGGTCGCCGGCACCGGATTACTGGTCCTGGCAACGGGAATCGCGGTGATGGCCGCCGGCGTGCCGGCGCCCTCGTGGGCGACCCAGCTCGGCCTGCTCGGCTGTCTCGTCGGGGGATACCTGGTGATGCATTTGATCGCCTTCACCGGCTACGCGCTGCTCTACAGCAACCTGCCCGACCGTTCCGAGGCCGACGCGATCGTGATCCTCGGCTGCGGTCTCAACCGCAGAGCCGTCACCCCGCTGCTGGCCGCCCGCCTCGACCGGGGCATTCGCGCCTACCGCGCGGCCGCGGCGGTGGGTGCGCCGCCGGTGATCGTCACCTGCGGCGGTCAGGGCCCCGACGAAGCCACCTGCGAAGCCGACGCGATGGCCCGCTATCTCACGGCACACGATATCCCGGCGAATATGATTGTCCGCGAACGCCATTCCCAGAACACCGCGGAGAACATCGGAAATTGTGTCCGGCAATTGGAGATTCGCGGAATCCCCGCCCATCGGATTCGAATGACGGTGGTCACCAGTAACTTCCATGTCCTGCGCTCCGCCGCCCTGACGCGTCGCGCGGGGATCGACGCCCACGTGGTCGGCGCCCGCACCGCCGGATACTTCATTCCGGCAGCCTTCCTGCGCGAGTTCGTCGCGGTGTTGCTCACCCACTACCGGCGCACCCATCTCCTGGCCGCCGCGGTCACCCTCGCCGGCGTGACCGCGGTCGTCGCCGACGCCGCCCTACCGCCGCACTGATTCGCCGGCCGCAAGATCTATCTTGCGCAGAGTCGTTGGCGCAGTGCAGAATTCCGGAGTCAAGATCATTTTGCCGTCTTCGGGCGGCGTGGGGAGGGACTCATGGACATCAAGCGCGCCTTCGTTCGTACCGCGCTGGGCACGGCCGTCATCGCCGCGGCCGTCGTCACCACCGCCGGTGTCGCCGGCGCCGACGTGCCGTCGCAGCCGGCCGATCAGATCAGCCAGCAGAACTCCGACATCGCCGGCTTCGGCTCGGGCAGCGCGGCCGGATCAGGCCACGCCCTCGGCGACATGATCGGCCGGCTGCTGTTCCACAACGACAACTGATCGGCTGTCGCCGCAGCGTCAGATCTGGCCCGCGAGCGCCCAGGTCCGACGTTCGTCTTCGGGGCTGCCGAGGTCCGTGCTGGTGAGCACGACCTCGGTGGCCCCGGCCTCGTAATAGCGGTGGACGGCGGCGGCCACGGTCTCCTCGTCGCCGATGACGGCCAGCTCCGCCGCGCGTGTCGCACCCTCCAGCTCGAGGACGCGACGATACGACGGCACCTGCTCGTAGAAGGCCAAACTGTCGACCGCGGCCGCGCGCACCCGCTCGACATCGGCGGTGACCACGGCCGGGACGAACGCGACCACCCGCGGCGTACCCGACGAGGACCGGGTGAGATCCGGAACGATGTGCGCGCTCAGGGTTTTCGGCCCGGCGAGGTACGGCAGTGTGCCGTCGGCGAGCTCGCCGGTGACGCGCAGCGCCTGCGGTCCCATCGCGGCCACCAGCACGGGAATGCGCGGCTGCGCGCCGGGTAGCGCCGTCGGCAGCGGCGGCGTGACGGTCAGCAGCTCCCCGTGAAAATCCGCGGTGCCCTCGTCGAGCAATTGCCCGATGGCGGTGAGGAATTCACGCAGCCGGGCGATCGGCCGCTCGAACGGCGCCCCGAACGCCCCGGCCACCAGCGCCGACCCGAGGGCCAAGCCCAGGTGATACCGGCCGTGCGTCGCGGCCTGCGCGGTCTGGGCCTGCGCGGAGACCAGCAGCGGATGCCGCCCCACCACCGGGATGGCCGAGGTCCCCACCTGCAGGCCCGGCACTTCGCGGCCCACGACCGCCGCCAGCGTCGGCGAGTCGTAGTCCATGCGCTGCCCCAGCCATATCGCCCCCACCCCGAGCTCGTGCGCCGACCGGGCCTGGGCCACGATCGCATCGACATAGTTGTCCGCATTCTTCGCGGCGAGCGCGATTCCGAGTGTCATGCCAGGGGCAACCGGCTGGCGCGAGCGACTGTTCCCCTTGAAATCAGGCAGCGCACAAGGCTTTCCAGATGCATGCGGGTGAGGTCCGGCGGCTTGTCGGGGGTGGGGGATATGGTGGCCCGATGGGCGATGACGCGCGGGCCGGACTGAGGTTCTCCAGTCTCGACAGTCCCCTCTTCGACGGGGCCGACGCCACCAAGGGCGATCTGATCGATTACCTGGAGGCGGTCGGCGAGCGGATGGTGCCGCTGCTGCGCGACCGGCCGCTGTCGGTGGTGCGGGTTCGTCCGGGCCAAGAGCCGTTCATGCAGAAGAACCTGCCCAAATATACCCCCGACTGGGTGCACCGGGCGACGCTGTGGGCGGGCAGTTCCAAACGCGAGATCTCCTATGCCCTGTGCGACGACGTGCGCACCCTGCTCTGGTTCGGCAATCAGCGCGCCGTCGAATACCACGTGACCTTGCTGCCGGCCGCGGGCCTGGCCGACTATTCCGGCTCCCCGACGCATCTCGTGCTCGATATCGATCCCGCCCCCGATCAGCCTTTCGCCCAGGTGGTCGGCGCGGCCGAGTTGATCCGTCGCGCCCTCGAGGCCGACGGGCTGGCGGGCGCGGTGAAGACCAGCGGTTCCAAGGGCGTGCACATCTTCGTCCCGGTGGTCGCGGGCGTCGATCTCGAGGACGCCGCGGCCGCCACCCGCGCCATCGCGGCCCGCGCCGAACGCCTGGACCCGGCCCTCGCCACCACGGCCTTCATTCGAGAAGACCGCGGCGGCAAGGTTTTCCTGGATTCCACCCGTGCCGGCGGCGCGACCGTGGTGGCCGCCTACAGCCCGCGCGTCCGGCCGGGTGCGACGGTGTCGTTCCCGATCGCGTGGGCCGATCTTCCTCGTATCGACCCGCGCGAGTTCACCATTCGCACCGCCGTGCGCGAACTCGGCGATCGTGATCCGTGGGCCGAGCTCATGCCCGCCCCGCAGCGGCTACCCGCCGACCTGATCGCCGAGGGGCACACCATCCCGGTGGCCCGCGTGCAGGCCATGCACGAGGGCAAGCGCCGCGCCCGGGAGGCCCGCCGCCCGGAGTGACACGGTTCGGCGCACTCAGCCGTGCTCTGGATGGCGCAGGAACATCCGCTCGTCGGCGTCGTACTCGTAGAGCTCCCCGTACCGGCCCCAGTCGATGGCCACCCGCAGTTGCCGGCGCGCCGCCTCCTCGGAGAAGTTGCGGCGCAACAGATCCAGGAAGAACCCGTCGCGCATCCGCTGATGGTGCGCCGCGGCCAAGGCATGGTCGATGGCTGCGACCGATGGCGCCTTGGCGCGCGCCACCCGCGCGAAACCGGCCTTGGCCGTGTCGATGTCGCCGTCCACGAACATCCGGCCGTCGACCGTCAGCTCCAGGTCCCCGTCGGCGGCGGTGGCCAGCCCGAGCAGCCGCGCGGCGTCGACCAGCGGCATGATGTCGTCGAGTTCGAAACGCAGCGCACCGGCCAGCTCCGGCAGATCCGCGCGACCGCCGCTCACCGCGACCAGATCCAGCAGGCCCGCGATGCCGTCCACGCCGGCGTCCGGCAGCGGCCGATTGGTGGGCGTCGGCTCGACGCCGCAGCGGTCCCCGTCGAACGGCGAATCGGTGAGCATCCGGTAGGCGTGATCCACCAGGTTCTGGAACTGGACGCCGCGGGTGTCGCGCGGATGCGCCAACCCGATGCGGATCTCGCCCTTGATGCGCCCGGGATTGTTGTCCAGCACCAGGATTCGATCCGCCAGCTGCACCGCCTCCTCGAGATTGTGGGTCACCATCAGCATGGTCTTGGTGGGGAAGGCGGTCTCGCCGAAGAGCCGGATCAGCTCGCCGCGCAGGTTCTCCGCGGTGAGCACGTCCAGCGCCGAGAACGGCTCGTCCATGAGCAGCACCTCCGGCCGCACCACCAGGGCGCGGGCGAATCCGACGCGCTGGCGCATCCCGCCGGAAAGCTCCTTGGGATAGGCGTTCTCGAAGCCGTCGAGCCCGATCATGTCGATGGCGTCGGTGACCCGTTCGGCGCGCTCGTAGGCCGGCATACCCTGGGCGCGCAGCCCGAGTTCGACATTCTGGCGCACCGTCAGCCACGGCAGCAGCGCGAAGGTCTGAAACACCATGGCGGTGGCGGCATTCGGCTCGGTGATCTCGTTGTCGCGCAGGAACGCGGCCCCGGCCGACGGTCGCATCAGTCCGGCGATGATGCGCATCAGGGTGGACTTGCCCGAACCGGATTTGCCCAGCAGCGCGACGATTTCGCCCTCGCGCAACTCCATGCGGACATCGGACAGCACCGCCAGCTGCTCGCCGGAGGGATTGGTGAAGTTCTTGGTGACGCGGTCTACGGTGATGACGGGGGTGGACATCGGGTGTCCTCCATTCGTGAAGTGTTGTCTGGCAAGGGAATCGATTCAGACCAGCGCGAACCGGGTCTCGGCGGTGCGTTGCAGGCGCCGCCACACCAACCGGTTGATGGCGACCGTGACCACGCTCATGACCAGCGTGCCGAGCAGGACCTTGGCGAACTCGTCGTTGCCGGTCGCATTGGTGATGTACGCGCCCAGCCCGAACGCCTCGAGATGCGTGCCGCCGGAGTCGACGACCTCGCCGACCAGGGTGGCGTTCCACGCGCCGCCGAACGCGGTGATCGCCCCGACCACATAGCCGGGCGCGATCGCGGGCAGGATCAACGACTTCCAGCGTTCCCAGCCGCGCACCCGCAGATCGTCCATGGCCTCGCGCAGATCGGTGGGGATCTGCCCGGCCGCCGCGATCACGTTGAACAGCACGTACCACTGCGCGCCCAGCGCCATCAGCACGGTGCCGCCGATATCGAGCGAGATCCCGGTGTAGGTCAGCCCGGCGACCACGAAGATGTACAGGAACTGCGCCGGGAAGCTGGCCAGCACCTGCACCACCGGCTGCGCGAATCGGCAGATGCGCGGATTCATGCCGATCCACACCCCGACCGGCACCCACACCACCGTGGACACCACCAGCAGCACCACCACCCGGCCGAGGCTGGCCAGCCCCATGAGCGAAGCGGGCCCGAATTCGGCGAAGCCGACGGTCCTTTCGAAGTAGCGGGCCAGCGTCCACGCGCCCCAGCCCAGCGCCGCGAACAGCAGCGTGAAGAACACCGCGTCCCCGCCGCGACTGCCGCGCCGCTCGAAGGGTGAGCGGGTGGCCCGGCCGAAGACCCGCATGCCGCGGTCGATCCGTTCCCCGACGGGCCGCAGCCGCGCCGCGATCCGGCCGGGAACGGTGGTGCGCCGCAACAGATCCAGCACCAGGCTGCGCGGCGCCAGCGCCGCCTCGGTGTGCTCCACCCGGAACCGCTCCGACCACGCCGTGAACGGCCGCCAGAACAGCACGTTCACCAGCACGATGGTGACGACCATGACGATCGCGCCGAGCACGAGTTTGCCGACCGCGGCCTCCTCGGTGGCGGCGGCGATGAAACTGCCCATGCCCGGCAGCGCCTGATCATTGCCGGAGACGCTGATGATCTCCGAGGAGGCGAGCATGAACCACGCGCCGCCGAAGCTCATCATGCCGTTCCAGATCATCGGGATCATGGCGGCCGGAATCTCGAGCTGGGTCAGCCGCTGCCAGCGGGTCAGCCGCATCATGCGCGCCGATTCGTCCAGCTCGCGCGGCAGGTTCCGCAGCGACTGGTAGTACGCGAAGGTCATGTTCCACGCCTGCGCGGTGAAGATGGCGAACACGCACGCCGCCTCCGCGCCCAGGTAGGAGCCCGGGAACAGCGCGATGAACGCCGTCACCGTGATCGATACCAGCGCCAGCACCGGCACCGACTGCAGGATGTCGAGCAGCGGGATGAGCACCTTCTCCGCGCGCCGGGAGTGCGCGGCCCACTGCCCGACCACCAGCGTGAACAGGAACGACGCGGCCAGGCCGACGAACATGCGCAGCGTGGTGCGGGCCGCGTAATAGGGCAGGTTCGACGGATCGGTGGACACGGTGTCGGGACTGCCGCCCGGCGTCCACGGCAGCGAAATGTCGCGAAAGAGCTTGACCACCACCACCGTCAGCACCACACCGGCGGTCAGCAGCAGATAGTCCGCGGGCCGCAGTCCGCCGCGAGCCCGGGGCAGATCGGGAGAGGTCTTGGGGCGGTTGGGGATTGCGATTTCGAGAGTCATGGCAGCCACCTCACGCCTGGGCGGGCGGTGCGGTGTTGACGTGGCCCATCGCGTCGTTGAAGCGGTCCTCGGGGCTGTCGCCGTCGCTGACCGGACGCAGATCGATGTTCCGTACCGGCGCGGTCGCGGCCCGATCGGTCTGGGCCCGCTCCTCGTCGGTGAGCGGCCGGGCGCGGTCGGGCCGCGGCGCGAGCACGGCGGTGTCGCCGTCGATCCGGACGTCGATCGGATACATGGTGTTCTGCTTGGCCAGCAGCAGCGGCAGCGAACCCACGACGACGCCCGCGGGGTCGAGGATCTGCAGGCGGTCGTGATCCACCCGCAGCGAGCCCGCGTCGGTGTGCAGTCGCACCGTCCGGTCGACGATGGTGGCCGTGGCCTCGATCGCCGCCGGTTCGGCGTGGGCGGTGGCGTCGGTGGTGAGCAGCAGTGCGGCACTGATCAGCGCCGGGCAGGCGAGCATACGAATTCTCATCGGGATTGTGTCCCCTCATCTGTCGCCGCCCGCGGCAAGGGTTTTGCGGGCAGCATCGAATTCCGTCGCGCACGAGGTGTGCGGACGGTCGGTCATGAATTGCGAATTTCCGAACTCGAAAATGCGCGCGCGAATATCACGCCGCCGTGGCAGCGGCATCGGATATCGGTGAATTACGCGCGTCGTGACGACGCGGCGGCGGTGTGCTGCTTAACGGCCCGCTCGCCGGCGGAGGGGCCGGCCCGGAGACTCCGGACTGTCAGAGGGCGTCATCTGGGTGCCCCGACCTCCTCGAACTAGTAGAACGCGAAACGACAGCGCACACGGGGGGAGGTCGGCCCGGCGACAACCGGAAAGGACGGACACCCCTCTCGTCAGAGCTTCGGCACTGTGCGACGTATTCCGCTGGGCGGGAAGCCACTTTGGATAACCCCTTAATCCGGGGAAATCTGTCCTAACCTTGGGCGTCTCTCGACGTCGTCAGATCAGTGGCCTGTGTTCGTACAGGAGCCTCGCCTATCGAGGTGCGATTCCAACGTAGATAAGATTCGATAAGAAGTCAAAATCGCTATTGCGCGCAATCCGCGCACTGTGCTCCGGCGCCGCCCCGGGCGGTGTTGCACCGGTTCGCCTACCCTGGTCCGAGTGAGGAGAACGGCGGGCGCGGCGGCGGGGATCGCCCTGATCGGACTGGCGGTCGCGGGCTGCGGCGGCGCGAACCAGCAGGCGACGGCCACGACCACGACGAGCGCGCCCAAAGCGGTGCTGCCGTCGCCGAATACGATCGCGCTCTGCGGCGGGGTGCCGGACGCCGACATCGCCCAGCAGACCGGGCTCACCGATCTGCGCCCCGAGGCGGCCAATCCCATGAGCTGCACCTGGCAGTCGGGCGACGACGCCGAAGCGGTGGTGTTCCACTGGTTCCGGGGCAGTTCGCTGACAGAGCGCCGCACCCAGGTGACCACCGGTAAGCCCGCGGACGTGCGGGTCGCGGGTCAGGCGGGCCTGGAGTGGCAGGACCCGGCGACCTGCGAGCTGGCGGTCGCGTTCGGCGACACCGACTTCATCGACTGGACGGTGCACCGCGCCGCGGGCGCCCAGCCGTGCCGGGGGCTCGACCAGCTGGCGACGGCCACCCTGAAGCAGGCGGGACAGGGCTCATGAGACGAGTGTCCGCGCGAATCATGGTGGCGGCGTTGCTGATCACCGCGCTCACCGGCTGCTCGCATGCGGCGAAACAGGACGGCGCCCCCGCGTCCGCCGACCCGAACCTGCTGGCCGGCTGTGGCCCGGTGGAGGACCAGAAGCTGGCGAGCGCGATCGCCGTCACGAACATGCGGCAGCTGAGCGCACCCACCATCTGCGACTGGACCGCGAGCAATCCCGGCGGCGGCGCCGTCGACCTCACCTACGCCTGGCTGCGCGACGACACCCTGGCGCGCGAGGTGCAGATCGCCGGCCAATTCGGTTACCGGATCGAGCGTTTGGTGGTGAAGAACTTCGGCGGCATGTACTGGCGCGACCCGAAGGATCCGGGCAGCTGCGCGGTGACGGTGGCCGACACCGGCACCGTCACCTGGTGGGTGCACAACCGCGACCACGCGGCCCGGCCCGATCCCTGCGCGGCGGCCATGACGCTCATGAACGCGGTGCTGTCGGTCGACGGCGTCTAGCCGCACAGCCCGCCCCGGAGTCTCGGCGCCGCCCCGGAGTCTCAGCGCGCCAGGCTCAGTGCTCGAGGAACGTCGCGACGATGTTCCAGAACATGTTTCGGTCCACGCTGTGAAAATCCCAGCTCTCGGTGAGGCTGTGGGTGGCGCTGACAATCGCCGGGATGTCGAAGTCGTGCCGGGTGGCGGTGCCCTTGGCCTCCACGGCGGTGACGACGAATGCGGTGGCGGTCTCTGCGGTGTGGGCCACGAGAAAGCTCCTATCGATGAACCGGTCCGGTGGGTGCTCGTGCGGATGCGTGGCCGTGGACAGCGTCGGCCGCGACCACACATCGTCTACGCCGTGGCGAGCCTCGCGGCCGACGCGTCACTGGCGTATCCGACCAGTTTTGTTTCCGGTTACGCCACAGGGGAGTTCCGAAGACGCCAAACCGAACCGGGACACGCCAACCTAGCTGTGTGGTTGCCGGAATACCGTACGGTAGGTGCGATTTCGGCTCACACGCGGGGGTCGATTCTCATCGATCCTCGCGCTCCCGCCACCGGTTGACCGCCCGCCGCAGGCTCGCCGGATCCGCGTATCCCAGCAATTCCGCCTGCTGAGCCCGCGAAAGATGTTCGGCCCGCCGCAATCTGCGCCGGCGCGCGCGATCCACCTCGCGCCGCCAGGTGGTCCCGGCGTCGGTCAGCCGACGTTGCAATGATCTTGGTGAGGTCAGCAGCCGCCGCGCTACCGCTTCCAGCGTCGCCGCGCCGTCCGCCAGCGCCGCGTCCAGGGCGTCACCGAGCTGGTCGAGCCAGGTCACCCCGAACTCGGGAGTGGCCGGCAGCGTGGCCGCGTACGACAGCAGCACCGCCGTCAGCTCGGGGTCGGCCGATTTCATGGGCAGCGCCAGATCCGCCGCCCGCAGGGTGATGGTGTCGGACTCGGCGCCGAATTCGATTGCGCCGGTGCCGAACACCTCGGCGAACCGGCTCGGATCGGCCGGCGCGGCCTGCCGCAGGCACACCCGCGACGGCGTCACCGCGCCGCAGGTGGCCACCCGGCCACGCCCGACGATCAAGGCGAAAGCCGCCTGCACCAACAGTTCTCGACCCCGGCAGCCCTCGACCGCGGACAGGATCTCGTAGCGCACCTCGTCCCCGGTGCGGTCCGTGATCCGGAAGCTGTAACTCGTTGTGAGACTGCCGGTGTGACGCACACACGTTTCCAGTGCCGCATCCAGTGTCGCCGCCGACAGGAACAGATATTCGAGCAGACCGAACTCCCCGGTCGTGCTCTCCTCCGAGACCCGCAGGGCGATGGCCGCATCCCCGGTCTCCTGCTCCAGCAGTTCCCACGCGCGCAGGCAGTACCGTGGCGACACCCGCGTCCCCTCGCCGCCCTCCCGCCAGGCGGCCACGCCCGCCAGCCGGGCGATCCGGTCGGCGTCCAGTCCGGCGCGGGCGGCTCGTTCCAGCGCGAAGCGGACCATGAGAATGCTGTCGTGACAATCGTTTCGGTTGGTCACGAGCGGTCCATCAACCGGCTGTCCGCGTCCGGGCGTTCGCCAGCTCCCGGCTCCAGCTCGTGCCCGCCGCCGCGAGCCGCCGCTGCAGGGTCCGCGGGCTGGTGCCGAGCCGGGCGGCGGCGTCCTCGAGCGTCGGCGGCCGCGTGGCCGCCGAGCGCACGCCCCAGCGCGGGGAATCCAGTTCCGCCGCTACCAGATCCGCCCAGGCCCGCGCCGGCGGACTGGACAGGGTGGCCGCGGCCGCGCCCCGGCGCAGCACCCCCGCGAGCCGGGCATCGGCGCTGTGCTGCGGCCGGTCCATATCGGCGCGGTGCAGCGTCATCGAGTCGGTGTCGGCGCCGAAATCGATTGCGGCGGTGCCGAAGAACTCGACGAACGGCGCGTGATGACGCGGAGCTCGCTGCCGGAAGGTGATCCGCGCCGGGACGATCGGCGCCGCGGCCGCGAAGCGAACGCGAGAGGTCAGAAACGCGAAGGTCGCCTGCGCGGCCAGTTCCGCGCCGCGACCGTCGGCCACGCTCCCGGTCACGAAGGTGGTGCACGACTCGCTCTCGCACGCCACGTCCAGTCGCCGGGAGCGCGTCAGCTGCGCCCCGAATTCCGTTGCCGCCCGCAGCCCCTCGCCGACGGTGCCGGCGGTGGCGACCAGGTAGTCGATCATCCCCAGCTCACCCTTCGCATGCCGCTCGGCCGCCCGCAACCCCACGTGCGGCTGTCCGGTCCGTTGCTCGAGCAACTCCCACAACCGCAGATAGCACAGTCCCGGAACACTTCCCGCCGATTCCGCCAGCACGCCGGCTCCGACGCCCGCCGCCCGCGCCAGCTCCCGCGGGTCCAATCCGGCCGTGCGCCCGCGCCGTAGCACGAAGCGGGCCAGTAACACGCTGTCGGAGCCGCTGGCGCCCGCCCCGTTCATCGCACCGTCACCGTGTCGCGAGACGGACGAATACCGTTGCGGCTCACACCGCTTCGCCTTGCAGGAGCGGCGGGTATTCGACGCATTCCAGATGGCGTTTGCGGGCGCGGTCGACCTCCAGCCGCCAGGTGGTGCCGGATTCGGCCAGGCGACGCTGCAGGGTGCGCGGGCTGGTGTACAGCCGCCGGGCGACCTCGTCCAGCAGCGGGTCGGAATCGTCGAGCACCTCCGCGAGCACGGCGGCCACCCGGTCGGGCCATTCGGTGGCGTGCGGGGGCGGGGGCGGCAGGGTGGCGGCATGCCGGCGCAGCACCTGCGCCAGCATGGGGTCGGCGGTGACCTGCGGCCGCGCCAGGTCGGCGGTGCGATAGGTGACGCTGTTGGCGGCCGCGCCGAATTCCAGGTCGGCCGTGCCGAAGAACTCGCGGAAGGCGTCGTGGCGGCGCGGGGCGCGCTGCTGGAAGGACAGGCGCACCGGGTCCACGGCGCTGCCGGCCAGCTGCCGGACCCGGGAGACCACCAGGCCCAGCCCGGACCGCACGCTCAATTCCCGGCCCTCGCCGACGGCATTGATCATGTGCAGATCGAAGGTGCACTCGGTCTCGGTGCGGGCGCTCGCGTCGAAGCGGAAGTTGGTGCTCACCGCGCCGATATACGGCCCGATGACCGTCAGCCCCTCCCACAGGGTGTCGGCGGTGGAGATCAGATAGTCGAACAGCCCGAACTCACCGAGCCGGTACTCCTCGAGCACCCGGAAGGTCGCGTCCGGATCGCCGGATTCGTGGGTGAGCAGCTCCCACAGCCGCGGATAGATGTCGCTGGCGACACGGGTGCTGCCCTCGGCCGCCTGCCAGCCCGACAGTCCGGCCTGGCGGGCCAGCCGGTGCGGATCGATACCGGCCCCGGCCGCGTGACGCAGGACGAACCGGGGCAGCGAGACGGTATCGGAGGTGTGCATACGCCAATGGTGCGGGGAATTCCCGGCCGGAAACCGGGGATTCGCCGAACTGTGAGCCAGCCCGCTCGGGCGCTGCCGGGCGGGCCGGGGCGCTCGCGGGTCAGACCCGCAGGAAGGTTGCCGCTATGCCCCAGAACCGGCGGCTGTCGATCGCGTGGAAATCCCATGTCTGCGTGAGTCCGTGGGTGGTGGTGACGATGCCGGGCACGTCGAAGTCCTCGTGGGAGGCGGTGCCCTTGGCTTCGAGGGCGGCGATGACGTAGGCGGTGGCGGTTTCCACGGTGTGGGGCACTGGAACTCCGATCGGGTCGTAGTTGGCTGGTGCGAGGTGTATTCAGGGCTTGCTGTCGTTCAGTACGTCCTCGTAGCGGTACTCGGTGGAGAGGGTTTCGCCGGCCGCGTGGGCCTGCTCCTCACGGCGGCGCAGGTCGACACGGCGGATCTTGCCGGAGATGGTCTTGGGTAGTTCGGTGAATTCCAGCCGGCGCACGCGCAGATAGGGCGCCAGGTGATCGCGAGCGTATTCCAGGATGACGCGGGCGGTTTCGCGATCCGGCTCCCATCCTGCCGCGAGCGCGACGTACGCCTTGGGTACCGCGAGGCGCGTGTCGTCCGGCTGCGGCACCACCGCCGCCTCCACCACGGCCGGATGCTCGATGAGCACGCTCTCGAGTTCGAAGGGGGAGACCTTGTAGTCGGAGGATTTGAAGACGTCGTCGGTGCGGCCGATGTAGGTGATGTAGCCGTCGGAATCGCGGGTGGCGACATCGCCGGTGTGGTAGTAGCCGCCGGCCATGACCGCGGCATTGCGGTCCGGATCGCCGAGGTAGCCGGTCATCAGATTCACCGGCGCCGCAGCGAGATCCAGGCAGATCTCGCCCTCCTCGGCGAGCTCGCCGGTGATCGGATCCACCAGCACCACCGGCACCCCCGGCGCGGGGCGGCCCATGGAGCCCGGTTTGAGCGGCTGCCCGGGTGTATTGCCGACCTGCAGGGTGGTCTCGGTCTGGCCGAAACCGTCGCGAATGGTCAAACCCCACGCCTTCTCGACCTGGGCGATGACATCCGGGTTCAATGGCTCTCCCGCGCCGAGGATTTCACGCAAGCCGGTCGGTCGCTCGCCCAGATCGGCTTGAATCAGCATGCGCCAGACCGTGGGCGGCGCACAGAACGTGTTCACCTCGGCCCGGCGCAGTTGGTCCAGCAGCGCCGCGGCGTCGAAACGCGCGTAGTTGTAGACGAATACGGTCGCCTCGGCCAGCCACGGCGCGAAGAAGCAGCTCCACGCGTGCTTGGCCCAGCCGGGCGCGCTGATGGCCAGGTGTACGTCGCCGGGCCGCACGCCGATCCAGTACATGGTGCTCAAATGACCGACCGGGTAACTGATCTGGGAGTGCTGCACCATCTTGGGCTTGCTGGTGGTGCCGGAGGTGAAATAGACCAGCAGCGGATCGCCCACCTCGGTGCCGGACCGGAACGGGCCGGTCGGTTCGACCGCTGCCGCGTCCGCGTAATCGTGCCAGCCCGGCACCGGCGCGCCCACCGCGATGCGGGTGTAGTCGCCCGCCACCTCGTCGAACTTGCCGGTATCGGCCGCGTTGGCGATGACGAAACGCGCTGCGCCGCGCTCGATCCGGTCGCGCAGGTCGGCCGCGCCCAGCGCACCGGTGGTCGGCATGATGACCGCGCCCAGTTTGGCCACCGCCAGCATGGCCTCCCACAACTCCACCTGATTGCCCAGCATGAGCATCACCCGGTCGCCCTTGCCGACGCCGAGCCCCGCCAGCCAGCCGGCCACCCGATCCGAGCGGTCGGCCATCTCGGCGAAGGAGATCCGCTGCTCGGCGCCGTCCTCCTCGACGATCCACAGCGCCGGGCGGTCGTTGTCCCGGGCGATGACGTCGAACCAGTCGGTGGCCCAGTTGAATTCGCCCGTCAGTCGCGGCCACGCGAAATCGCGCAGCGCGGCGTCGTAGTCCGTCGCGACGGAGAGCAGCCCGTCGCGGGCGGCGCGGTAGGCGTCGGTATTGCGGGTCACGCGTCCTCCTCGGTGCGGTCGAGCAGCCGCGCGCCGATCTCGCGCATCTCGACCTTGCGGATCTTGCCGGTCACCGTCATCGGGAATTCGTCGACGAGGTGCACGTAACGGGGAATCTTGTAGTGCGCGAGCTTGCCCCGGCAGTACTCGCGCAGGCTCTCGGGGGTCAAAGGCGTTGTGCCGGGGCGCATCCGGATCCAGGCCATCAGCTCCTCGCCGTACTTGGCGTCGGGCACGCCGATCACCTGGGCGTCGAGGATGTCGGGATGGGTGTAGAGGAATTCCTCGATCTCGCGCGGGTAGATGTTCTCCCCGCCGCGAATGACCATGTCCTTGATGCGTCCGGTGATGGCGATGTAGCCGTCGGCGTCCATGGTGGCCAGGTCGCCGGTGTGCATCCAGCGCGCGGAGTCTATAGCTCCAGCAGTCTGCTCCGGCTCACCCCAGTAGCCGAGCATGACCGAATAGCCACGGGTGCACAGTTCACCGGCTTCTCCACGCGGAAGGGTTACCCCACTCACCGGGTCGGCAATCTTGATTTCTATATGCGGTCCGGCGCGGCCCACGGTGGCGGTGCGCTGCACCAGCGAATCGTCGCGACGGGTCTGGGTGGAGACGGGCGAGGTTTCGGTCATGCCGTAGCAGATGCTCACCTCATGCATGCCCATTCGCTCGATGACCTGCTTCATCACCTCCACCGGGCACGGCGATCCGGCCATGATGCCGGTGCGCAGCGAGGACAGGTCGTAGCTGTCGAATTCGGGGTCGGCCAGTTCGGCGATGAACATGGTCGGCACGCCGTAGAGCGAGGTGCAGCGTTCGGCCGCGACGGCCTCCAGGGTGGCGCGTGCGTCGAAGGAGGGGGCCGGGATGACCATGGCCGCGCCGTGGCTGGTGGCGGCCAGATTGCCCATCACCATGCCGAAGCAGTGGTAGAAGGGGACCGGGATGCAGATCCGGTCCTGCTCGGTGTAGCCGCACAGCTCGCCCACGAAGTAGCCGTTGTTGAGGATATTGTGGTGGCTGAGGGTCGCGCCCTTCGGGAAACCCGTTGTGCCCGAGGTGTATTGGATATTGATCGGATCGTCGGCGGACAGGCCCGAGCCGGCCGCGGCCAGCAGATCCGGGTCGGCGGCCCGGCCGGCGGTGAACAGCTCGCGCCACCGCCCGCTGTCGAGCAGCACCACCTGCTCGAGCTCCGGGCACTCCGGCTCCACCTCGGCGATCATGGCCGCATAGTCCGACGTCTTGAAGCTCGGCGCCGCCACCAGCAGCCGAATCCCGGCCTGCCGCAGCACGTATCGCAACTCGTGTGACCGGTATGCCGGGTTGATATTGACCAGGATTGCGCCGATCTTGGCGGTCGCGTACTGGGTCAGCGTCCACTGCGGACAATTCGGCGCCCAGATGCCCACCCGGTCGCCCTTGCCGATGCCCGCCGCCAGCAGGCCCAGCGCCAGCGCGTCCACCTCGGCGGTGAACTCGCGGTAGGTCCAGCGAATGCCGGTGGTGTAGTCGACGAGGGCCTCGCGGTCGGGATGCGCGGCCGCGGTCCGATCCAGATTGGCCCCGATGGTGTCGCCCAGCAGTGGCGCATCCCAGACCCCGAACGTATAGCTCTCCGTGCTCTCGCTCACCCCAGTAGGATCTACGTCACACTCACCCCCGACCACCCCCGAAAGGGGTTAGCCGATGACCCCGGCCGCCGACGGGCTGCTGCGCCCCAGTGACAGCGACGCTTTGCGGGCCGAACTGCGCGGACTCGCCGCCCTGTCCCAGCTGCCGGTCGTCTTCGGCGGCGAGGTGCACGCGGGCACGCTGGTGCTCAGCGAGTTCGTCGGCACCCGCACCAACGGCATGCGCGGGCTGGCGGTCGCGCCTAGTTCCGGACTCGGCGGTTCGGCGGTGGCGACCGGCAAACCGCGCTCGGTGGCCGATTACCGCTCGGCCTCCACCATCACCCACCACTACGACGCCCCGGTCCTCGGCGAGGGCCTGCGCGCGGTGGTGGCGGTGCCGGTGGTGCTGCGCGGTGAGGCGCGGGCGGTGCTGTACGTGGCCAACCGCGACTCCGGGGCGATCGGCGACCGCATCGCCGACGAGATGGTGCAGGCCGCGCGGCGGCTGGCGACGGAACTGGCCATCCGCGACGAGGTGGACCGGCGGTTGCGGTTGTCGTTCGCGCGCGACGCCCTCGCTCCCGGCAACGGCGTCCTCGCGAGCGCCAATGCCGTTGTCACCGAACAGCTTCGGGATCTGCACGCCGAACTGCGCGGCATCACGCAGGCGGTGACCGATGCCACGGCGCGAGCGCGCCTGCGGGACGTGACGGACAAACTCGCGCGCCTGGTGTCGGGCGTGGCCGCACCGGACGACGCCGTCAGCCTGGCGCCCCGGGAACTGGACGTGCTCGCGCACGTCGCCCTCGGATGTACGAACATCGAAGCGGCGCAGCGGCTTTCGGTTCGACCGGAAACGGTGAAGAGCTATTTGCGAAGCGCCATGACCAAACTCGGCGCGCACAACCGCCACGAGGCGGTCGTGCGCGCACGCCGCCTCGGGCTCCTACCGTGAAAACCTAACCCCGTCTTGACATTTCAGAGGCCGGCGGGGTTTCAGGGGCTTGCCCCTGAGAGTTACGAGAGCTTTTACTCCGGCACCAGGTGCCGGATGCTCTCCCCGCCCTTGGCGTGGTGTAGCCGTCCGAACTTGCTGTCGAGCAGGTGAGCCATGCTCTCCGCGGCCCCGAGATACGCCTCCTCGGCGGTGGCGGCACGGTGGGTGACGGCGACCGGCGGCTGCCCCTTCGGGCGCGCCTCGAGCGAACACTTCTTGTCCTCGGAGCCGCCCTTGTGGCCGTTCACATCGGTGATGTGGGCTTCGACCCGGGTAAGGTGATCGGCGAATCGATCGAGAATCGAAGCGATGGAATCGGTGGCTTCCTGGGCGATCGCGCCACCGCCGACGTGCTTGTCGGCGAAGACCTGGATTTGCATGGCATCTCCAATCTCTCGGAACAGCAACCCCTCGGTAGCCGAGGACTTGCTCTCCCCTCCGACCTTACCCACTTCCACCTGAGAGTGGCATGTGTGATTCGTCCCGCGCCGCACTCACCGGGTCGCCAGATCCAGCACCGTGAGCGCGAGATCCTCGGCGGCCCGCGGGTGCCCCAGGGCCCGGGCGGCGGCGGAAACGGCTGCGCGCGTCTCGGATTCGGTGAGCAGTTCGGTCAGTGCCGTGTTCAGATTGGCCACCGTGGCGTCCGTGCCGACCAGGGCGCGGGCGGCATTGTGGTCGGCCAGGATGCGGGCATTGCGGATCTGCTCGCCGCCCACCGAATGCGGATACGGGATCAGCACCGACGGCTTGCCCAGCGTGGTGAGCTCGGCGAGAGTTCCCGCGCCGGAACGGGATACGACCACATCGGTGAGCGCCAGCAGATCCGGCAGTTCGGGCCCGATGAACTCGCGCACCAGATAGCGGCCGCGAATCTCCGCCGGCAGCGTGGCGGCGTGGTCGCGGACCTGTGCGTAGGACAGCCGCCCGCACTGGTGGACGACATTGGCCTGCCGCAGCAGTTCGGGCAGCAGTTCGATGATCAACTCGTTGATCTGCACCGCCCCCTGCGCGCCGCCGGTCACGTAGACGGTCGGCAGCCCGGGGGTGTAGCCGTCCCAGTCGAGCGCCTTGACCGCGGCCTCGGCGTCACCGCCGGTGAGGGCGGGACGAATGGGATTGCCGGTGACCAGGGCCCGGCCGCGCACCTGCGCGGGCAGCAGGTCGATGGACGCCTCGGAGCTGAGCGCGATGCGATCGGCCATGCGGGCCAGCAGCAGGTTGGCCTTGCCGACGCCGGTGGTCTGCTCGTGGATGACCAGCGGCCGACGGCGCAGCGCCGCGGCCATGCCGATCGGGGCGCACACGTAGCCGCCGGTGCACAGCACCGCGTCGGGCCGGAAGGACCGCACCACGCCCTGCGCGGCGACCACGCTGACGGGCACGCGGAAGGCATCCCGCACATTGTCCTTGTTGAGCATTTTGAGCGGATTGCGGTCGCGCCGAAGCTTTCCCGCCTTGATGCCGGTGAACTCCACGTCGTTCTCGGCCGCGACCCGCTGCTCGAGGCTGTCGGGCACGCCGGCCCACAGCACCTCGGCCGTCGCACCCGCCTCGGCGGCCAGATCGCGCAGGGCGCGCACCGCCGCCACGGCCGGGTAGGTGTGCCCGCCGGTGCCGCCGCCGGCGACGATCACCCGAACGCGGCCACGAGCACCCAGGCGCTGCAGAATCGGGGCGCGGTCGGCGACGGGGTTCGACATGGGCGATCCTCCTGATGAGGCGGGACGGATGTGGACAGGCAGCGCCCAGGTTATCTCGGGTGGGGAAGCCGCAGAATCAGACCATCGAGTACGGCTGAGGGACTTAAGTACTCGATTCGCCGGAGACCATTGCTCCAAAAACCTCGGGCTGACACGATTACCTCCGCGCGGTGATCGGGATTCGGTGTGATTCACCGTCGAAATATCAACCAGGCGTACCACTTTCGCATTCGAACGCGCAATCCGGCTGCGAAGACGTCTGTTTCGCCATGCCTATTCCCAGGAGTTCGACCATGACCACGGGAGCCCACTCCGAACCCGGGCGATCCCTGGTCGCCGAACCCTGGCGGATGCCCGCGCTGAGCGGGGGCGCCGCCCGGGAGCTGGTCGAGGAATTGGCACAGGCCGCGGTCACCACGCGTACCGGGGTATTGCGGGTGACCGGGGAACCGGGCGGGGATCTCCAGGTCGTCCACGGCCTGGTGGTCACGGTGGATTCGCCCGGCGCGCCCGGGGTGCGCGACCTGCTCGCGCGCCCCGGGCGCATCTGCACCGGAATGGCAGACCTGCGGGTGGTGGCGATGATGGCCGCGGTGGACGGCTGTTTCGCCATCACGTCGGGCTGGATCGGCGGCTGCCACTGGCAGACCCTGCCCGCCGACCGGCCCGAACGCGGGGCCGACTCCGGGGAGGAGACGCCACCGGTGCCTGGCGTCGAACCCGGATGGCTGCTGCTGGAGACCGACCGGCGGCTGTGCGCGCTCGCCCACGGGCGCGTCTCGCCGCACCGCAATCGGCTGCTGCTCACCGAGCGCGGCCGGATGGCGCTCACCGGTCCCGGCAGCGGCCGCCGGCAGGAGATCCTGCGGTGGACCGATGGCCGCCGCAGCTGCCGCGACATCTCGATCCTGTTGTCGCGCAGCCTGTATGCGGTCACCGTCGATGTGGTCCGGCTGCTCGACGACGGCTTGCTCACCCTCGCGCCGATCGTGCCCGAGACCTCCGGACCGCCCGTACCCACACCCCAGGGTCGCAACCGGCTGCCGCGCCGGCGCCGCGGCGCCAGCGGCATCAACGATCTGCTCCCGCCCTGCCCGCCCGCGCCGCGCGGCCAGCGCGCCCTGACTCCGAGAAGAACCGAGAGGACCCCATGAACACATCGAGCGGCGCCCCTGCGCCCGGGAGTATGACCGACCGGATCTCGACCCTGGTCAAGGTCCTGCGGTCGGAGGTGCCCGACTGCGTCGCCGCGGGCGCCATCGACATGGCCACCGGCATGCTGCTGGCCGTCGAGACCGTCGACAACCATCCGCAGGAGGTGCTCGATCTGCTGGCCGCGGCCACCCTGGAACTGTTCCAGGGCCGCAATGTGGTGATGATCGAGAACATTTGGAAGGAGCGGCGCGGCATCCGGCTCGACCGCCACTACTTCCAGGAGATCCTGGTCAACAGCGACAACCTCACCCACCTGTTCGTGCGCACCGAGAGCCGCGAGGACGTGGTGATCGTGGTGGTGTGCCGCAAGTCCGTCAATGTCGGGATGCTGTTCGCGCAGACCCGGCGCGTGCTCAAGGACGTCGGCCAGCTCTGACGTCCGGCGAGGGGCGGGCCGCGGGCGCGAGAGGCCCGCGGCCCGTTCGTCTGTGCCCGCGACTCAGGGGATGCGGGCCACGCCGCCGAGCATGCTGACCGCCTCCGGACGCGGATGCGGGCGATACTCCTCCGGCCGCCACAGGGTGACTGCCGTGATGCCGGGCGGCACCAGCGTCAATCCGTCGAAGAACTTGCCGAACTCGGCCCCGGTGCGCAGCCGGAACGGCACGCCGCTGCGCTGATTGGCGGCGGTCGAGCGGGCCAGGTCCTCCTCGTCGAGGTGGTCGCTGGTGGCGTGGGACATGACCAGATAGCTGCCGGGGGCCAGCGGCTCGATCAGTTCGCGAATCAGCTCGTAGGGGTGATTGTCGTCGGTCAGGAAGTGCATGACCGCGACCACCATCAACGCGACCGGCTTGCTCAGATCGAGGGTCGCCAGCAGATCGGGGTGCGTCAGAATGCGTTGCGGCGCACGCAGATCGGCGTCGAGATAGGCGGTGCGGCCTTCGGGGGAGCTGTTGAGCAGCTCGCGGGCGTGCAGCAGCACGATGGGATCGTTGTCGACGTAGACGATGCGGGATTCCGGGGCGATGCCCTGGGCGATCTCGTGCACATTGCCGGCGGTGGGCAGCCCGGTGCCGATGTCGAGGAACTGCCGGATGCCGGCCTCGGCGGTCAGATACCCGACGGCCCGGCGCAGGAAGTTGCGGTTCTCCACCGCCGACAGCTGCACCGTCGGGAACGCCTCGGCCACCGCGTCGGCCGATTCCCGATCGGCGGGGTAGTTGTCCTTACCGCCCAGCCAGTAGTCGTACCGGCGGGCCGGATGCGGTTTGCTGGTGTCGATGCGGGCGTCCGCGGACTCCGAGTTCACAACGCTCCCAATTCTTTTCGGCTACTGTCTGAACCGTCAGCTTCAGTTGCGGATCGGTAGCGGCCAGCCCCGCGCCGACTCCGCGGCATTGCCGGAAGGTTCGTCATGCAGTTGCGCTATAGCCCATACGATTTCGAGGTCCACGCCGATCCGTATCCTTACTATGCCAGGTTGCGTCGTGAGGCCCCGGTATACCGCAACGAGACCGACGACTTCTGGGCTCTCTCGCGCCACGCCGATGTGCTGGCCGCGCTGCGTGACTCCGAGCGCTTCTCCAGCCGCAACGGCCTGCGCATGGAACCGGCCTTCTGGGGACCGCAGGCCGAACAGTTCTTCTCCTTCGTCGCCATGGATCCGCCCAAGCACACCCGCCTGCGCGGACTGGTGACGCGGGCGTTCACCGCGCATCGGGTGCAGGCGCTGGGGCCGCGGCTGCGCGAGATCGCGGTCGGCCTGCTCGAACCGCTGCTGGCGCGTGGCAGTTTCGACCTGATGGCGGAGTTCGCCGGGCCGTTTCCCACCGAGGTCATCTCGGAGCTGGTCGGGGTGCCCGAGGGCGATCGCGAGATGCTGCGCAAGCTCGGCATGGAGATCATGTACACCGAGGAGGAGTCGACGGATCTGCGGCCCGAGGCCATGCAGGCCATCGGCGCGCTGGTCGGCTACTACACCGAGCTGACCATCGAGCGCGCCAAATCCCGGCAGGAGGATCTGCTCTCCGGCCTGCTCGACGCCGCCGACGGCGACGACCGGCTCACCCCCGAGGAGATCGTCGGCGTCCTGATCCTGCTCATCGGCGCGGGTATCGAGACCAGCATGCTGACCTTCGGCAATGCCTGGCACGCCGCCTGGGCGCACCCCGACCAGCGCCGGGCCGCCCTCGACGGCCGCGTCGACGACTGGATCGCGGAGGCCATGCGCTGGGATCCGGCCACCCAGGCCAACCTGCGCACCACCACCGCGCCGATCGAACTGCACGGTGTCGAGATCCCCGCCGACGCCCGCATCCTGCTGCTCACCGGCGCGGCCAATCGCGATCCGGAGGTGTTCGCCGATCCGGACACCTTCGATCTGGACCGTGACACCGCCGCGTCCCTGGTCTTCGGCAGTGGCCGCCACCACTGCCTGGGCTCGAATCTGGCGCTGCTGGAACTGCGTACGGCGCTGGGGGAGATCGCGGCCCGGGTCGCCGATTTCGATATCGACATCACGGCGGCCACGCGCATTCACGCCTCCAACAACCGCGGTTTCGCGAGCCTGCCGACCACGGTCACCCTGCGCTAGCTCGGGAGACCTTTGCGTCAGCGACCTCTCTGAGACATCCGAACGCCCCCGCTTTCATGGGCTTTCCCGCGGGCCGAGAATCTGAGTGACTCGCGTCTCACTTCTCGGTCGGCGGAATTGCCATGCCGTTGCTACCGTGTGCTCGATTGCCGTTCCGTACAGCTGCCGGGCTTGCGGGCGGCGGTGTGAGATCGTTCGAAAAGCTGAGAGGGCGGCGTCGATGGTCGGGCCGATTGCTGTCTGGACAGGACCGCTGGAGCGCCGGAAGTCCGCTGACATGGCGGAATTTCTGCGTGTCGTGGAGGAACCCGCGCCGCTGCGGCGCATGCCGCGGCCACCCCGGGTGCCGCTGGCGCCCGCGCAGGAGCGCATGTGGCAGGCGGCCGCCGCCGGACAGTCCGCTGACTGGAATGTTGCTCGGGCGTTTCGAATTCGTGGCGCGGTGGTGAATACCACCGCGCTGCGGTCGGCCATCGACGATGTGGTGCGCCGCCACGTGCCGCTGCGCACCTGCTATCCGGCGACCGCGGACGGTCCGATCCAGCTGGTGCTCGACGCCGATGTGGCGCGCGTGGACGTGCGGGTGGTCGACAGCTTCGCGGGTGAGCTGACTGAGCGGATCGCCGAATTCGCCGGCCGCGCCTTCGATCTCGGCGCCGAACTGCCCATCCGGGCCCGCATCTACCGGCTCGGCAGCCGGGATGTGGTGCTGGCGTTGGTGGTTCATCACATCTCGCTGGACGGCCAGTCCCTCGGTCCGCTGCTGCGCGATCTCGTCACCGCCTATCTGGCCCGGGGCGCGGGGCGCCCGCCCGCCTTCGCGCCGCTGCCGGTCGACTACATCGACTACACGCTGTGGAAGCACGAGTATCTGGGCGCGTTCGACGATCCGGGCAGCCGGGCCAGCACGCAGCTGCGCTACTGGGCCAACAATCTCGTCGGCCGCCCGACGCCCCTCGAATTGCCTTACGACAGGCCGCCTTCCGCGGATTCGGAGGCCGCGGGCGACAGTATCCAGCTGCGCTTCGACGCCGAACTGCACCGGGCGCTGCTGACCCGCGCCCGCCAGGCCGGCGCCAGCCTGTTCATGCTGTTGCAGACCGCCTTCGCGCTCAGCGTCGCCGGTTTCGCCAAATCCCCGGACGTGACCGTCGCGACCGCGGTGTCCGGCCGCGACGACCCGCAGCTCGCGGATCTGGTCGGCAATCTCGCCGATGACGTGCTGCTGCGCATCCGCCTCGACCGCGCCACCGATCTGAGCGATCTCATCGAGCAGGTCCGCCGCGTCGCGCTGGCCGCCTTCGCGCACCCCGACACCTCGAATCCCCGGCTGCTGCGCAGTCTTCCGCAGGATCCGGCCCACCCGCTGTTCCAGGCCACCCTGATCCTGCAGCGCCACGACGCGTCCCCGCCCGCCGCCGCGCCCACCGGCATGTCCATCACCGATTTCCCGACGGGCGTGGTGCGCGCCAAACACGATCTGGAGTTCGGCCTCACCGAGAGCTACGACCACACCGGCGCGCCCACCGGCATCGCCGGTCCCTTCCTGTACCCGGTCGCCCGTTTCGATCGCGCGACCGCGCTGCGTTTCGTCGAAACCTTCACCGCCATGGTCGAACTGGTCGCCTCCGGCTACGCGGGCCCGATCGCCTCGATCCTGCAACCGGATCAGCATCGCCGTCGGTCCCGGCGCGCGCACCGCGCACGCTGAACCGCGCGTCTAAGCCTTCCGGGCGAGACCGCGAATCGCCCGCAGGCTGCCATCGGACAAACCCGCCGTGAGGTGGCGCACCTTCTCGGCGAAATCGGCGACGAAGACCTGCAGCCCAACCGGATTCGGCGGTGCGGCCGCGACCATCCGCATGACCTGGGCCGCCTGATCGGTGAGGTCGTCCCACGTCTCGAGCGTGAATCCCGCGCGCTCGATCGCGCCGCGCAACTCCGCGACGGTCGCCAGGTGACTCTGCGGCGCCTCGTCGGCCCACGGTAGTGGGTACTCGGGCGCACCCTCCCCCGCCGCGATGTCCCACAGCGCGAGCCGGCCGCCGCCGTCGAGCACCCGGTACGCCTCCCGATACAGCGCGTCCTTGTCGGCGATGTTCATCTGCACGTGCTGGCTGAACACCACATCGAAAACCGCGTCGCCGAAAGGCAATTCGGTGACGTCCCCCTGCCGCACCACGATCGACCCGTCCAGCCCGACCAGCTGATTCAGCCACCGCGAGGTGTCGCAGTAGTCCGCGGTCAGATCCACCGCCGTCACCCGGCAGCCGTAGCCGTCGGCGACGAAGCGCGCGGTCCCGCCGATTCCGCTGCCGGCGTCCAGCACCCGGCTGGCCGATGTCAGCCCGGCCGACTCCACCAGCGCGGCCGTGGCGATGCGGCCCATGGTGTGAAAGTCCTCCACCAGGCTCAAATCCGCGAGCCGCAGCGCGCCGAGATCCCGTCCGGCAGCCAGCAGCGCCTGTTCGATATCGAGCCGGGAGTTGCCCGACGAATACGGGGACAGCGTCGAAAGGTCGTTCATGTCAGCGCTTTTCGTTCGAGGACCAGGCCGCGACCGGTAAGTAACCACTGGTCACATATTCGAGTATCCGCACCCATGTGACCGCCGTCAACATTCTCGTGCGATTCTGTCCGAATGAGCCCCGCCGACAGCGCGCCGGACCGCCGCACCTCCTACCATCACGGCGCGCTGCGCACGGCCCTGATCGACGCGGGCATCGCGCTGGCGAGCGAGGGCGGTCCCGACCGAGTCGTCCTGCGCGAGGCCGCCCGCGCCGCCGGAGTCTCGCACTCGGCCGCCTACCGCCACTTCGCCGATCGGGAGGCGCTGCTGGCCGAGGTCTCCCGCCACGCCCGCGCCGAACTCGCCGCCGAGATGCGGCGGCGTCTTTCCCGAGTCCGCGACCCGCGCGCCCGCCTGCACGCGGTCGGCACCTCCTACATCGACTTCGCGCTGACCCGAACCGGCCTGTTCCGCACCGCCTTCGGCGCGGCCGCCGCGCCCGGCGACGGCGCCGCCGACGACCCGCACCGCATTCTCGGACAGGTGCTCGACGAAGCCCTGGCGGCCGGTCTCCTGGACCCCGAAGTCCGGCCCGGCGCCGAAACCGCGGCCTGGTCCGCGGTCCACGGCCTGTCCACCCTGCTGCTCAGCGGCGCCCTGCCGACCACCCGCCCGGACATCGACGCCGCCGTCTCGCAGGTGCTGGGCTTGATCAACCGCGGCCTGCTCTCAACGTTCTCTCAGCGATGACATGGCAACCTCGATGGCATGCTGTCCTCACCACCCGAAACGAAGGAAGTGACCACGACTACCGGTACCGCGGGCTCTGGCTATCGCACGCTCGTCGGCGTGCTCGTCGTGCTGGCCTTGACGGCCGGGATTCTGGTCTTGACGTGTGTGGTGATTTGGTACAACGGGCCGGCGGGGCCGGATTCGGCCTGGCTGCAATGGTTCATCGACCATCGCAGCCCGGGGCTGACCACCACGGCGAAGGCGGTCAGCATCGCGGGCGACACCACGTCGGTGGCCATCTATTCGACGCTGGCGTGCGTGCTGCTGGCGTGGCGCCGGTATTGGGAGCGCGCGGTGCTGGTCGCGGTGACCGCGCTCGGGGCGGGGCTGCTGGTGTTCTTCGGCAAACTACTGGTCGCCCGCGACCGGCCGCCGGTGATCGACCATCTGGTCACCGAGACGAACTACTCCTACCCCTCCGGTCACGCCCTGGGTTCGACCGTGGTGGTGGGCATTCTGGTGGCGGTCGCGCTGCCGGTCCTGCGGCATCGGATCACCCGCGTTCTCACGGTGGTCGTCGCCGTCGTGTTCGTGGTGGCGGTCGGCCTGTCGCGCCTGTATCTCGGCGTCCACTGGCCGACCGACATCCTGGCGGGCTGGCTCATCGGCCTGTGCTGGCTGTCGATCTGCCTGACCGCGCGGCCCGCCGTGGCCGTGGAGGTCAGGAAGCGACTGGCAGCCCGGCGGAGTACACCTGACGAATCGACCGAGTCGCGGTGATGTCGGCCAGCGGGTCGGCCTCGAGCAGCACGAGGTCGGCGCGCAGGCCCGGGGCGATGCTGCCGCGATCGGTGAGCCGGAAGTGCCGGGCCGGCAGCGCGGTTGCCGCGTTCAGCGCGTCCACGGGCGACAGGCCCGCGCGAACCAGGAGCTCCAGCTCGTAGTGCAGGCTCTCGCCGAAGGCCGGATTGACCGGAACGCCGGGGGAGGCGTTGGCGTCCGTGCCCGCGAGCACGGGGACCCCGGCGGCATGCAGCGCGCCGACGTTCGCGAGGGCCGCCCCGAAGGCGTCCGCGAAGCCGTTGGCCGCCGCCATGCCCTCCATCATGGTCAAGGTCGGCACGACGACGCGGCCCTCGCCGGCGATGCGGTCGATATCGTGCGCGGGCAGCGGGAACCCCACCGGCACATGGGTGATGATGTCCACGCCCGCGTCCAGGGCCATGGCGTACGCGCCCGGGCTGGCGGCATGCGCCACGACGAGTAGATCGCGCGCGTGCGCCTCGGCGACAACGGCTTTGGCGCTGGCGGCATCGGGACCGCCCTCACCGGGCGCCTCCAGCACCAGCTTGATGTAATCCGAACCGGTCGAAAGCCGCTGTGCCACCATCGCTTCGGCCTGCTCGGCGCCGTGGATGATGGCCGGTTCGCCCAGGAACTTGCCGTGCATGCCCTCCGCGCCGACGATGCCCAGGCCCGCGCTGCGGACGTCGGTGGTGCCGACGGTGTGGCGCAGCCCGGCCACGATGGCCGGATCACAGGTCATGTCGAGTGCGGTGGTGACGCCGAAAGGCGTGAAGCGAGCGGGTGATTCGGTATCGGCGATGTGCACGTGGGCGTCGATGAAGCCGGGCAGCAGGATCGCGCCGCCGGTGTCGATCCGTTCGGCGCCGCTGTCGTCGGCGCCGATGAGCGTGCCGTCGATGACGACCGTGGTCGGTGCGGTGAGGGCGTTGCCGTCGAAGACTCGGACATTGTCGAGCGCGGTCCGGCGGGCCGCAGTGTTCGAAGTGGTCACCCCGAACAGCATCCTCCGATTTCGTGAGCGGTGACAACGCAACGGGATTCGTACGCCGCATTCGCCGAGTTCGTCACCGCCGGCGTGGCAGCAGCCGCCGCGACACATGCTCGGTCATGGCCTCGGCGATCGGCGGCACCGCCGGGGTGGGCCGGGTCGGCGGCGGCGGCGCCGAGCGGGCGTCGGCGGAGATGCGGATGAGCAGCGCCAGAATGATGTAGTTGGCCAGCAGCGAGGACCCGCCGTAGGACATGAACGGCGTGGTGAGGCCGGTCAGCGGAATCAGTTTGGTGACACCCCCGACCACCACGAACAGCTGCCAGCCGATCGAGAACGCCAGCCCGCCGCCCAGCAGCTTGCCGAAGGCGTCGCGGGTGGTGAGCGCGGCGCTGAACCCGCGCACGCACAGGATCAAAAACAGCGCCAGCGTGGCGGCCAGCCCGATCAGCCCCAGTTCCTCGCCGATGGTGGAGATGATGAAGTCGGTCTTGGCGAACGGCACGTCCTGCGGCCGCCCGCTGCCCAGCCCGGTCCCGGCCAGCCCGCCGGTGCCCATGCCGAACAGGCCCTGCGAGATCTGGTATCCGGTCGTGTAATACGTGGCGAACGGGTCCCGCCACACCTGCACGCGCACTCGCACGTGCCCGAACAGCTGGTAGGCGATGATCGCGCCCACCGAGAACATGGCCAGCCCGATCAGCAGCCACGACGCCCGCCCGGTGGCGATGTACATCATGGCCAGCACGGTGCCGAAGATCAGCAGCGAGAAGCCCAGATTCTTCTCGTAGACCAGCACGATCACCGCGACGAAGGTCACCAGCAGCAGCGGCGCCAGATCCCGCAGTCGCGGGAAGGTCATGCCCAGGAATCGTTTCCCGGCGATGGTGAACAGCTCCCGGTTGGCGACCAGGAAGGCGGCCACGAAGATGATCAGCAGCACCTTGGCGAACTCGCCGGGCTGGATGGAGAATCCGCTCAGCAGAATCCAGCTCTTGCCGCCGTTGACCTCGCTGAACCGCGACGGCAGCAGGGCAGGGATGAGCAGCGCCACCACCCCGGCCAGTCCGCAGGTGTAGCCGTAGCGCGCCGGTTTGGTGTGATCGGGCACGAACACCAGCACCAGCACGAACAGCAGCATGCCCAGCCCGGTCCAGATCAGCTGATGCGCCGCGTCGGAGGACGGAATGGCCTTGCCGGCGTTCTTGGCGGTGGTGGCCTCGGCGCGGTCGAGCCGGTCGATGAGCACCAGCCCGATGCCGTTGAGCAGCACCACGCACGGCAGCAGCACCGGATCCGCGGCCGCGGCCCAGCGGCGCACCGCCAGATGCGAGGCCAGCACGAAGACCGCGAAAACGGCCAGGGCGCGGACGCTCTCGCCGTCGAAACCGTTGCCGGTGGCCGAGGTCATGGCCAGATACGCGAAGGTGGTCAGGGCCAGCGCGGCCCCGCACAGCAGTAGCTCGGCATTGCGCGGGACGCGCCCTCTCGACCTGGCCGGGGGAGGGCTGTGCCGAAATGCGCTCACACCGAACCCTATCGCGTCCGGCAGCGGATGAGGAGTCCAACCGGAGGCCGACGGGGTGAACGGCGCATCGCTCAGTACGGCTGCGCGGCGCTCGACCAGCGCGCGGCGACCTGTTCGGTTCCGCCGCGCGGGAAGGACACGTGGTCCGGGTCGCCGTCGGAGGTGTAGCGGGCGGCCGGATGGGCGGCCAGCCAGTCCAGCCAGTAGGTGGAGTCGAAAGGCACTGCACCGCGACCGGATCGGATGCGCGGCAGCGCGGCCGGATCCAGGTCGGCGGCGACGGGGGAGGGCGCGGGGTTCGCGCCGACCAGCAGCACGGCCTCGAAGGTGTAGGGGGTGCCGTCCCAGGCGCCGGCGGTGGCCAGGGCGCGGTCGGACGGGTAGACGCCCAGCGGCAGCGCCATCGAGTGCACCGTGGTACCCGGCAGTGCGGCGCCGATGGCGCGCAGGTTCTGCACGAATTCGCGTTGCACGCCGGTCGCGTCTAGATGGCCCAGATTGGGGTGGGTGGCCGTGTGCGCCCCGATGTCGTAGCCGTGGTGGGCCAGCCACGGCAGCGCGCGGGCGTCGTCGCCGAAGGGATCGTTGTTGATGTAGAACGTGGCGGTGGCGGCGAAATCCGGGTGGCGCGTGTGGAATTGCTCGAGCAGCCCGACCGCGCAGTCGGGGGCGGGGTCGCCGGCGTCGGTGAGGGTGAGCTGGGTGCGGGTGGAGTCGTCGAAGGTGAGGACCACCGGATGCGTGCCCGCCGGCAGGTCGATGCGGCCCGTCAGATACTGGGCGAGGGTGATCGGGCGGTAGCCCTCGGTGTACAGCCGGTCCAGTTCGGCGGTGAATTTCGTTGGCGTCTGGTCGTATTCGCCGCTGGGTTCGGCTTCGATGCGGTGATACATGAGGATCGGGATCTGCCCGAGCTCGTTGGCGGCGACCGCGGCCGGGTCCGGCGGGCGCGGCGCCGGAGCGGCGGCGCTGGTGGACGATGGCGGCGCGGTGGCGGTCGTGGCCCCGCACGCGGCGCTCGCGCACAGCAATGCCGCGGCTAGCGTGCGCAGCATCGTGGTGAACAGCGGGGGCACCGGGGACGCCTTCATCGCCGCAACGCTACGCTGCGACAACGGTTTTGAGATGATCTCGGCGAAATCCGGCCGCCACGAACGCCCAGGGGCGATAGTGATGCGGAACAGGCGTCTGTGGAAGTTGGTGTGTACGTTGCTCATGCGACTCCGGGCCATCCGCCGTCGGCGGTCCGCCCTGCTCGCCGTCGGTGCGGTGCTCATCCTGATGCTCGCCACGGTGTTGTTCGTCTTCGGCCGCGGCCGCCCGTCGGCCGCCACCGCCGAGGCCCGGCCGCCCCAGCTCGAGGTGGCGCCGGTCGCGGCCGCGACCTCCTACCACGATCCGGTCATGGTGCGCGGCACCGCGATCGGCGCGACCACGGTGTCGGTTGGCGACCGCTCGGCGCCGGTCGCCGCCAACGGCACCTTCGAACTGGCCCTGCCGCACGGGCCCCTCGACACCACCCTCGTGGCGACCTCCAAGGCGGGCGTCCAGGCCACCGCGCCGTTGAAAGCGGGCGTCACCCTGCCGCGCATTCGCGCCGTGCACGTCACCGCCTACGCCTGGGCCTACGACCCCATGCGCGAGGCCGTGCTCGACCTCGCCCGCACCGGGCGCATCGACACCGTCCAGCTCGACATCAAGGACGAGGACGGCATGGTCGGCTACGACTCGCAGGTGGCGCTGGCCCGCGAATCCGGCGCTGCCACCGCCATTTACGACGCGCCCGCCGCCTTGAAGCAGCTGCACGACATGGGGGTTCGGGTAGTGGGCCGCCTCGTCGCCTTCCGCGACCCCACGCTCGCGGCGTGGGCCTGGCACAACGGGCACCCCGACTGGGTGATTCAGAATCCGGGCGGTCAGCCGTATTCCAGCGGCTACGGCGCGATCGCCTTCACCAATTTCGCCAGTCCCGAAATCCGTTCCTACAACCGCGATCTCGCGGTGGAGGCGGGACATCTCGGTTTCGACGGCGTCATGTACGACTACATTCGCCGGCCCGACGGCAACCTGGCGGTCATGCGGTTCCCGGGCCTGAGCGAATCCCCGTCCGATTCGGTGGCGAACTTCCTGCGCGATATCGAGGCCCCGATCCACGAGGCCGGGGCGGCGCTCGGCGCGGCCGTGTTCGGCATCGCCGCCACCCGCCCGGACGAGATCGCCCAGGACATCCCGTCGATGGCCCGCTACGTCGACTTCCTCGCGCCCATGCTGTATCCGTCGCACTGGCACGCGGGGGAGTACGACGTGGCCAATCCGAACTCCCAGCCCTACGACATCATCTTCCGGTCGCTGCAGGACTTCCGGTCCCGCACCGAAGGCACAGCGGCCCAGGTCATTCCGTGGCTGCAGGACTTCAGCCTCGGGGTGTCCTACGGGGACGCGGAGGTGCGCGCGCAGATCGACGCCACCTACGCGGCGGGCGACAACGGCTTCTTCCTGTGGAGTCCCACTGTCAGCTACCACGGGGGCGCGCTGACGCCGAGTTAGCGCCAGAACTGCCAGCCGCGGCGGGTTTCCGGCTCGCGGGCGGCCCACGGTCGCGCCGCGGCGGCGTCGAGGGCGAGCAGGGCGGCGATGGCCGGCGGGAGGTCCAGCCGGGTGCGCACCCACGGCCAGCCGCCGGCGAGCGTGTCGGCCAGCTCGGCCGGCTCGAGGTCGAGTGCGGCCAGCGCGGGCAGCAGGGTCGCCGGGGTCATGTCCCACTGGCGGGCGCAGGCGGTCACCAGGCCGGGCAGCTGCTCCGGTGACACGACGGCGAGGACGCGTTGCAGGACCGCCGCGCCGTCGGGCGATTTCGTGCGGGAAACCAGTCGGGTCACCACGTACTCGAGATCGGAATGCAGTGCGGCGGAAAGGGTCTCGCGCGCCTCGTCGACGTCGATAGGCTCGTCGGGTGATCGCAGCAGCGCCGACAGGTCGGTCGTCGACCAGTCCCGGCCGTTGCGGCGGCCGAAACCCTTGCGGGACAGCCGACCGCGAGGGATCTCGTCCGTCACCGAGTCATCGGCGTCCAGGACCACCAGCGCCTCGATCGGCTCCGGCAATCCGAGCGATCGGCGCAGCTCGCGCCAGGCCGGGGTCAGGGCCGCGACCAGCTCCGCCGGGTCGGAGCGCGAGAGCGTGAGCGCCTTCATCAGATCGCGCGCGTCCAGCGCCGGATAGCGCACGCATTCGGCGATGAGGGCGGACAGCCGGTCGGGCGGCGCGCAGGTCAGGATTTGTTCCAGCGCATAGCGATCCCGGCCGTCGCAGGCCACGTCCACCGCGACCTGGGCGACGATGCCGAGGTTGGCGTACATGGCGGTGCGCAGCAGGTGGCTGCTGCCGGTGGGGACGCCGTGATCGTCCACCTCGACCCGCAACGCCCGGTGCACCAGCGCGCGGTCTCGCGCGCCGATCGCGTGTTCGCGCAGGGCCCGATGCCGGCTCAGGTATCCGGCGACGACCTGGCGGCGCTTGGGGCTGCCGGTGATCCAGTCGGTGTGCACGCTCGGCCACACCACCGCCGCGTCGGCGGCCGTGAGCTGTCCGTGCCCCGATTCGAGCCGGCGGCGGGCCGCGGTCACGAGCGCTTCGGTGAGATCCACGCCGAGCTGGCGGGCCACCTCGAGCAGGCGGGTGCGATCGCGGGTGTCGTTCATGACGCGATCGATGAGCACCTTCTCGAATGTCTCCCGGACACCGGGCCGTAGTTCGAGACCTGCCAGAGACCGTGCCACGCTGGGGTTTCCGATCGCGAGCCGGACCGCTCGGGCGGCCACGGCCGGGTCCTGGAACCAGTCGGCGTTCAACTCCGGATCGCCGATCACCTCGGCCAGATGATCGTCGTCCAGCTCGTCCGGGCCCAGCGCGCGCAGGTGCCGACGGTAGCACCATATGCCGATTTCCTGTGCGGTGCCGAGGGATTCGGGCAATGTCGCGCCGGCCTGCCGGTGGCCGACGATCTGTCGGCCCAGCTGCACGAACGGGTCGGATTCGTCGCCGCGATCGCCGGGGGTGACGATGCGGCGCTCGCCGGTCGGCGCGTCCTTGCTGTCGCGGGTCACCGTGACGATCGCGCAGTCCGCGCTGGGTGTGGCGGTGGTGCAGAAGGTCAAGGCCCGCAGCGTGTTCCGGGGCAGGATGCCGTAGAGCGCCCGCAGCATGGCCAGCGCGTCCGTGCCGTGCTCGACCCGCAGCTGCACGCCCGGACCGCGCCCGGCCAGATGCGCGAGCGTGTAGCCGAGCAGGGCGGGCAACCAGTCCAGATCCAGGTACGCGTCGGCGGCCGCGGCGAGAGAAGCGTTGTGCCCGAACGAGTCCGGCACCGCGTCCCATCGATCCGTCGGGTATCCGGGATCCTCGACCGAGGTGCGGAACAGCCCGGAATCGTAGAGGCTCAATGCCGTTGCGCCATCCAGCGTTCCACGCTCTCCGGCCACCAGATGCGCCACACACGTGCCCGGTCGCGCGTTCGAGGGCGTCTTCAGCACCGCCACCGCCAGCCCCCGCGTCAGCGTGAACTCCAGCGCCAGCGCGTCGGCCGCGGCAGGTGCGCCCTCCCAGCTCACCAGCGATCCGAGTTCGCGGGTGGTGGAACCCAGTGCGGGGGGCCAGTTTCCGGAACGCGCGACCACGCCGACACCCGTTCCCGAGGACTCCAGATTCACCATGGCCCAGCCGCACAGCAGTTGGGCGAACGTCGTCATCGGTCGGCCCGGCGCTGCTCGATGAGGTCGAGCATATGGATCACCGGATCGACGGCCGCGAAGGGCTTGAACACCGGATAGGTATTGTCGGCGCGCTTACCGCAGCCGACGGCCGACACCGGGAAGTAGCGGTTGTGCGGGAAATGAATGGACAGGGTCGAGTCGACCGCCGGAAACAGTTTGCGCACCAGCGATCTCGTGGCGTCGGAGCGATAGTTGATCTGGCCCGGCTGATACAGGTTGCCCGCGCCGTTGAGGCTGTAGGGGCTCTCGGCCCAGTCCGGCGGCGGCGCGACCACGCCGACCTCGGGCAGGTTGATCAGCGACAGCAGATCGGATTTCGCCACGATGGTGGAGACGTGCAGGCGCGGCGGTTCGATCGGCAACTCCAGCGGATAGCTGTTGGCGCTGCGCCACAGCTTGGCGATCTGATCGATCATCATCTTGGTGCGGCCCACCGTCTGCGAATGCTCGACGGCATTGTCGAGGCTGTCCTGATTGGCCGGGCCCGCGTGCTCGCGCATCATGGCCAGATACTGCTTGTTCAGGGTCGAGGGCACCACGAACCAGATGAAATCCGCCACCGCGAGATGCGGGCTGACCTTGGCGGCGATCTCGGCGTCGGCGACATCCTCGCCCGCCACGTCCACGAACGCCAGGTTCACGGTGCGGCGGGTGGACAGCGAGGTGAACTTGATCAGGATCGGGGTGCGCACCTGCCAGCCGGCCCAGGCATGCGCCGGGGGCGCCGGGGCCTGCTGCGCCACCGGAGGTCCCGGCGGCCGCGGCGGGCGCGGCGCGCCGACCGGCCCGATCCCGTTCTCCGGCCGGGGCGCGCCCAGATAACCGCGCTTCTGCGTGTACCCGATGGCCTGCCGGTTGATCAGCGTGTTCTCCAGGGCGGCAAGCATTTTGGTGGAGCGCCGGGACGGGACGATCGACCATTCGCGGGCCAGCACCGGATCGTTCATGACCGAATAGATCATGGACACGATGAGATGCGTTTTGGAGGAGGCGGATTCGCCGACGAAACCGATCACCGTGGTCGGATGATCGAGGATCTCCTCGTCGATCTCGCAGCCGTTGGGGCAGCGTCGTTCCAGCCGCCGCGAATAGTCGGCGACGCGGGTGGCGAAGGCGCCGTTGGGCTGGCGCAGCACCCAGATCCAGGAGCGGCGCGAGGAGTCGAATTTGAACTCGGCCAGGCAGTTCAGGCAGACGATGCGCATGGTTTCAGCCCAGCACCTGGTAGGTCAGCCACAGCACGGTGACCAGGAAGCACGCCGCCCCGACTGCCGCCGCGACCCGCAGCCAATGCCAGGCCCGCGAGCCCGCGTACACGTACTGCTGCCAGGCCAGGCCGGTGCGTTGATTTCTCACGGATTCCTCACAGCTGGTGGGCGATCGACACGATCAGCCAGGCGAGCAGGACGAAAACCAGCCAGCCCAGCACGATTCCGCCGGCGACCGCGCCCAGCAGGACACCGCCGATGTAGCGGGGATCGTTGCGGGTGAGGCCCTCGAGGACGCGCTGCCGGTACTCCAGCGCCGGGCCGACGAAGATGCCCCACAGTCCGGTCGCGGGCAACTCGACACCCGCGTGCTGGGGCGGGCGCACCGGTGCGCCGGATGTGAGCAGGCTGGTGGGGGAGCGGACCGGTACGGTCGCCGGTTCCGGCTTGGGGCCGTGGATCTTTCGAGTGGTGACCTCCGCGGCGTCACGGTTCTCGGTGCGGAGCCGGGTCTGCGCGTGCACCGCGTCCCGGAAATAGTGCTGGAACTCCGCCGCCGACGCGAAGCGCAACGCGGGATCCGGTGACAGCGCCTGATCCAGGACCGAACGCAGCTGCGGCGGCAGCTTCGCCGGCGCGTACACCGCCTCCAGCACCTCCGTGCACACCACAGCGAACGAGTACACGTCGCTGAGATGTGTGAACCGGCCCTGTTCGAGATATTCGGGGGCGGAATAGTTCTTGGTGCCGACCACCTGATGCGCCCGGGTCAGCCGCTGCATGTTCTCGCGCATCTCGATGGCGATCCCGAAATCGGCCAGCTTGGCGGTGCCGTCACCGCAGATCATGATGTTCTCGGGTTTGATGTCGCGGTGCACCACCTGCTTGGAGTGCGCGTACACCAGGCCGCTGAGCGCATCGGTGAGCACCCGCGCGAGCCTCGGCAGCGCATGATTCTCCGGCGCGCGCATGTACTGCCGCAGATTCTCACCCTGCACGAACTCCATCACCAAAAACGGTGACCGCAGCCCATTCTCGACGAAAACCCCCGAATCATGCAGCATCACGATATTCGCGCAATTCATCTGCGCCGCGATCCGCGCCTCCCGCTCGAACCGCTGCCACGCCACCTGCTCGTCCTGCTCCCGCACCGCGAGACTCCCCGCGTCGAGCACCTTGACCGCAACCCGCCTGCGCAACTGCCGATCCCAGCCATCCCAGACCTCGGCCATCCCCCCTTTGCCGACGAGCCCCCTCAGCTCATACCGCCCATTGATCAGCCTCACCCGCGTGCGACCTTCCCCAGAAAGCAGGCGCCTCACCAGCACCCCACCCCGGACGACAACGAATCACCGCCGAGTCTACGCCCGCTCCCACCCCAACCCCACCAGCCGATTTGCCCCCCACCCACTCCCATGGTGTACCTTCACCCAGTCGCCACCACCACCGGCGACCCCATCCGGGGCTATGGCGCAGCTGGTAGCGCACCACACTGGCAGTGTGGGGGTCAGGGGTTCGAGTCCCCTTAGCTCCACCAATCGTGCCATTGCACGAACCGACTCCATTGGGGCTGGTACCGCGGAAGCGGTACCAGCCCCAATGTCGTTTCCGGGTTGGGGGATGCGGAAGGTCGGGATCAAGCGGTCAGGGCCGGTGATGGCGACCTGGGCGACGAGGGTCTCGATCAGCGCCTTGGCCTGGGTACGGGTGCCATTGGTGATGATGTCGGCAATATGGTCGGCAATGCCGTCGAGCGTTGCGGGTTTCGGCGCGGTGGGTTCGTTTGCCAGCGCGGCGGTGAGTTCGTCGCGCCGGGTGATGAGTTGGCCTGTCTTGGCGCGCAATTCGCTGAGCCTTCCGGCGAGGAGCTCGGGATCGAGGGTGCCGTTTTCGAAGGCGTTCAGGTACCGGTCGATCGCCTGCTGAGCTTTGGCGAGCTCGGCGGTGACGGCGTCCAGTTCGATGCGGGTGTCACTACTGGAATCGCGGTGGCATCGCTGCTGGGCGGTGATGGCTTGGCTGATCAGATCGTGCCGGGTGCGGTAGAACTTGCCCAAGGCTTCCAAAACGGCCGCATCGACGGAGTCGGCGTCGAGGCGGGTGAAGTCGCACTTGTCGGCGTCGTAGCGGGCACGGTTGAAACAGGTGTAGTAGCGGTAGGTGCGGGATCGGCCGGTGGCGCGGGTGCCGATCATGGCGCGCCCGCAGCGTGGGCAGCGCAAGCGGCCGGTCAGCAAGTAGTCCGAGGAGTTCGCGGCGCGGTGGGCGTGGGATTCTCCGCGCGCTTCGAGGACCGCCTGGGCACGGTCGAAGGTGTCGGCTTCGATGATGGCGGGGTGAGTGTCGGTGACGGTGGTGCCGCGGAAGGTCAACTCACCGAGATAAATCCGGCTGTTGAGGATCCGCAGTACATGGTGGCCGGACCACTCACGGCCGGTGCTGGCACGATGCCCGCGCGCATTCAGCTCCGCGGCGACGGCACGGGCACCGAGCCGGCGGCAGGCGTAGAGGTCGAAGATCATTCGCACGACCACGGCCTCGGCCTCGTCAACGACGAGGGTTTGGGTAGCTCTGTCGACCCGGTAGCCGTAGGGTCGTTTGCCGCCCTTCCATTTGCCTTTGGCGGCTTTGCGTTCCATGCCCGCGATGACGCGGTCGATGATGGTGTCGCGTTCGAATTGGGCGAACATGCCCAGCATCGACCCTCGCCGACGCCGGATACGACGGCGCCGGGATCGGGGTGCACACCCCGGTCAAACAGCCCAGCGACGGCCGCGACCTCGATATCGACACCCGCACCCGGAACGCTCTGCTACGCGGGCTGCGCTGCCTGGCCGAACGCGGCTTCGCCCTGCTCACCGGACGCTGGCGCGCCCTGCACCACTTCACCACCAGCCCCGAGAAAATCGGCGACATCGTCAAAGCCGCACTCGTCCTCACCCATTTCGAACACGGCCGACACCAATGAAAGTCGCTGAGATCACCTCAGTGACTGCCGAAATGGGCAGCCCCACACCGAAACCCACCGCCAATGCGCGCGGAAGCCAGCGGCCGATCCATTCTGGGTCCTCGAATATTCGCCGCTTGCCGGCCGCGAGCCCGATCAGGAACATGCCCAGCGCCGGAATTCCCTGCCCTATCCAGGTGAACAGCATGAATTGCGGACCGAAGGTCAATTGCGCGCCGAGCGTGTCACTGAAATTGCCGGTGAAGCCATCATGCATGCGCTGCAAATCGAAGACCTCACCGATACCGTTCAACCCGCTATTGCCGGGTACGAAAGCCAGTGCGGCGAAGGCGAAATACAGTGTCAGCCCGGCAATGAGCGCCGGCCGCACCCGAATTCCGCGCAGCAGCACCAGGATCAGGCACAGTCCCGCGTACAGGGTGAGAATGTCGCCCAGCCACAACAGCAGCACATGAGCCACACCGATCAGGAACAATGCCAGACAGCGCCGCAATAGTCTCGGCACCGGCCGCGCACCCGACCGTGCGGCCGCCGCGATCTGCAGCGTGAACGAATACCCGAACAGGAACGCGAACAGCAGATAGAACTTCCCCAGGAACAACCCGTCGACCAACGCGTACACGAACCGATCGGCCGGGCCGTCGAATATCGGCCGCAGCGCCCCGCTGCCGGTCTCCGGCGACGACCACAGCAGCGTCGCCACCACCGTATTGGTGACCAGAATCCCGAACAGCGCGAACCCGCGCAGACTGTCGATCACGCCGATCCGTCGACCCCGCACCACCTCGGACAGCTGCGTATCGACCCGCTCGGACATGTCTTCACGCTAGGTCGGCACCCGGGGCCGCCACATCCATCGCCGACCCCGATCGCGGCGCGACCTCAGCGGTATTGACAGCGGCCCAGCATCATCCGCGCGAACGAGTCAGCCGGGCTGATCGCTCACCGCCTCGATCCGCCGCCGCAGTTCCTCGAACCGCCCGTCACGCTCGGCCGTCTCCGCCAGGACACGGAGGTCCTCGGTATCCCAGATCTCGAGGTCGAGCAGCCGCTGCAGGCTTTCCGGGGACATGGCCGCGGCGACGGCCACCAATTCCGTCCAGGCGTCCTCTCGCTGTGCGGCGGTCACCATGTTTGTGAGCACGATCGGGTCCATCCCGGCGGCCAGTTCGGCGACCCGGGTCAGGGTCCGCTCGCTCAGCAGCGACAGAAACGTCAGCGCCTCGGTGAACAGATTCTGGTCGGCGGCCACCGCAAGGATCTCGCGCACCCGATCGTCGGGCAGCTCCGCCAGCACCAGGTCGAATCGGTCGGCGACGGCGTCGAGTTCGGCGCCGAATGCCACCATGAGCATGTCCTCGCCGGATTCGATGGCGGGCAGCACCGCGCGCAATTGCGCATCCGATGCCGCCACCACGAACCGCGACAGGGTCACATAGTCCTTGCGGCGCAGCATCTCCCGCAGGACCGGCAGCAGCACGTCGGTGCCGAACTGCCGCACGATCGGTGTCGCCGCCTCCGGGTCCACGTACGGCGCGACGTCGGCGAGGAAAGGCACCGGCACGTGCCCGATCATCGCGGCGGCCCGTTCGGGGCTGAGCGAACTGGCGACCATGCCGCACAGCATCGGCCCGAAGAACCGGGTCGCGATGGCGACCGACACGCCGATCGGTATCAGCGCGCTGACCTTCGCCAGCCGCTCGAACATGGGCCGATACGGTGCGTCCAACGCCCGGTACATGCCTTGGCGCACCCGCCGCACCGCCACCGGATCGCTGTCGAGCAGGAACGCCAGTTCCGTGGCGTCGACCTGCAATTCGCGGGCCAGCTTCACCACTTCGGCCCGGGCGGCGAGACTCGTCATGATCGACCTCAGGAGAACAGGATCCGGCGTGCCACTCGCCGCAGCAGCGGTGGCACCAGGGTGAGACCGTTGTCGATGGCGGCGTTCAGATCCCGCTCCCGCTGCGCCCCCGCCCGCTCGAACGCGCCCCGCAGCATCGCGTACTGACCCTCCTCGAGCTCCCCCAGGGCCTCGAGATCAGCGCGCGCCACCCGACTGACCTCCACCAGCCGATCGAGTTCCGACACCCAGGCCAGGGTAGTCGAATCCGCGTGGGCGCAGGGATGATTCGAGCGGTCGCGGTCATTCCCGCAGCAGGTCGATGACCTTGGTTTCGGACAGCTCGCCGTGCCCGGCCGCGACCAGCCGTTCGAAAATGGCCAAGGCGGTATGCCCCAAGGCGGCCGGTGCGCCGACCACGTCCGCCAATTCGACGCCGACGCGGGTGTCCTTCCAGCGCAGCGCGGCGGTGAAGTCGATATCGCGGTCGTGCGTCCCGGTGAGCATCTCCCGGCACATGCGGATCACGGTGGGACTGGCCGCGCCCCCGCGGGAGAGGGTGTCACCGGTGACGACCGGATCGAGTCCCGCCAGTTCCGCGGTGCGCAACGCCTCGGCCGTCGCGGCGATCTGGACGGAACCGAGCAGGTTCTGGATCAGCTTGTAGCTCGTGCCCGCCCCGACCCCACCGAAGTGCACGATGTCGGCGCACAGCGGCGCCAACAGCGGCCGCGCCGCCTCGAGATGGGCGGGGTCCGCGCCGACGAACAGGGTCAGCTCCCCGGCCGCCGCGGCGGCGGGCAGCCCCGTCACCGGCGAGTCCAGATACCGAAGTCCGTGCGCGGCCGCGTGTTCGGCCAACTCCAGCACCCATGGCCGGGACAGGGTCGAGAACTCGACCGCGAACGCACCTTCCGCAAACTCCCCCGCCAGCGCCCCGTCGGCCCCCAGCCACGCCGCGCGCGACGCCTCGTCATCGGCCACCATGGCGAAGATCGCCTCCGCACCCTGCGCCGCCGCCCGCGGGGATGCAGCCGAACGCGCCCCGGCCGCAACCAATTCCGCCGCTTTCTCCGCCGTCCGATTGAACACGCTCACCTCGTGCCCGGCCGCCACCAGCCGCGCCGCCATGCCCCGGCCCATCCGCCCCAACCCCACAAACGCGATTCTCGCCACGGCCCGCACCCTACCGCCGCACCGCGCCGGAACAATGAGCTGCGCTCCGGGCGCAGCATGGGGGCATCACGATGACGAATTGGCTGCTGCGCCGCGGCTCGCGCCCTACACGATGTCCGAGCGCCCGGCCCGCCGCCTCCGCGCAGCCCTGCGCCTGCAAGGCACGGCCGGACACGATCTTCCCCTCGACGACGCCGCCTGGGCCTGCGATCGCGTCGCCGAATGGCTCATGCCCCCAGGCTGATTCACCGGTGGGTGCACGCCGGTGCGAGCGTCCGCAGTCGTTCGAGCGCCGCCACGGTGCCCGACCCCGGCGGCGGCACGAACAGTCGCAGCCGTTGATCTTCGGCCTGCGCGTGCAGCATCTCGAAGTCGAATTCGAGCGGCCCCACGACTGGGTGCACGATCCGCAGCCGGCTGGTGCGCCGCACCGCGACCTCGTGTCGCTGCCACAGGTCGGCGAATTCCGGGCTCGCTGCGGTGAGCCGGTCGACCAGTGACGTGGCCGCGGCGTCGTAGCCGCGGCGGGTGGCGGCGGCCCGCAGATCGGCGACGCGTTCCCGACCGAGGTCGTCGTGCTGTTCGGGCGGGTAGGCGGCGCGCACCGACGGCTCGGTGAACCAGCGCCACACGATATTGCGATCGTCCGCCTCGAGCAGGCACACACAACCGAACAGCGCCTCCGCCAACGCGTTCTGCGCCAGCAGCTCCCCCAGATCGGTCAGCAGCTGCGCCGGGGTGTCGCCGAGCCGATCGAGCAGATACCGCAGCGCCGGCCGCACCGCGCTGCCGGCGCGCACGCCCTCCGGGGGCCGATGCCCGGCCAGCAGATAGAGGTGGTCGCGCTCGTCGGCGCTCAACCGCAGCGTCCGCGCCAGCGCCGCCAGCAACTGGGTCGAGGGCTGGGAACTGCGCGCCTGTTCCAGCCGCATCACGTAATCGGCGGAGACGCCGGACAATTGGGCCAGTTCCTCACGCCGCAGTCCGGGCGTGCGCCGCCGCGGCCCCGCGGGCAGGCCGACCTGTTCGGGTCGGAGCCGTTCGCGGGACCGGCGCAGGAAATCGGCCAGTTTGTCGCGGTCCATGCTCATGGCAACCATCCTCGCGGCCCGCCGATGGCCATGCCACGCAGGGTAGGACGGCCGCTCCTAGGGGACGTTCTCCGCTCCTCGAGGCCGTCGCCGCTTGGCATCGTCGATCTCGTCGAACCGAACAGACAGGAGCAGGACATGAACGAGATCACCGTCGGCGCCGCCCGCGTGCCCTATCGGGTGCTGGGACAGGGCCGCCCGCTGGTGCTGGTGCACGGCACGAGTGTGGGTTCGCGAAACTGGGACGGCGTGGCCGCGGCCTTCCAGGACACCAGAACCGTGGTGCTGCCGGATCTTTCGGGCAGCGACGCCGCCCGCGACGACGGCGGCGAACTCACCGTCGAGTCGCTGGCCGAACAGGTCGCCGCGGTGATCACCGCGACCGGCGCGGGACCCGCCGACGTGGTCGGGCATTCGATGGGTGCGGCGGTGGTGGCCGCCCTGGCGGCGGGCCGGCCGGATCTGGTGCGGCGCATCGCGCTGGTGACGGGCCCGGTGGACCAGAGCGACAACTACTTCCACCACGCCATGCTGCTCTGGCGCGGCCTCGCCGAGGATCCGGCGGCCTTCGCGCGCCTGGCGATGCTGCTGGCCTTCAGCCGCGCCCACCTGGCCACGCTGAGCCCCGCGGCGGTGGACGAACTGGCCGCCGGATATCTGCCCGCCCCCGGCCGACTGCGGCAGCTGGATCTGGTCCTGCGACTCGACATCCGCGACCTGCTCCCCCGAATCCAGGCCCCCGCCTTGGTGATCGCCTGCACCCACGATGCGATCCTGGCCGTGGACGGCCCGCGCCAGCTGGCTGCCGGCATCCCGGATTCCACCTACGCCGAAATCGACTGCGGCCACATGCCGATGTTCGAGAAGCCGGACGAGCTGACCAAACTCGTCCGGGACTTCCTCGAGTGAGATCTACTGCCCGACCCGCTCCCAGCCGCGACGCGGCGAATGCTCGCCGAGCGTCTTCGCGTCGCGGCTGCGGTAGACCACATACGGCCGGGTGAGGTAACCCACCGGAGCCGAGAACACATGCACCAGCCGGCTGAACGGCCAGAACGCGAACAGCGCGCACGCCGCGAGCACATGGCATTTGAACAGGAACGGCGTGTGCACCATCAGTTCCGGCTTGGGCTGGAAGTAGAAGATCGACCGGAACCAAGGCGCTATGTCCTCGCGGTAGTTGTGCGCATTACCGGTCAGATTGCCGTACAGCGTGGCGCCCAACCCCAGCGCCAGGGTCAGACCCAGCAGCACGTACATGAATTTGTCGTTGCGGGTCGTCGCCGAGAACACCGCGCCGACGGTGCGCCGCCGATAGATCAGGATGATAAGCCCGACGACGGTGGCGATCCCCGCGAGCGCGCCGAGGCTGTAAGACCCCGCGTGATACATGCTTTCGCTGATCCCGATCTTCTCGGTCCACGACTCCGGGATCAGCAGCCCGATCACGTGCCCGACGAACACGAACAGGATGCCGAAGTGGAACAGCGGCGATCCCAGTCGCAGCAGCCGGTTCTCGTAGATCTGTGAGGAGCGGGTGGTCCAGCCGAACTTGTCGTAGCGGTAGCGCCAGACGTGCCCGACGATGCAGGCGGCGAGCGTGGCGTACGGAATCGCCACCCAGAGCAGGTAATCCACGGCGGTGAGCTTCACCGGCGTCCTCCGATCAGGTGCGGCATTCCGAGCATGGCCGGCTGGTGTGCGGGTGGCGCGAAGGGTTCCAGTCCCACGCCCTCCTCGGGCGGACCGGCGGCGATGAGCCGGACCACGGCCGCCCGTTCTTCGCCGTGCAGTGGGCGCAAAGTGGCGGACACCGACTCGAGCACGCCCGCCCACGGGGAATCGGCGTCGCGCAACGCCATTCGAATCACTTCGATGCCGGCGCGGTGCTCCTCGAGCAGCCGGCGTCCGGGCTCCGGATGCGCGGAGGCGAATTCCAGGGCCACCGCCAGATGATCGGGCAGTTCGTCGTCACCGGGCACGAGGCCCGCGGCCAGATAGACCTGTTTGATCTTCAGCAACGCCATCCCGCGCCGGCGGGTGTCACCGCAGAAGAACCAGGTCAGATACGGGCTGAACCGCTTGCGATGATCGAAGGTGTCGACATAGCGGGTGGCCACGGTGAGCGGCCGGGTCGTCTCCAGATAATCGAGCACTCGCTGCAACGGTGCGGCGACCGCCTCGGGTAGCGCCGACACCGCCCGCGCCAGCAGCGGCAGCGAATCCAGCAGCGCCTCATCGGGATAGCCCAGCAGTAGCGACTGCACCTGCCAGGCGGTCGACCGCTGGGCTTCCGAAAGCCCCGGGGCCCCGCTCTTGCGCCTCATTTGCGATGCCTCCCCTCGGGTTTGGGCATCAACCCGTCCGGCGTCCCGCGGCCGTCCCAGTTGAGCAGGTTGACCCGCCCGCTCCCGGCGACCGAGGTGGTGGAGTCGGCGGTCTGCCGCTCCTGCAACATGCGGAAGTTCTCGACCGCCACCGGCGTCAGCTGCCCGGAACTCTCCCCGAACGGACCCCACCCGCCCATGCCCGGCCCGCCGTCGTAGTCGAGGCTGCAGTCGGTGGCGAGTTCCTCGAGCCCGTGCGCCTGCTCGGCGTGCGCGGCCGGAATCACATAGCGTTCGGCGTATTTGGCGACCGCCAGCAGCCGGTACATCTCGACGAGCTCCTCCTCGGTCAAACCAACCTTGGCGGCGATCTCCGGGCGCGTCTCGCGACCGAGATTCACATCGCGCATATAGCTGCGCATGGCCGCCAGCTTGCGCAGCACGCCGTTGACGATCTCGCTGTCACCGGCGGTGAACAGTTCGGCCAGATACTCCACCGGAATACGCAGCGCCTCGATGGCGGCGAACAGATTGCCGTGGTCCTCGGCGTCGTGCCCGGTGTCCTTCAAAGCGTCGACCACCGGCGACAGCGGCGGGATGTACCAGACCATCGGCACCGTGCGGTATTCCGGATGCAGGGGCAGCGCCACCTTGTAGGTGCGGATCAGCGCGTACACCGGCGACTTCTGGGCCGCCTGGATCCAGTCGCGCGGCATGCCCGCCTGCTCGCAGGCCGCGATCACCTTCGGGTCGAACGGGTCGAGGAACGCATCGCGTTGCGCCGCATACAGATCCCGCTCGTCCGGGGTCGCCGCCACCTGAGAAACGGTGTCGGCGTCGTAGAGCATGACCCCGATGTAGCGCAGCCGCCCCACGCAGGTCTCCGCGCAGACCGTCGGCAGCCCGACCTCCATGCGCGGGAAACAGAACGTGCATTTCTCGGCCTTGCCGGTGCGATGGTTGAAGAACACCTTCTTGTACGGGCAGCCCGAGACGCACATGCGCCAGCCGCGGCAGCGATCCTGATCGACCAGCACGATGCCGTCCTCGGCGCGCTTGTAGATCGCCCCCGACGGGCAGGAGGCCGCGCACGCCGGATTGAGGCAGTGCTCGCAGATGCGCGGCAGATAGAACATGAAGGTCCGTTCGAACTCGAACTTCACCTTGTCGCCCAGCTTGCGCGCGATCGGGTCCTCGGTCGCCAATTCCGGTGCGCCGCCGAGATTGTCGTCCCAGTTCGCCGACCAGGTGATCTTGGTGTCCTTGCCGGTGATCAGCGACTTGGGCCGCGCCACCGGCGTGTGCTGCTGCACGGGCGCGGTGGTCAGCGTCTCGTAGTCATAGGTCCACGGCTCGTAATAGTCTTTGAGCTCCGGCAGGATCGGATTGTCGAAAATGGTGAACAGCTTGCGCATCCGCCCGCCGCCGCGCAGCTTCAACCGCCCCTTGCGATCCAGCCGCCACCCACCCCGCCACCGGTCCTGATCCTCGTAGGTGCGCGGATACCCTTGTCCCGGACGGGTTTCCACATTGTTGAACCACACGTACTCGACCCCGGCCCGGTTGGTCCAGGTCTGCTTGCAGGTCACCGAGCAGGTGTGACAGCCGATGCATTTGTCGAGGTTCATCACCATCGCCAGCTGCGCCATGGGTTTCATCGGTAGCGAACCTCCTGATCGGTACGGCGGCGGATGACCGTCACCTCGTCACGCTGGTTGCCGGTGGGGCCGAGATAGTTGAAGGCGTAGGAGAGTTGGGCGTAGCCGCCGATGAGGTGGGTGGGCTTGATGAGCAGCCGGGTCAGCGAGTTGTGGATGCCGCCGCGCTTGCCGGAGGTCTCGGCCAGCGGAACGTCGATGAGGCGGTCCTGGGCGTGGTTCATGTACACGGTGCCCTCGGGCATACGGTGGGTGACGATGGCGCGCGCCGCCACCACACCGTTGCGATTGACCGCCTCGATCCAATCGTTGTCGTGGATACCGAGTTTCGCGGCGTCCAGGTTCGACATCCAGATGTGCGGGCCGCCGCGCGAGAGGCTGAGCATGAACAGGTTGTCCTGGTATTCGGAGTGGATCGACCACTTCGAATGCGGGGTCAGATACCGCAGCGTCAGCCCCGCCTCGCCCTGCTCGCCCAGCGGCGGTTCGGAGAACAGCGCGGTCATGTTCAACGGCGGCCGATAGACCGGCAGCTGCTCGCCGACCTCCGCCATCCAATCGTGGTCGAGGAAGAAATGCTGCCGCCCGGTCAGGGTGTGCCAGGGCTTGTTTCGCTCCACGTTCACCGTGAACGGCGAGTAGCGGCGGCCGCCGGTCTCCGACCCCGACCACTCCGGCGAGGTGATGACCGGCACCGGCGCCACCTGGGTGTCGGCGAAGGTGATCTGCTTGCCCTCGTGCTCGGCGGCCAGATCCGCCAACCGGGTACCGGTGCGTTTCTCGAGGGTCTTGAACCCCTGGGTCGCCAAGTGGCCGTTGGTGGTTCCCGACATGGCCAGGATCGCCTCGCAGGCGTCGATATCGCGTTCGAGCGAGGGCCGCCCGTCGGCGGGACCGCCGCGCACCGTGCCGTTCTTGTGCTCGAGGTACTCGACCTCGCGCTCGACGTCGTAGGTGATGCCCTTGGTGGTCGCGCCCAGCTTCTCCATCAGCGGACCCAGCGCGCGCATCTTGGCGAACACCGCCGGATAGTCGCGTTCCACCACCGTCAACCGCGGCATCGTGACGCCCGGAATCGGTTCGCACGCACCGGTTTTCCAATCCCGGACCACGCCGTGCGGGTTGGCCATGGCATCGGGGGTGTCGTGCAGCAGCGGGGTCGCCACCAGATCCTTGCGCACCCCCAGGTGGACGCGGGCCAGGCGGCTGAACTCCTGCCCGATGGTCATGAACGCATCCCAGTCGGTGCGGGTCTGCCACGGCGGCGCGATGGCCGGGCTGAAGGAGTGCACGTAGGGATGCATGTCGGTGGACGACAGGTCGTGCTTCTCGTACCAGGTGGCCGCCGGCAGCACCACATCCGAGAACACGGTGGTGCTGGTCATACGGAAGTCGAGGGTCAGCAGCAGATCCAGTTTCCCGGTCGGCGCTTCCTCGCGCCAGGTCACGTCGGTGGGCCGGTTCTCCACCGGCGCTTCGTCGGCGCGCAGCGAATTGTCCGCGCCGAGTAGATGTTTGAGGAAATACTCGTTGCCCTTGGCCGAGGAACCCAGCAGATTGGAACGCCAGATGGTGAGCAGGCGCGGGAAGTTGGCCGGGCTGTCGGGATCCTCGCAGGCGAACCCGAGCGCTCCGGACTTCAGTTGCGCGACAACATGATCCGCCACCGGCACCCCGGCCGCCTCGGCCTCGTCGACCAGGTCGAGCGGATTGCGGTCGAAGGTCGGGAACGAGGGCATCCAGCCCATGCGCGCGGTCTGGGCGAGCAGATCGGCGGTGGTCTTGCCCGCGATGTGCCCGCTGCCCTGTGTCGTGGTGAGCTGATTGGCATTGAACGGGTCGTAGCGGAACTGGTCGGTGTGCAGGTACCAGTAGGCGGTCTGGATCATCTGCCTCGGCGGACGCGACCAGTCCAGCCCGAAAGCCACCTGCGCCCAGCCGGTCTGCGGACGTAGCTTCTCCTGACCGACGTAATGCGCCCAGCCGCCGCCGTTCACGCCCTGACAGCCGGTGAGCGTGGTCAAGGCCAGGAAGGTTCGGTACATGGTGTCGGAGTGGAACCAGTGGTTGGTGCCCGCGCCCAGCAGGATCATCGAGCGGCCGCGCGATTCCTCGGCATTGGCGGCGAATTCGCGTGCGATGCGGGCGGCCTGCGCGGCGGGCACGCCGGTGATGGTCTCCTGCCAAGCCGGGGTGCCCGGCTGGGTGGCGTCGTCGTAGCCGCTCGGCCACTCGCCCGGCAGGCCGGGACGGTGCACGCCGTAGCGGGCCAGCAGCAGATCGAAGACGGTGGTGACCAGATGCCCGCCGATGGTGCGGGCCGGCACGCCGCGCACGACCTCGCCGGGCGCGCCGTCGCCGGTGTCGAAGCGCGGCAGGGTGACGGTGACCGCGCCCTGGCCGTCCACCGACAGCAGCGGTTCGACGTCATCGAGCTCGAGATTCCACTTGCCCGCGCCCTCCTCGCCGTAGCGGAAGCCCAGAGAACCGTTGGGCACCACCGGTTTTCCGCTCTGATCCAGCAGGACGGTCTTGAACGCGGCATTGGCCTCGGCGGCGAACTCGGGCAGGTCGGCGGCGGTGAGGAACTTGCCGGGCCGGAAGCCCTCGCCCGCCCGGTCCAGGCGCACCAGGAACGGCAGATCGGTGAAGCGGCGCACGTAGTCCTGGAAGTAGGGCGCCTGCCGGTCGACGAAGAACTCGCGCAGGATCACATGCCCCATGGCCATGCCCAGCGCGCCGTCGGTGCCCGGGTGCGGGGCCAGCCATTCGTCGGCGAACTTGACGTTGTCGGCGTAGTCGGGCGCGATCGAGACGACCTTTTGACCCCGGTAGCGCGCCTCGGCCATCCAGTGCGCGTCCGGGGTGCGGGTGACCGGGACATTGGAGCCCCACATGACGAGATAGCCCGCGTCCCACCAATCTCCGGACTCGGGCACGTCGGTCTGGTCGCCGAAGACCTGCGGTGAGGCGACCGGCAGATCGGCGTAGAAGTCGTAGAACGACAGCATGCAGCCGCCGACGAGCGACATGAATCGCGACCCGGCGGCGAAGGACGCCATGGACATGGCCGGAATCGGAGAGAAACCCGCAATGCGGTCGGGCCCGAAGGCTTTCACCGTGTAGACGTGGGCCGCGGCGACCAGTTCGACGGCCTCCTCCCAGGTGGCGCGCACCAGCCCGCCGCGCCCGCGCACGCTCTTGTAGGCGCGCGACTTCTCCGGATCGGTGACGATCGACTCCCACGCCAGCACCGGATCCCCGGTGCGCGCCTTGGCTTCCCGGTACAGCTCGAGCAGGACGCCGCGAATGTAGGGGTAGCGCACCCGCGTCGGCGAATAGGTGTACCAGGAGAAAGCCGCGCCGCGCGGGCAGCCGCGGGGTTCGTACTCGGGACGGTCGGGCCCGGTGCTGGGATAGTCGGTGGCCTGGGTCTCCCAGGTGATGATGCCGTCCTTGACGTAGACCTTCCACGAACACGATCCTGTGCAGTTGACCCCGTGCGTGGAGCGCACCACCTTGTCGTGCGACCAGCGGTCGCGGTAGAAATCGTCGGATTGCCGTCCGCCGCGCAGATACTCGCTGCGCAGGTCCGGGGACATCTCGGTACGCAGGAAGAACCGCCTGGACCGGATGAGCGCCTCGGTCAGCTCCCCGGCGACCACGCCGCTGCCATTGTTGCGGGCCATCTACCCCTACCTCTCACCGTGTTGTGCGATGTCACTGTGCGGCGGCATCCGTCGCGATCGAGCATCCAGCACACGAACATTCCGAACCTACCGGCAAACTTCAGGCAATCCGCGAATTTCGCGAGGTTTGGCGATGTGAGAGCAATCCGCTTTTCAGGGATGTGATCTGTCAAACGGGTTCGACGAGGCCGCGCTGCAAGCGCGCGCCCAGCAGGATCTCCGAGACCCCCAGGACAATGACCAGCAACCCCGTGGTGATCGACAGGGTGGTCATCGAGACGAACGGGATGGCCGCGACCGCCACGCCGCCGATCATGGTCGCCAACCCGACCAGCTCCAACCGGCCCGCGCCCTGGAACTGCTCCGACCACACGGCCACGATGGCCAGCGCGATACCGCGCACCGTCCAGCCCATGCCGACCCACAACGACAGCAACGCGACCGACTCGCCGCTGCCGAAACAGGACGCGGCCAGCGCGAGAGCCAGGATCGCGCTCGCGACCTCGAGCGCCTTGAGCGGGTTGCCGATCCGGGCCCCGAACGCGATGACCGCCTGCACCGCCGCGGTGGCGATGAGCACCAGGCCGTACAGGATTCCGGCGATGGTCACGGATTTGTCGGGCCAGACGGCCAGTACGATCCCCAGCAGGATCGAGCAGCCGCCGGTCACGACCAGCGACTGCCAAGCCCAGTCGGCGAAAACCTCTGTTCGCCCTTGGATCCGAGTGGCGGACACCCCGCAATGATATGACCGGAATGCCCTGGTAATCGGACGTTTGAATGATCAGCGGCCGTCCGGCGCGTCGCCGAACACTCCACGGTCACGACGAGGTTCGGCAGCACAACGAGCCGTCGCGCGCCCCAGGGCCGGGCAGCGCGGGTCGCGGCGAGCGGTCAGGGCGCGCTGAGGAACACGCCGCGCCGCAGCGTCCCCTCCGGGGTCGTCCACGGGGCATCGACATGACTGCGGGGGTGCTGCGAGACCGCGGGCAGGCCGAGACGGCGGTGCAGGCGCAGCAGCTCCGCGCCGGCATTGGCAGAGCGATCGGAATCGAAGGCGATATCGGTGTGCGCGTCGGTGTCGATGACCGTGGGCCGGAAACCCGGTGCGGGAGTGAGGATATCGCCCGGCACCAGATGCACCGTGAGATCGGGGGTGTCGCTGGCATGCTGATCCTGCGGGGTGGCCTTGCCGGTCAGCAGCAGCGCAGCCTGCTCGACGAACACCGGATCATGCGCGGCATCGTAGAGCCAGCGCAGCCCGAGCACACCGTGTTCGGAGGTGCCGATGAGCGCGTGGTCGAGAGCCTCCTCGCGCGCCCCGCGATAGGTCATCGGCACCAGGTAGACCGCGGGCTGCGGCCCGGTGGCGTCGGCGACGACCATGACCTCGATGCCGACCTCGCCGTCGGGATCGTCGAGCCGGAAGCCGCCGGACTTGCTCAACCGCGGCGCCGGACCGCCGATGTACCAGTGGCGGGTCGGTAGCCACCGCGCCAGCAGCTCCAGTTTGCCGGGCTTCATGGTCGTCTCGTGGATCTCCGCCATGCCGCCATCCTGCCAGAGTCGGGCCGGATGGCGGCGGAAGCGATTGCGGCGGTGCGCTATTCGGCCGATTCCCGCAACTTGCGGAAGAAGTCACGCATATCGCGGACCATCAAATCGGGTGCCTCCATGGGCGCGAAATGGCCGCCACGCTCGAATTCCGACCAGTGCACGACGGTGTGGCGGCGTTCGACGATGCCGCGGACGGTGTTGTTGCCGGGGAACACCGCCACCCCGGTCGGCACCCCGGAATTCGGCGGCTCGGCGCCCCACTGCTGGGATTCCTTGTAGAGGCGCATGGAGGATCCGCCGGTGTCGGTGAACCACAGCACCGACAGATTGCGCAGCAGCATGTCGCGGTCGATGGCGTCGGTGGGCGTGGCCTTGGCCGGATCCTTGAAGGTGTTCACCACATCCAGGACCCATGCCAGCAGCGCGGCCGGCGAATCGGACATGGCGGGGGCGAGGGTCTGCGGGCGGGTGGCGTGCATTCCGGCGTACCCGGAGGTGTCGCGGCTGCTCCAATCCTTCAGCCGCGCCAGCTTTTCCCGATCGGCGGGGCTGTAGCCGGATCCGTCGTCGCGCCAGGACGGAATGGTGATCGGGTCGTTGAGATGGATGCCCACCACCCGTGCGGCGGCGATGCGGGCCAGCTGCGGGGCGATGAACGATCCGGCGTCACCGCCCTGCGCCCCGTAACGGTCGTAGCCCAGCGCCGCCATGAGGGTCGCGATCGATTCGGCGGCGCGTTCGGTGGCGGCGTCGCCCGCGCGGTGGGTCGGACCGGAGAAACCGAAACCGGGCAGGGTGGGGATGACCAGGTGGAAGGCGTCGGCCGGGTCGCCGCCGTGGGCGCGGGGATCGGTGAGCGGCCCGATCAGGTCGGTGAAGTCCTCGAAGGGCCAGCCGTGGACGAGCACCAGCGGCAGGGCATCGGGTTCCGGTGAGCGGACATGAGTGAAATGCATTCGCCGGCCGTCGATTTCGGCGAGGAACTGCGGATGCCGGTTGAGTTCGGCCTCCTCTGCCCGCCAGTCGAACCCGCTCCCCCAGTACTCGCACAGCTCGCGCACATACGCGGTCGGGATACCGTAGCTCCATCCCACGCCGGGCAGCTCGGCGGGCCAGCGGGTGCGAGCCAGGCGGGTCCGCAGCTCCTCGATTTCGGCGTCGGGGATGTGGATCTGGAAGGGTTCGAAAACCGTCATGGCTCCACGGTACGAACGAAATAGGTCAGGTCATGTCCTAGACCGGCAGTGGTTCCGCTGCCGGTATCGCGCGTTCTAGGCTGGAGCACAAGCGATTGCGCCGCGCGGACGCGGCCATGCGAAGGGACGGCACCGTGAGCACCGCCTATCCGCCCGGCCCGCCGCTGCCCCGCAGCGTGCAGACCGTCCTGTACGCCCAATGGCGTGGCGCACTGCTGCGCACGGCGGCGCGCCGCTACGGGGAGGTGTTCACCCTGCATCTCGTGCCGCCCTACGCCGAGAGCGTGGTGGTGTTCTCGCGCCCCGAGCACATTCGCGAGATCTTCGCGGCCGATCCGGCGGATCTGCATGCCGGGGAGGGCAATCGGCTGCTGGTGCACATCATGGGCGAGCATTCGCTGCTGCTCACCGACGAGGACGCGCACGCGCGGGCGCGGCGGCTGCTCATGCCCGCCTTCGTGGGTTCGTCGCTGCGCGGCTATCGGACCCTGGTCGACGCCATCGCCAAGACGCATGTCGACCGCTGGGCCTCGGGCGCGACCATGCACACCCTCGACCGCATGAACGAGCTGACCCTCGACGTCATCATGCAGGTGGTCTTCGGCGTCACCGACGAACGGCGCCGCGACGCGCTCGCACCGCGGCTGCGCCGGATCGTGAACATCAACCCGATCATGTTCTTCGGCTGGAAATATCCGCGGCTGCAGCGGCGCGGGCCGTGGAAACGCTTCCGCGACAACCAGAATGCCATCGACGAGCTGCTCTACGACGAGATCGCGGCGCGACGCGCGCAACCGGATCTGGACGGGCATGCCGATGTGCTGTCCCGGCTGCTGAGCGCCGGATCCGGTGAGAATCCCGCCGACGCACCGCTGTCGGACGCGGAACTGCGCGATCAGCTGATGACGTTGCTGCTGGCCGGGCACGAGACCACCGCCTCGGCTCTGTCGTGGGCCTGCCACGAGCTGGCCGCCAATCCCGCCATCCAGGATCGCGCCCAGCTCGCCGCCCACGAAGGCGACGAGAAGTATCTCGAGGCGGTGCTGAAGGAGGCCATGCGCCGGCACACCGTGATCGCCGCGACCGGCCGCAAACTCACCCGCGACCGCACCATCGGCGGATACGAACTGCCGAAGGGCACCGTGGTGTCCACCTCGATCCTGTTGGCGCACAGTCGCACCGAAGCCTTCCCGGACGTCCTGGCCTTCCGGCCCGAACGATTCCTCGACGGCGAGGTGGCGGCCAACACCTGGCTGCCGTTCGGGGGCGGGGTGCGGCGCTGCATCGGGGCCGGATTCTCGCTCATGGAGGGCACGGCGGTGCTGCGGGAAATCCTGACGCGCTACCGGCTTTCGCTGCCCGCCGGCGCGGGCGCGGAGAAGACACGGATCCGCAATATCACCCATGTTCCGGCGCATGGGGCGCCGGTGGTGGTGACCGCCGACAACGCGGTGCCGCGATAGCCGTCACCCGGTGACCGGGTGGACGTGCAGGGCACAGCTGTCGATCGTCACTGTGACGGTGTGGGTGTCGGTCGAATTGGGCGGTGTCACCGAGAGATTCGTATACAGCGGGCAGCCGGAGCCGGCGGCGTCGAAGGCGGTGCCTTCCACGATCGCGGTGGCCGGATGGTCCGGGCGCAGGGTCACGGTCGGGGGGTCGTCGCTGCCCTGCGGCAGGCCGCCCATGAAGCCGCGCGGGGTGCGGTCCGCGTGCAGCAGCGGGCCGCCCGCACCGGAATCGACCCCCGGATAACCGGCCAAGGTGCACGGTGACGCGCCCGCGGCCAGGGTGAAGACGAGTTCGACGCCGCGATGTCCGGTGGCCGGGGACATGACCTTGCCGCTGACCTCGACCTGCCCGGCGCCGCAGGCGCCGAGGCCGGCGGTCGTGGCGCTCGGGGTCGTCGCACTGGGGGTCGGCAGAGCCGGAGCCGTCGCGCTGGGCGCGGGCACAATCGGTGCGGTCTCGCTCGGGGCCGCCATACTCGACAACGCGACCGGTGGCGAGGTGGTCGGACCGGTCGAACAACCGGCCGCGCCGAGCGCCACGGCCACCACGGTGCCGGTGAGAATCCCGCTGTGAAAGCGCATTTCCCGCTCCTCCCGGTTCGGAAGTCAGGGCTGGGCGGACCCGACGCCCCTACCGGTCTATCGGAATTCGCGGCGCGAATGTGATCGCGCCGCGAAGTCCGAACACTGCGGGCATTCGCTGATCACCGGATGATCGCACGCGGCCAGATGCCCCAGGAACCGATCGGTGGCCTCCAGCAAGGCGATTCGCTCGCGCACCTCGGCCCGGCGCTGGGCCAGCATGGCCTGGCGATCCTCGCAGCCGCCGCGGCCGAGTTGCCGGATCTGATCCAGCGACAGACCGGTGCGCTGCAGCTTCTGGATCACCCGCGCGTAGTCGAGGATCTCCTCGGTGTAGCTGCGATGCCCCGAGGAGCTGCGCGGCGGCGCGAGCAGTCCCATCGATTCCCAATGCCGCAGCACGTGCGTTTCGACACCGAGTGCCGCGGCGGCATCACCGATTCTCATGTCCTGGGCCGTGGCCACGATTCACCCCTTTACTTCATGTCGACCTTAAGTATTACCGTGCCGTCATGTCCGAACCAGTGCGTAACCCGAGCCTGTTCCAATGCTGCGCGGCGGCAACCAGTTCCCTCGCCGGCGTGTTGCGGCCCCGGCCCATCGATCAGCGGTTTCTGCGATCCCTCACCGATGCCGGGCTGCCGACGCCCGAGCGGACCGTGCGGGTGCGGGCGCTCGCGCAGGTCCCCCGTTCGGTGCCGACCGCGGCCGTGGTCGAGGGCGTGTTCACCCCCAAGCGCATCGACAGTTCGCTGACCTCGTTCGTCGTCGAGCATCCCGAGGCCGCCTTCGTCGTCGACCCCAGCTACTGCGTGGACGCCGAGCACCGGGCCATCGCGCAACTGCCGTCCCTGCTGCGACCGGCGGTGCGGCCGCCTGCCGACACCATTCCCACCGTCACCGCGCTGCGCGCCGAAACCGATCTGCCCGCGCTCGATTTCGCGTTGCCGACCCACGCGCACTGGGATCACGTGTGCGGGCTGCTGGATCTGCCCGGGCTGCCGGTGCATCTGCACAGCGTCGAACGAGAGTGGGTGACTGGCAAACCGGTGGCGCCGGTCGGCGGGGTGCGGGATGCGCTGCTGGATCGGCCGGTGGTCGAATACGACCTCGACGGTCCGCCGGTGCTCACCTTCGCCCGCAGCCGGGACCTGTTCGGGGACGGCAGCGTCGTGCTGGTGGATCTCGCCGGGCACACCCCGGGCAGTGTGGGAGTGCTCGCGCACACCGCGCGCGGGTGGGTGCTTTTGGCGGGCGATGCGGCCTGGCACGCGCTGCAAATCGAGAAGGTTCGCCAGAAGGCCGGGTTCCCAGGGCTTTTCGTCGACGACGACCGCGAGCTCACCTTCAAGACCTTGCATCGGCTGCATCTGGCGCAGCGGGTGATCCGAGTTGTCCCCACCCATGACCACGCGGCGGCACAACACCTCGTCACCGCGCGTCGGGAGGCGGCCGAACCGCTAGCGTGAGCGCATGGGGATCACCGTGCGCCCGGCGCAGCTGTCCGACGTACCCGAGGTGGCGCGCGTGCTGGGGATCGCGTTCTGCGATGATCCGATCGTCGAGTGGCTCATTCGCGACGACGCCACTCGCGGCCGTCGCGCGGCCGCGCTCTTCGCCGCTCAGGCCCGCCACCACTTCGTTCCGCTCGGCGGGGTGGAGGTGGCGTGCAACGCCGCGGGTTCGATCGTGGGCGCGGCACTGTGGGCGCCGCCCGGGCGCTGGCACGCCGACGATGCCGACAGCTTGCGCCAATTGCCGCAGTTGGTCTGGGCCTTCCGGCATCGGCTGATCGTCGCGGCCCGGCTCGCCGATCGCATGATGACGGCGCACCCGCGAGAACCGCACTGGTATCTGGCCGTCATCGGCACGCTGCCCGGGGTCCGCGGGCAGGGTTACGGCCAGGCGCTGTTGAGGTCTCGCCTCGACCGCTGCGATGCCTACGGCGTGCCCGCCTATCTCGAGTCCAGCAAACCCGCGAACGTGCCCTACTACGAACGCTTCGGTTTCGACGTCACCGGCACCCTCGACGTCACCGGCGGCGGTCCCCCGCTGTGGCCGATGTGGCGGCCGTCCCGCTGACGAAAAGTCGTGCGGGAGTTCACTGTTTGCGGGCGAGGCCGCCGATGATCAGTTCGTCCCAGAGACTGGGTTCGGGTGTGTCGGCGGGGTCGATGTGCCAGCGGGTGCAGGCGGTGAGGCCGTCGGGGTCGAGGCTGAGGGAGCCGAAGCAGGCGCTGATCTCCGCGTCGGTGCGGAATCGGCCGCGGCCGAAGGCCTCGAGGATCTTGCGTTCGGTCGCGATCGCCTCACGGCTCGTGCCGGAACGAAATTGGGTCAGATACACCTGACTGCCCGCGGCAATGCGGTCGGCCCAGTAGCGGACCACACCGGCCGGGTCCTCGTCGTCGTTGACGAAGCTGAGAGTGATGCCGAACAGGATGCCGAGCGGCTGGTCGAAGTCGATGAGCCGGGCGACCTCGGCATGCTTCTCGATGCTCGCGGGATCGCGAATATCGGCCTCCACCACCGCGATCGCGTCGTCGACGGCCAGCAGGGCCCGGCCGTGAGCCACCACGAACGGGTCGTCGTCCACGTAGACGACACGGGCGCCGGGCTGGATCCGCCGCAGCGCCTCGTGCACGTTCTCGGCCGCGGGAAGCCCGCAGCCCATATCGATCACCTGGCGGATGCCCGCCGCGGCCATCACCCGGGTCGCGCGCAAGACGGATTCGCGGTTGGCGATGGCGACGCCCACCGAGCCGGGGAGATCGTCGATGAAGTAGTCGCCCAACGCCTTGTCGACGCCGTAGTTGTCGCGTCCGCCGAGCACATAGCTGTACACGCGTGCCACACTCGGCCGTGCTTGCCGCTTCCGCATGGCGTTGATATTCAAGTGGCACACCCCTTTTTATTCCCCACCGACGATACCGCCGCCGGACCGGAAATCGGGCCTCGGCCAGGTAACCGTCGGCGAGTGTCGGGATGGGGGCCGATCTTGCTACTTGGTGGGGGTGGCGGGCGCCTGGGTGGTGGGGTCGGCGGTGGTCGTGGGCGCGGCCGTCGTCACTGCGGGTGTCGTCGTCGCGGCGACCGTGGTGGTGGGCGCGGGCGCGGCGGTGGTGCTCGGATCGGTGGTGGTCGCGGGCACGGTCGTCACGCTGGTGATGACCACGATCGGGTCGGGGCAGTGGCCGAGTTGCTCACCGAGAGTGTTGATCTCGGCGTTGGCGCGTGGGTCGCCGACGTAGTTGATCTGGTCGGTGCACTTGACGTACGGGGCGCCTGGATCCTGCGCGGGGGCCGGGGCGTCGCCCTGGGGTGGCTGCGGATTGCCGCCCTGCGGCGCCGGATTGCCGCCTCCCGGATGGCCGGCGGGCGAACCCGGCACGGGCGCCGCGGGACTCGTGGAGGTGACCGCGGCACTCGTCACCGTCACCGACGGGCTCGCCGATGTCGCCGTCGCCGTGGACTTTCCGGAATCACTCGAACACCCCGTCGCCAACATCAGCGCCGGCAACACCGTCACCAACACCACACGCACGAGCACCTGCGGGCGTGCAATACGCCGCCCCGCCAAAGCGGACAATTCATCCTCCTGGAAGCAGGGGGAGGCACTCCCCCGGCAGGACACTAAGCGCTCGGTGTGCCGGGAAACCATCGGCGTGCCGCCCCAAGTTCTGGGGGCCGCTTATCGATGGGGCGCGAAAATTTATGGATCCGCAGGTGTTTCGCGGTCAGGCGGACAGCTGGTCGGGGAAGCCGAAGAGTGCGACCAGAGCGGGGTCGTGGAACTTGACCACGCGGGCGATCCCCGTCGCGGTGGCTGTGAGCACCACGACTCCGTCGGCCCGGAGTGCGCCGTCCGCCCTCCGGTAGACCACCGCGGCCGACTGGCCGTTGGCGAGGGTGGGGAGCATGCGCCAGTCGCCGGGTGCGCCGAGCACGTAGGAGTCCAGGACGTGAATGCACAGTGCGAGGCCGGATTGCCAGTCGCGGAACGGGGTGGCTTCCAGGGTGGCGTCGGCGCGCAGGACCTGTTGCAGCAGTTGGGCATCGGCGCGCTCGAAGGCCGCGATGTAGCCGTCGAGCAGCGCCCGCGCCCGGCTGTCATCCGGTTCGAGCAGGCGTTCGTCCGGCGGATCAATTTCCTCGAGTCGCGCGCGGGCGCGCTGCAGACCGCTCTTGACGGCCACCGTGGTGGTATCGAGGATCTCAGCGGTTTCGGCCGCGGTGAAGGCCAGCACCTCGCGCAGGAGGAGGATGGCGCGCTGGCGCGACGGCAGGTGCTGGAGACTGGCGACCAGCGCCAGCCGTACCGATTCGCGCGCGATCACCGCCGCCGCGGGGTCGTCGGCGGGCGTGCCGATCGCCGCGTCGGGCAGTGGCTCCAGCCACGACACCTCGCCCGGCGCAACGGGACTCGGCGCGCGATCCGGCCCCTCGTATGGGCCGCCCAACCCCGACGGCAGCACCCGGGCCGGCCGCGATGCCAAGGCGGTCAGGCACACGTTCGTGGCGATCTTGTACAGCCACGACCGCACCGACGCGCGCCCCTCGAACCCCTCGAATGACCGCCACGCCCGCAAATACGTCTCCTGCACCAGATCCTCGGCATCGTGCGCCGACCCCACCATCCGATAACAGTGCGCCAGCAACTCCCGGCGATACCGCTCGGTCGCGACCGTGAACGTGTCCTGGTCGGATGCGGTGTGCGAACGTCTCACGCCATGATCGTAAGGCGCTTGCCCCGCGGGCCGAAGGGCTTGCGGCGGGCCGAAACTGGTCATTTGCCTCGCTTCGGTTCGAGTTCACCCTTCAACTGTTCGAGGCGGTCGATACCGGCGTCTGACGTGCTCGCAGTACCCGTCCCGGATTGAGAGGACTAAATCCTCTTTATTGCGTGAGGGTTGCGGTGATGACATAGCTGTCTAGCGTGCCCCGTCTATCCCGCCCCCGGGAGGTACAGCGTGACCATCTTGCTTTCGACGACGCCCTCGTGCCGTGCTCGGGTCCGGATGGTGGTGGCCGGGGCGGTCCCGGCGTGGGAGATCGAACGGGCCGAGCAGGTGATCGAGCAGATACTCGACCGGCACCGGGCCGGCGGGGTGGCCCGGGTGCGAATGACGCGCCTGCGCAGCCCCTTCGGCCCGATCCTCGTGCAGATCGACCACGACCTCGACGGGCGGGTGCGCACCCAGGTCGCGGCCCCGAGCGGGGCTGCGGTGACGGCCGCCGCGACCCGGCTGGACCGGCACCTGCAACGCCTCGACGGATTCACGGCCCTGCGCTGGTGGTCCGAACCCGGGCGGCCGCCCCTGGCGTGTCCCAGCGAGACCCGGCCGATCCTGCGCCGCAAGGACATTCGCCCGCGCCACTGCGACCCGCGGGCGGCGGTCGCGGCCATGGATCGCATGGACTACGACGCACATCTGTTCATCGACAGCGAATCCGGGCAGGACGCGGTGGTGTATTGGGCCGGTCCGCGCGGTGTCGCGCTGGCCCGCCGCCGCGGCACCTACCCCGCCCGCGCCCACGGCGACGCGCCCTTGCACATCGACCCCCGCAAAATCCGCACCCTCACCGACACCGACGCCGCCGTCCTGCTGTGCGAGCGCGGATTGCCGTTCCTGTTCTTCAGCGACCCCGTCCATCGCCGCGGCCGCCTCCTATACCGCCGCTACGACGGCGATCTAGGCCTCCTCGTTCCGAATTCGGCCCCACCGGCACAGTGATCCCCCGACGCCGGTGAACCTGCAATTCACCGGCTGGTGCGGCCGGTGCGGCATTCCGCCCTGCCACCCGGCCGCACCCCTCCCGTCACGCTCGACCTCGATTCGATAATCGTGTGATACAAAGCCAGCGTGGCCGAACCGAGTTCGACTTGGTTCGTGGTGCTTCGCACTCCGGGCGCGACCTATGCGGAACTCGACGAGACCGACAAGACGATGTTCGATCAGTTGACGACGCAGTACAAAGCGTTCGCGACCGAACCGGACAAATTGTGGGACAGCGATTACCGGTACGACAAGATGCCGCTCGTGCTGATCAGGGTCGGCAAGGACCGCGGGATGATCTGGCAGTACATGTATCTCGTCAATGTCTCGGGGCTCACGGACACGTCGGGTTACCGAAAGATCGACTTCCCCGGTAATCCGTACCTCGGGGATGTCCGTGCCACCAAGACATTGGGGCTGGCCTCTTTCGAGCTGCTGTTTCCCGCGAACTTCACCTCGGTGCAGCTCGGCGGCCGCGAGGTGCTCGCCTTCAAATATCCCCCGAGCATGTTCGACACCGACCCGACGGGCGCGGACCATTTGCGTTCGCTGCGAACCGATTCGCGCTGCTCGACCGGTTGGGGACCGAGCCCGATGTAGCACAGTGCAATAGCGGGTGACTCGCCTGACACCTCGTCGTGTGATCATCTTTCCGCGCCGGTGGGTGATCGTCGGCGAGTAGGTTGTCGCTATGGAGCACGGGGAACCCAGTTGGACGGCGCGCGCCACCGCTTACGCGCGCGCCTATCATCAGATCGCCGACGAACCGCTGATCTTCACCGATCCGCTGGCGTCGCGGTTGCTCGGCGTGACCGACGACAAGCTGGCCGAACTCGACGCGACCGCTCTCGCGCGGCCCGGCCAGGACGCCGAAACCACCCGGCAGCGGCGGCTGTTCCTCGCTGCCCGCTCCCGCTTCGCCGAGGACACCGTGCACGAGGCGTTCGCCTCCGGAGTGCGGCAGGTGGTCATCCTCGGCGCGGGGCTCGACACCTTCGCCTATCGCAATCCGCATCCGGAGCTGCGGGTTTTCGAGGTCGACCATCCGGCCACGCAAGCGTGGAAACGCGAGCGCCTCACCGCCTCCGGCATCGCCCTGCCCGCGTCGCTGGTCTTCGCGCCGGTCGACTTCGAAACCGGCACGCTGGCAGCGGGATTGGCCGATGCCGGCTTCGATCGCTCACAACCGGCGGTGTTCGTCTGGCTCGGCGTCATCTTCTACCTGACGACGGAAGCCATCACGGGCACCCTCGAATATGTTGCGGGACAGTCGGATTCCGTCCTCGTGTTCGACTATCTGCAACCGGCCGCCGACGACGCCGACCGGGCGGACATGCGAGCGCGTTCCGAACGCTTGGCCGCTATCGGCGAACCGTTCCTCAGCGTCTTCACGCCCACGCAGATCGCCGAACGGCTGCGCGCGGCGGGATTCACGCGGATCGAGGATCATTCCGCCCCCGACCTGATCGACGGTTACCGTGGCGCGGCCGCCGCCGAACATCCGCTGCGGCCGACCCAGGTGCTGCGCTCCGCTCGGATACTGCGCGCGGCCCGCTGAGGATTGCCTGAAGCTTCCCGTCGACGGGCTACCGTGCGAGCGCGACGGCCTCGATACTCGGCGTCATGGGCATGCCGGTGGAGTGGATGCACACCGCGCGGGTACTGCGCCGAACCGGGTTCGGCGCTACCGGCGCGGAAATCGACGCGGTGCCCGATGCGGCGGCCTATCTGCGGTCCGCCCTGGCAGCCGGCCCGGACGCCGATCCGGCCTTGCCGGACTTCGCCCCGCTGACCGCGCCCGGCAAGGGCGCGTCGGCCCCGGCGCGCAAGGCGTATCAGGCGCAGATCAACGGACAGCTAGACACCCTCACCGCCTGGTGGCTGCGCCGGATGGTTGCGGTCCGCGTCCCGGTACGCGAGAAGCTGACGCTGATGTGGCACAACCATTTCGCCACCTCCGCCGCCAAGGTGCGCAGCGCCGGCGAAATGGCCGCACAGAATCGGACCCTACGCACCCTGGGCACGGGCGACTTCGGTGCCCTCGCCTACGCGATGCTCACCGATCCGGCCATGCTGCGCTGGCTCGACGGCGTCACCAGCACCGTCAAAGCCCCGAACGAGAACCTGTCCCGGGAGTTCATGGAGCTGTTCGCTCTCGGTCACGGCAACGGCTACACCGAAACCGATGTGCGCGAAGGGGCCCGGGCGCTGACCGGCTGGACCATTGTGAACGGGGTCGCCACCTTCGACCAGAAGCGGCACGACGGCGGCAGCAAAACCTTTCTGGGCGTGACGGGCCCGCTCGATGCGCGCGGCTTCTGCACCGCGGTGCTGGCGCGCCCGGAATCCGCGCGCTTCGTCGCCGCGAGGCTGTGGCAGCAGCTGGCCTCCGACGATCCGCCGTCCGCCGCCGTGCTCGATCGGCTCACCGCCGCCTACGGTCCGGGCCGCGATCTGTCGGCGCTGGTCACGGCGATCTGCACCGATCCCGAATTCGTCTCCGCCCCCGGGACTGTCGTGCACGGCCCGGTGGAATGGCTGGTCGGCGCGGTGCGCGCGCTGCGGGTTCCGCTCACCGACGACAGCCAGGTGCGGGGACTGGCCGCGACGCTGCGGACGCTCGGGCAGCTGCCGTTCTATCCGCCGAACGTGGGCGGTTGGCCGCGCGGACAGGGCTGGATGTCGAGTGCGGCCGCGCAGCTGCGGCTGACCACCGCCGCGAAACTGGTGCGGACGGCCGATCTCTCGGCCCTCACCGCCGTGGGCCGAGCCGACCGGGTGGATGCGGCCGGTCACCTGTTCGGCGTCGGGCACTGGTCCGATCGCAGCGCCCAGGTGCTGTCCGCGGTCGCCGATCAGCCGGATCGGCTGGCGACGCTGGCGATCAACACTCCCGAATACCTCACGAGCTGAAAGCCGTACCGTCATGGCACAAGTCAGTCGCAGGCAGTTCCTCGTCGGATCGGGCGTGCTGGGCGCGCTCGGCGTGGCCGGGCTCGGCGTCACCTGGGAGCAGCTGCAGCATCGCGCGAGCACCACTCCGCTGGCCGCCGGGGCGGGCATCCTCGTGGTCGCCACCCTCTACGGCGGCAACGACGGGCTCAATACCGTGATCCCTTACGCGGACAACGCTTATCACGATTCCCGGCCGGAACTGTCCTATCGGCCCGAGGAGGTGCTACACCTCGACGACCAGCTCGGTCTCAACCCCGCGCTGAAGGGGCTGGCCGACCTGTGGCGCGCCAAGAATCTGGCCATCGTGCGCGGGGTCGGCTATCCGCAACCCGATCACAGTCACTTCCGGTCCATGGACATCTGGCAGACCGCCTCGCCCGCCGAGCCGGTGCCGACCGGTTGGATCGGGCGCTGGCTCGACGCCACCGGCGACGATCCGGTGCGCGCGGTCAGCATCGGCTCGGTGCTGCCGCAGCTGGCATTGGGCGCCAAACATACCGCGGCGGCGCTGGATCCGGCGTCCGCGCCGCTGAGCGCGGACATGTCCGCGGCCGTGTCGGGTTTGGCGCGCACCTATCCCGGGGACAGTGCCGCGCAGGGGTGCGTGTGTGTCGGGTATCAGGCGGAACAGACTGTGTCCAAGACGTTTTCGTCGTTGAAGGCGGGGAAGTCGGCGGCGAACCCGCTCGCCGCGCAGCTGGATCTGGTGTCGCAGTGCATCAAGGCCGGTGTCCCGACCCGCGTGTACTCGGTCAGCCTGGGCGGTTTCGACACCCACGCCGACGAGCGGCACACCCAGGAGCAACTGCTGGGTCGCTTCGATCAGGCGGTGTCGGGCTTCCTGCGCGACCTGTCCACCCATCCACGCGGCAAGGACGTGGTGCTGCTGGCCTACAGCGAGTTCGGCCGCCGGGTGCGCGCCAACGCCTCGCAGGGCACCGACCACGGCACCGCCGGACCGGTGTTCGTGGCCGGCGGTGCGATCAAGGGCGGCTGGTACGGCGACGAGCCCGGCCTCACGGATCTGGACAACGGCGATCTGAAGACCACCGTCGACTTCCGCGACGTCTACCATGAGCTGCTGCATCGGGTGGTGAGCACCGACCCCACGCCCGTGGTCGGCGGCGGCCGCCGCGACCTCGGGTTCGTCGCCTGAGCGTTCTCACGGCAGCAGGGCCAGTTTGCCGGTGCTGGAACGGTTTTCCAGCTCCGCCAAGGCCATCGCGCCGTCGGCCAGATCGTAGGCGGTGGGTTCGGTGGGGGTCACCACACCGGCGGCGACGAGCGCGAACAACTCACCCATGACCTCGCCGAAGAGCTGGGGCGCGGCCTGAATCAGGGTGCCCAGGTTGAAGCCGATGAGGTGGATCGGGTGTCGATACACCAAATCCTGGTTGGTGATCGAGGAAATGCCGCCCGCCAGTCCGTAGACGACGACACGTCCGGTCACTGGTTTGGCGAGTGCGAGACTGGCGTCGAAACCTTCCCCGCCAGCGCATTCGAGCACCAGATCGACACCGAGCCCACCGGTCAGCTCCCGCACCTTGGCGAGATTGTCACCGCGTGAGTCCAGCACATGATCGGCCCCCAGCGCCCGCACCGCGTCGTGCTTGGCCGCCGAAGCCGTCGCAATGACCTGCGCCCCATAGTGTTTGGCCATCCGCACGGCGGCCTGCCCGACCCCACCCGCCGCCGCCTGGATCAACACAGTCTCCCCCGCGGCCAACCCACCGAGCGGCCGCAACGCCGCCAACGCCGTCGGCAGATTCACCAGCATCCCCACCGCCTGCAGATCCGTCCACCCCGGCGGCACCGGCACCGCGGCAGCCGCAGGCAAGACCATGTATTCAGCGAACGCCCCGTCCCCCACCCCCATCACATGCGTCCCCACCCCGGGCCCACTCACCCCCTCCCCGAGCGCGACAACTTCACCCACCCCCTCGAATCCCGCCACGAACGGCGGCCGCGGCCCACCCGGCGACGTCCCCCGCCCCTGCATCACATCCCGAAAATTCACCCCCGCCACGGCAACCCGAACCAACACCTCCCCCGCCCGCGGCCAAGGCACCGCAACCTCACCATCCACCCCCAACCCACCCGGCCCCTCCAACGCCCCCTGCACCAGCGCCCGCATCGTCGTCGGAATACTCATCAGCAATCAACCTTCCACTCGGGACTCCATACACGTCGACAGCCACCCAACCCAGAGCAACCGCCACACCATGTAGACCCCGGTCTTCCCGAAAAGGAATCGGCGAGGCAGCCGCGGGCGGCTGATCTCGCGCGGAAGTTACGACGGTGGTGAGTGCGGCACCGAGGTTGTCACGAATCGGTTCTTCGGCCCCCGCCGACATGTCGACGCCATCGGTGAAGCTGACACGCGAACTCGACAAAGCGTGCAAGCTCCGTGCAACGAACCTCGGATTGTCGCAGTCGGCCTACATTCGCTCGCCGATCGAGCGCGACATCGCCACCGCGGGCACCAGCGAGCAGCGTCCGGCGTGGGTTCGAGAACTGCTGGCCGTGATCGCCCAGCACGAGAACGACGAGCACCGCAGGGCGTCCTGACGTAGGGGCTTGGGGCGGCTGCGATCCCGAGCTACGTGCATCGCTCGCTGGGGCGATCGTTAATACCTTGCGAAGCTTACTGATTGGGTTAGGCGGCGAGCCGGGCGCAGGCGGCTCAGTGCTGCGCCCGGCTCGCCGGCAGTGGCGATGATGCTGGCCACCGCCGGCGTCACCCACACCGGATGTGCTGTCCTCGGGCCCATCGCAATCCGGCAGTCAGCCGCTTCGGTTACATGGAGGTCAGGGGTACGGTTCGGCGTGCGTCGTACCCGGTGCCAGTACCTGAAGGAGCTCGGTGGCGACTTCCTGGGAGTGGCTGAGGGTTCCGTTGTGGGCGCCGGGGAATTCGGTGACGTTCAGGGCGAGGCGCTCGGCGATCTCGACGGCGGGGCGGTACGGCAGACAGCCGCGGGTGTCCTGGCCGACGGCGAGTGTCAGGCGATCGGCGACCGGTGCGAGTGCTTCGTAATCCGGTATGTAGGAGGTGAATTCGCGCAGTTCGTGTTCCATCATGATCGGCGCGTTGGCGGCGCTGCGGGCGCGGCGTTGCAGCTCTCGTTCCGGCATCGGGGACAGTTCGGGGCCTGGCTTGATCGCCCCGCCGATCGCCGTGAGGAACCGGCCCGCGGCGGCGGCGAGGCCGTCGGTGCGGAACAAGCGATACACGTCGTCGATCATGGCGCGGTGCTCGGCGGCGTCGGGAAGTACCGCGAAGCACGGCGGTTCGTGGGCGACCAGCGCACGAATCCGGTCGGGGTGCCGGGCCAGCAGATCGAGGCCGACGATGGCTCCGTGACTGCCGCCGTACACGTAGGCGGGTTCATCGGTCAGGTGCGTCAGCAACCGGAAGGCGTCGTCGCTTTGCACCGCGACGTGCTGCGGCTCGGGCGTGCCGCCGTCGAGGGTGCTTCGCGAGTAGCCGCGGGCATCGAAGGCGACCACCGTGAAATGCCGCTCCAGCACCTCGGCCATGCCGTCGGCGGCGTTGGCGTCACCACCGCCGCCCGGAATCAGCAGCAGCACAGGGCCTTTTCCGCGTACCTCGTAGTACAGGGTCGCGCCGGGGACGCGAACGGTATCCGATCTCATCGAGTGTTGTCCTCGTTCGTGTAGGTCGGCCAATTCGACAGCGCGAGATGGAGCGCGTCGAGAATGTGGGGCCAGGAATCGTCGGTGGGGTGCGAGTGCGCGAACCCGCCGGCCGCCTCGAGGGTGGCGAATCCGTGAAAGGTGCTGCGCAGCAGCCGGGCCGCGTCCAGCGCCTCCCGCTCGGCCAACCCGTACCCTCGCAGCACCGACGTGGTCAGCTCGATGCTGCGCAGGAGCGCGGGCTCCCCGGCCACCTCTGCCGGATCCATCCGGATCTGCGTGGCCGCATAGCGCTGCGGATGCTCGAGTACATAGGCCCGGTACGCGTCGGCGAACGCGACCAACGCGTCCTTGCCCGCCCGTCCCGCGACCGCCACGCCGATGCGGTCGTTCAGCTCGGCACTGGCCAGCAGCGCCACCCGCACCCGCAGATCGTGCAGATTGCGCACGTGCACATACAGGCTGGGGTCCTTGACCCCGAAGTGCCGGGCGACCGCGGACAGGGTGAGTTTGTCGAAGCCGATCTCGTCGGCGAGTTCCGCCGCGGCACGGACCACACGTTCCGTGGTCAGGCCCGATCGAGGAGACACGATCACCTCCTTCCTATGAGTATTAGGTTAAGCACTAATATACATAGGCTCAAGGAGGTTGTGCGAAACCAAGCTCGGCGCGCTAGCCGGTCCGTCCTCGTCAGGCGATCGCGTAGTCGCCGAGGGCGGGCTCGAGGAGGTCGAAAACCTGGTTCGCCTCGCCGACCACGGTGGCTGCAATGCGCTTGCGTGACAGCCCCTGCAGCGTGAGTTCCTGAACCCGCTGAAAGAGCAGCCGGTGAGCCGCACCGAATTGGGCGGCGGCGGCGCGGCGGATGATGTCGTCGCCGGGCAGCATGCGAGCGAGCTCCTGTTCACGCAGTTCGTGGAGCTCCCGCAGCCGGGCCACCAGCGTCGGGCTGTCGGCGATCATGCGACAGAAGTCGGGTCCGGAAAATCCAGCCAGCGCGTCGAAACGCTGTGCCGCGGAGATGGATTCGCCACGAAGGGCCGACAGCGCCGACTCGCCGGGCGCGCGGGCTGCGACAGTGTCGGCGAGCGAGGAGACGAAGTCCTGATGGATATCCAGCGCCAGATCCTCTTTGCGCGGAAAGTAGTTCGTCACAGTCTTCTTGGCGACCCGCGCTGTCGCGGCGACCTCGGCGATGGTCGTCGCCTCGAATCCGCGCTCGATGAACAACCTGGTCGCGTGATCGGAGATCGCTTGCCGGGTCTCGCGCTTCTTGCTCTCGCGCAGGCCGAGGGGCTCGGTACTCACCATCAAAACATACCACCAACGTAACTTTACCGTTGACATAGTGACTGCGCTCAGCATAATTTTACGTCCGACGTAAGAAATTCGAACAACCGGTTGCCGCCGCAGGCATTCCGGTGTCAACCCGAAAGGCGTGCTCAGTGCGCAAGATTCGTTTCTCCGGCCGACCGGAACCAGTCCAGGCCCAGCGCCCCACGCCCGGACCCGGCCAGCTGTTGGTGCGCACAGAGTTGGTCGGAGTCCACCTCGGTCTCGTTCGGATGCTGCGGGCGGGCAATGTATCCGACCCAGGCGGCGAGATGGTGGGCACAGTGGTCGATACCGGCCCGGACGTCCCCGGTGCCTGGCTGGGCAAGCGGGTCGGTGGTGTCGTGTTCGAAGGCGTCTACGCCGAATATGCCCTCGCCGCACCGGCACTGGTCAGCGAACTGCCCGCCGACGTCGACGCCGCCGACGGTCTCGCACTGGTCCGCGGCGGCCTGGTAGCGATGGGGGCTGTGCGTTCCGGTGGAGACATCGCGGGGCGGTCGATGCTCGTCACCGCCGCGGCCAGTGGATCCGGCCATCTGGCAGTGCAGATCGCACGGGCGCTCGGCGCCGAGCGCGTGGTCGGCGCGGTCGGCGCGGCGGACAAAGTCGCGTTCGTGCGGGAGTGCGGTGCGGACGGGGTGGTCGGGTACGAGGATCCCTGGGTTGAGCGGTTCGACGTGATCGTGGACGGGGTGGGCGGCTCGCTGGTGACGCGAGCGGTCGAGGCATTGGCTCCGCGAGGCCGGCTGGTGGCCTACAGCGCCGGTGGCGGCTCGGTCGAGGTCGGCAGCCTGCTCGCGGAGCTCAAGACAATCACCGGCTTCTCGATCGGGCTGCTGTCCCGAACACAGCCGGACGTGATCGAGTCGTATCGGTCGGAACTGTGGAAGTTGCTGGCAGACGGGGCGATCCGGCCGCGCCACACGGAATTCTCGGTCGATCGCCTCGACGAGGCCATCGCGTCGATCGAGGAACGACGCAACCTGGGTCGCGTCGTTCTGCGAATGGCGGCCAGCACTTCCTGAGCATCAGGAGCGACCGCCGGCCGTTCCCCGGCGGTGCTCAGCGCTGCGGTTCGGCAGGTGTCGCGCGCTGGGCGAGGAGGGCGTCGAGTTGTTGTTCGGCGCGTTCGGCGCGGGCGAGGGTTTGGGTTCGGGCGTCGTCGAGGGCGGCGAGGCGGGCGGTTGTTTCCTGGTGTGCCTTCTCGAGGGCTGCGGCTGATTCCTTGCGGACCTCGGCGATGTCCGTGGCGGCCTGTCGGCGGAACTCGGTGTTCTCGGCGCGGGCGCGATCCAGGTCGGCGCGCACCTGTTTGAGTTCCTCGCGAGTTTCCGCGACCACCTGATTGCGTTCGGCCACAGCCGCTTCCGCGCGTTCGATGGCGCGCTCGGCGTCGGCGGCGCGCTGCACGGCGAGGTCGCGTTCGGCGCTCGCGGCGGTGATGCGCTGTGCCGCGTCGCGACGCACCTGCTCGATTTCGGCGGCGGCCTTCGCCCGCGCCATCTCGATCTCCTCGCTCGCCTGCTGGCGGGCGCGCTCCACATCCTCGGCCGCTTCCCGTCGCGCGGTGCGGATCTCGGCCTCCGCCTCGGCCCGCGCCGCGAACACCTCATCGGCGGCCCGCTTGGTAACCCGCTCCACCTCACCGAGCGCATCATCGCGCGCCGCCAACGCCTCAGCGATCCGCGCGTCGGCGTCCTCCGCCGTCAGAATCGCATCCTCGGCCGCCGATTCCGCTGCCGCCCTGGCCTCCTCGGCCTCCCGCCGCGCCTGCTCCGCCCCCACCGCCGCCATCTCCGCCTCGGCAATCCGCCGCGCCGCATCCGCCTGCACCGCCTGCACCTGCGCCTCTGCCACCGCCGGATCGGCCAGCGTCGACAGCTCCGCCACCGCGGCATGCAACGTCGTCCCCAACTGATCCGCCAAATTCTTGAACTGTCCGAGCAGCTCATCCGCCCGCAACCGAGCCACGGTCACCGGACGCTGTTGCGTCACAGTGACGTTCCCGGCTGGGGTCTCCGCCTCCGCCTGCTGCCGCCGCTGCCGCTCCCGCCACGCCCGCCACCGCGTGTGATCGGGATGCTCACAGTATTCCGACGGCCGTCCCGGCCCTCCGGCGCGAGTGATCGGTTTCGTACAACCCGGGTAGTTACAGATGCTCGACACCCAGGAATCGTAGCGTTGGTTTCGTCAAATCCAACGCAACAACACGAAACGAAACCCAAACTGCCTCAATCCAACCCACGCCGTTCTGACCCCCGATAAGTGAACGTTATCGGGGGTCAGCCCACCACGCTCCCCCGTAAACCGTTGAGATTATTCCGTTTCCGTTTGGTCGCAGCCAACGAAACGTAACCGCAACGAATAAACTCAAAAACTGGGCTCCCATGTACACCCGTACCAAATGTCGGTTCTCAGGTGAGCTGTCGGAGTCTCATGACACCTGTCGTACCCATGGCGTGTTCTCAGCTGATCTGTCGGAAACGAACCTTTGATCTTGCGAAGTGGCGACGATAGATCGGTGCTGAGCGCACCGGCGGGCCAATGGGGTCCGGGCCTGGGCATGGACGTCGATGAGTTCGAGGCCGCGTTCGTGTCGAAGTCCGGTGTGGAGCGGCGGGTCCGGTGGCAGGGTCTGCCCGCGGTGGTGGGCGAGATCGCTGGTCCGGTGCGGGCGTTCCGGTCCCATCGCGGCCAGAGAAATTATCCCGGTTGGTACTGGTCGGCGACGACGGGCGGGCGCGTCGGGTTCGAGTCGTGGGTCGAGCGAGATCATTTGGTGGCGTTGGACTTCGATCCCGAGGTGGTCGACGTCGTGTCGCAGCCGTTTTGGCTGGTCTGGCGGCAGGACGGCGGCAAGCAACGTCGGCATGCGCCGGATTTCCTGGTGCGTAGGACGGGTGCGCGGTGGTTGGTCTTGGATTCGCGGCCGGCAGAGTTGATCGGGGACCGAGATAGAGCGGCGTTCGCGGTGATGGCGCACGCTTGCGCGGCGGTGGGCTGGGGTTATGCCGTGTGGGATCGGCTGGATCCGCTTATAGCCGCGAATCATCGCTGGTTGGGCGGCTATCGCCATCCCCGCTGTTTCGACGGTGCGGTGGCACGTGAGTTGCTGGAAACGTTCACGCGGCCAAGGCCGTTGATGGATGGGGCTGAGGCGGTGGGTGATCCGCTGCGCACATTGCCGGTCCTCTATCACCTGCTCTGGCGGCAATGGTTGGTGGCGGATTTGTCGGTGGTGTTGTCGCACCGCAGTGCTGTGAGTGTCTCACCGAAGTTGTCGGATCTGTCGGACATGGCGCAGGGGCCCGTGCACAGCGAGGAGCGCCGGTGATGTTGGAGCGGCCAGGCGTGCTCACCGTTGGTGACCGGGTGGTCTTCGGCGGGTTCGCGCATGCGGTGGTCGCGATTTCGGGGACCAAGATTCGGTTGCTGTCCGACAGTGGTGAGGCGAGCGTGGTTGCTCTGCCATTCCTTTTGGCGGCAGAGGATTTCGAGCTGGTGGGCTCGGCTCCGCTGCCCAGGATCGAACCGCGGGGACTGCTCGAGTCTTTGCCGGAGAAAGCGCTCGCGGAGGCCCGGGATTGGGAACGTCACGTGATGGAGGTCGAGACCGGGCTGCCTCCCGGCGTGGGTGAAGGCGCAACGCCGCGACCGCAATACGATCCGGCGACGGTGGTTGTCACCGACCGAGAGAAGGCCAAAGCGGTCGAGTTGAAGGTGAGTGCTCGGACCGTTCAGCGCATGCGGCGCCGATATCGTGATCAGGGATTATGGGGTCTGGTCGATTCACGCTACGTCCGGCTGCTGGAACCGACCGGGCAGGTCGATCCACGGGTGGTCGCCGCCGCGACAGCGGTGATCGCCGCACAAACCCATACTTCGACCGGCACCAAATCGCGTGTGATCGAGCAGGTTCGGCGGCTGCTCGATGACGAGCACGGGCCCGGGGCAGTGCGGTTGCCGTCGAAAGCGACGTGCTATCGCCTGCTGGAGGTGCTGGCGGCGGGTCGGCACACCTTCGGGTCGGCGGTCACCCGCCGACAGACGGCGAACAAGCCCGACCGGGTTTACACCCCGACCACCGCGGCGCGGCCCGGGGAGCTGGTGCATCTGGACACGACACCGCTGGATGTGATGGCGGTAATGGACGACGGGGTGCTCGGCCGCGCCGAGTTGGTGCTGGCCGTCGATATCGCTACTCGCACAATCTGCGCTGGGGTGCTGCGGCCGGTTGGCGCGAAATCCGTTGATGCGGCGTTGATCCTGGCACGCATGATGGTGCCTGAGCCGATGCGTCCGGGCTGGGATCAAGCGTTGGCGATGTCGGCGTCGCGGATCCCCTATCAGCGGCTGGTGTCATTGGACGCGCGGATGGCGTTGGCGGCGGCCAAACCGGTGATCGTTCCGGACACGGTGGTCGTCGACCACGGCAAGGTGTTCATTTCGGAGGTGTTCTCCCGCGCTGCGGACACTCTGGGCATTTCGGTTCAGCCTGCCCACGAGTTGACCGCGACCGACAAGGCGATCGTCGAGCGCACCTTCGGGTCGATCAATACCCTGTTCTGTCAGCATGTTTCCGGATACACCGGCCGCGACGTCACCCGCCGAGGCGGCGACGTTGAAGACCGCGCCGTTTGGCCGCTGGCGGACCTGCAAGAGTTGTTCGACGAATGGGTCCTGGCCGGATGGCAGACCCGTCCCCACGATGGCCTGCGGCATCCGTTCACCCCGAATCAGAACGCCTCGCCCAACGACACCTACGCGGCGCTCATCGCCGCCGCTGGCTACGTCCCGGTCACGCTCTCCGGCGAGGACTACATCGAGTTGCTGCCCGCGCACTGGCGGGCGATCAGCGATACGGGTGTTCAGATCGACTACCGCACTTACAACAGCACCGAACTTCGAATCTGCGCAGGTCAAAGCTCCGGGATCGCTGCCAAGGGCGGACGCTGGGAAGTGCATTACGACCCTTATGACGTCTCGCGGGTTTGGGTTCGCAACCACCGTGGTCACGGCTGGTTCACCGTTCCCTGGACCCATCACGGCATCGTCCGGCAGCCTTTCGCCGACTTCACCTGGCGCGCGGCACGCAAACTCGCCGCGCAGCGCGGCGTCGACGACGCCAACGAAATGGCGGTCGCGGTCATCCTGGCCGCGCTGCTGCGCCGCGCCGAATCCGGACCCGACACCAGCCGGCCGCTGGCCCGCACCGTCTCGACCCGCGCGATGACCAATCACCTTCCCCCGGAACTGGTCTCCGAGGTCGGGCGCTGGCCCACCGCGCTCCCCGAGCGCCCGGCACTCCCCCCAGGGGACACAGCCGATGACCACGACCAGGTGACCGTGATCGAGGCCGACGGCGTCGAGGTCGTTCCTTTCGGCCTGCTCGATCCGTTCGACGAGCGGGAAGGACGCTGGTGACCTCCCCACAGCTGGACGCGCGGCACCCGCTGGCTACCAAGGAAGGATGGTCGCTATTCGTCGGGCAAGCCAATCCCGAACCACCCCAACTGCTCTCGGATAACGACCTCGAACGCATCGACGATCTCGAGCGGGATCTCTACAACGAAGCCCGCCAGGACTACCACTCCTCACTGCTGCTGGTCGCCACACCCGATATCCGCAAGATCATTCACACCGGCCAGAAACTGATCGTCAACAACCGTGGCAAGCAACTCGGCCGTCGCGGCCTGCTGATCTCCGGAGCCAGCGGCACCGGCAAGTCCACCTCGATCACCCAGCTGGGCAAGCGATTCCAGCTCGATTTCGAGCGCCGCAACCCGGGCATTCCCGACCGGATCCCGGTCGTCTATATCTTGATCCCGCCCGACGCCGACCCGAAATCGATGGCTGGGGAGATGGCCGTGTTCCTCGGCCTGCCGGTCGGCCGCTGCGACGGACCACAATCGTTGGCGCACGCGGTCGCCGCCGTGATGCGCCGGGCAGGAACGAGATTGGTCCTCGTCGATGAGATCCACCGGCTGGATCTGTCCACCAAGAGAGGCAAAGGGGCGTCGGATCAGCTGAAATACTTCTTCGACACCGTCTCGGCGACCTTCGTCTACTCCGGACTCGACCTCGAGGAAACCAACCTGTTCTCCGGAGTTCGGGGACGTCAAATCGCCGGCCGATTCATCCCCGTCAGCACTGCAGCGTTCTCCTACAACACCATCGCGACCAAGAACGACTGGAAGAAACTGGTCGCGACCATGGAGCAGTCACTGCGACTGCATCGCCACAAGGTCGGCACTCTTCTCGAATGGGCTTCCTATCTGCATGCCCGCACCGGGGGCATGATCGGCAGCCTCGACCAACTCGTTTACGAGGCCGCCAACGACGCCATCAGCGACGGTTCCGAGAAGGTCACCAAGGCCCACTTGGAAGCGGTCATTCTCGACATCGCAGCGGGTAACCAATACGAACCGAGACGGAAACCGCGGCAATGAACCTCGCGCTCTGGCAGCGGCCCGCGATGCCACTGCCGTTCTCGGTCCGGCCAGTTCGCGGCGAGACCACCTCCTCCTATCTCTTCCGGCTGGCACGCACCAACGAGCTCGTCGTTCCCACCACGTTGCTGCGTGCTCTCGGCGAACCCTCCGTCAGCCTGGATCAATACATGCTGCGAGACCACGAAGAGATCATGCTCAACTCAGCCGCCCAGCAACGGCTCGCCTGTTTCGCCGGGATGCCGCTGGAACGACTGCGACGCAGCCTGCCGTTGCCCGCCCTGGCTGGCACACGGGCAAGTTCGTCACCGCGAACAGCGATCCAGATCATCAGCTCACTCGTCCGCGGCCACTGCGCATCCTGCTGCGCTCGAATCCCGGGAAATCCTCCGATCCAGATCTACTTCGCGCAGTCGTCGATTATCTGCCGTCGGCACCGACGATGGCTGGGCACTCGATACGAAAGGGTCCAGATCGACCTCTCCGGGTCTCCAGAGATTCTGACCGCATACCGTCGGCGCGACAGACTGTTTCGCGCTGAGGAGAATCAGCATTGGGTCGACACGCAGTTCGCTGCCGCGCAGGCGATCACGACAGCATGGTCGCGCATCACGGACTCGTTCTACCACACGCCCCTGCTCCGACGCTGGGAAGCGCGATCGGGTGTTCTCGCTTCCGCGACACAGGTTCCCATCCCACCATCGCTGGTCATGATGCCGGAAACCGTGATCATCGCCGAGGCGATCTGCGATCCCGTCTGGCGCCATCAGGTTGCCACCGCCGAGCACTACTTCCAACAGCGGAATTTCTACGCTCACATGGTCGAACAGCTCAGACTCCGCCGCACCACGGCCTACGCCTTCAGCGCCTACAACGATCCACTGCGGGACTGGGTCGAACGGCACCGCCTTCAACACCGAAGCACCTACACGGTCCGGTCCGCAACACCTCACCGGAAATCGGCTGCAAGATCGCGAGACTCGCAATGAAATCTCTCATATGAGCTACTCAGGGCCGCGAGAGTGATCAACTAGCCCATTCAAATCTCATATGTGATATTTTCCAGCGCGTGATTGTGGCGACCAAGCAGGCCGATCAACTCGAACAAATCGGACGACTCGTCCGCGAGTCCAGGAAGTCCCGCGGCTGGACGCAAGCAGAGCTCGCCGCCGCGCTCGGCACGTCGCAGAGCGCGGTGAACAGAATCGAACGAGGCCATCAGAACGTCAGTCTGGAGATGCTCGCCCGCGTCGGCCGCGCTTTGGACACCGAGCTGCTCTCGGTCGGACACACAAGCGGGCCAACCCATTTGCGCATCGTGGGCGGACAACCGCTCTCCGGATCGATCACCATCAACACCAGCAAGAACGCCAGTGTTTCCCTGCTCTGCGCCGCGCTGCTGAACTCCGGACGCACGGTCCTACGGCGCGTCGCCCGCATCGAGGAGGTCAACCGGCTCGTCGAGGTCCTACGCAGCATCGGAGCCGGTGTCGAATGGCTCGGTGACAGCGGAGATCTCGAGATCATTCCACCGCCCATACTGGATCTGGATTCGATGAATGCCCAGGCGGCCCGGCGCACACGCAGCATCATCATGTTCCTGGGCCCGCTCATCCACGATTACGACGAGTTCCACCTTCCTTACGCAGGCGGCTGCGCACTCGGCACCCGAACAGTCGAACCACATCTGGCAGCGTTGCGGCCGTTCGGAATCGAAATAGACGCCATCGACGGCAGCTACCAGGTCCGGGCGTCCCGACGCCACACCCCGACCCGATCCATCGTGCTGGTCGAACGCGGCGATACCGTCACCGAGAACGCATTGATGGCAGCGGCCCGGCAAGACGGAGTCACGACCATCCGCAACGCCAGCTCCAATTACATGGTCCAAGACCTGTGCTTCTTTCTGCAGAAACTGGGCGTCCACGTCGACGGCATCGGCACGACCACCCTGACAGTCCACGGTCGATCACAGATCGACGCCGACGTCGACTACTCGCCCTCCGAGGACCCGATCGAAGCGATGAGCCTGATCACCGCCGGCATCGCCACCAACTCCACGCTCGAAATTCAGCGAGTGCCAATCGAGTTCCTCGAGGTCGAACTTGCACTGCTGGAAGAGATGCAACTGCGGTTCGACCTGTCCTCGGAATACGCCGCCTCGAACGGACATACACGACTGGCCGACCTGACAGTCCATCCCTCCCACCTGCGCGCGCCACGGGACAAAGTGCACCCGATGCCGTTCCCTGGGCTGAACATCGACAACCTGCCCTTCTTCTCCCTTATCGCTGCCACGGCCGAAGGGAAAACCCTTGTCCACGACTGGGTTTACGAAACCCGCGCCATCTACTTGACCGAACTGACCAAGCTCGGAGCATCCATCACTCTCCTGGATCCTCATCGGGTCTACGTCGAAGGCCCCACCCACTGGTCGGCCGCCGAGATCATCTGTCCGCCTGCCCTCCGCCCTGCCGTCGTCATCCTGCTCGCGATGCTCGCCGCGAAAGGCACGTCGGTGCTGCGCAACATCTACGTGATCAACCGCGGCTACGAGCAACTCGCCGAACGCCTCGAACGACTTGGGGCACAAATCGAAACCTTCCGCGACTACTAGCGATTGGGATATCCGTTGACGATGACCGAATCACCCAGAGCCTCCAGCAACGGGCTGTTCGCGGGAACGGCATGGCACTACGCACGCTATCGGCCCAACTACCCGCAACCGTTCTTCGACGATCTCGTTGAGCGGTTTCACCTCGACGGCACCGGAAGGCTCCTCGATCTGGGCTGCGGCACGGGACAGTTGGCGATACCGTTGGCAGCTCACGTCGCCGAAGCTGTCGGCATGGACCCTGAACCCGAGATGCTGGTCGAGGCAGCTCGATGCGCCCAGGCTGCGAGGGTGACCAATGTGTTCTGGGAACAGGGCGGTTCAGCTGATCTTCCTGGCGAGTTCGGGCGGTTCCAGATGGTGGTGATGGGCCGTTCGTTCCACTGGATGGATCGCAAGCATGCCCTCATGGCCCTCGACGCCATGATCGAGAAGAACGGCGCCGTCGTGCTTGCCAACGACAGCTGCTTGGTCCGACCGACCACGACATGGCAGAAGTCCGTCGAGGATATCCAACATCGTTATCTGCCAACGGAATTAGCGTCAGCGGACCCCTTGCCGGGCCGTGTCAGCAGCGCAGTCGACTACCAGACACACGAGCAGGTGCTCTCGCACTCGCCCTTCTCACAGGTGGTTCGGTCAGTCTATGAATTCGACCGACCCTGGACGACGGAGCAGGTGATCGGATATCTCTACTCGACCTCCCTACCGCTTCGTCAGCTGCTCGGCGACCGCCGCGCCGAGTTCGAGCAAGACGTCGCCGACACCCTGCGGGCCGTCGAACCTGACGGACTCATCGAGCCAGTGAAACTGGAGGTCCTGACCGCAACCAGGCCATAGGTTCTCGGCACCGCCCAAGCAGCTTTCAACGCCGACAACACGGAAACCGTCAACTAGCCTGAGAAGGATTCGCCGGCGGCAGACCCATCGCGGCTGGCGAACCACAGGTCGGAGGCTTGCTCTCCGCCAGGTCGGCTGAGAACTCACACAAACCGTGCTCTGAGGTCACGTCTACTGCGAGGCCGGTAATCTGATCGGTTGAGACTCATTCGAAGAGTTCGGATATCCGTTGACGCTGAACACCTCCCCCGGGCCAACGGGCAGCGGTCTGTTCGAAGGGACCGCATGGCATTACGCGCGCTATCGACCGACCTACCCGAAACCGTTCTTCGACGACCTGGTTGAGCGGTTTCATCTCGATGGCACCGGCAGGCTCCTCGATCTGGGCTGCGGCACAGGACAGTTGGCTATCCCGTTAGCCGCCCACGTCGCCGAAGCAGTCGGCATGGATCCTGAGCCCGGGATGCTTGTCGAGGCTGCTCGCTGCGCGCGGGCGGCGGGGCTGACGAATGTGGTCTGGGAACATGGGGGTTCGGCCGATCTGCCCGGTGAGCTCGGGCAGTTCCGCATGGTCACCATGGGGCGGTCGTTCCATTGGATGGATCGCGAGCATGTCCTTGCGGCACTCGACGGTGTGGTCGAGGACAACGGCGTCATCGTGCTGGCGAACGACAGCTGTCTGGTTCGGCCGACCACGGCTTGGCAGAAAGTCGTCGAGGATGTGCAGTGTCGTTATCTGCCTGCTGAACTGGCACCAGGGGAACCGTTGCCCGGGCGCCTCGGTTCCGCCGTTGACCACCGGACGCACGAGCAGGTGCTGGCGAACTCACCGTTCGCGCAAGTGGATCGCTCGGTCTATGAATTCGACCGAACCTGGACCATCAGGCCGCCGCCACCGCGCTCGGGGTCAACCGCACCGATCTGCGCTGCCTGGAAGTCCTGGTACGCGGCGAGTCCACCCCCGGCGCGCTGGCCGCCGAACTCGGTCTGACCAGCGGCAGCGTCACCACCATGCTCGACCGCCTGGCCAAGCTCGGCCACGTCGCCCGCGCACCGGAACCGGGTGACCGCCGCAAGGTCCTGGTCCGCGTGACCCCGGAGACCATGGCCGAGGTCTGGCAAATCTACGGCCCGATCGCGCAGGAGGGCGCGGCCGAGATGGACGCCTACACCGGCGACCAGTTGCGCACCATCCTGGACTTCCTCACCCGCAGCCGCGCCCTGCAGCAGCGCCACCGCGAGCGAATCTCCGCCCTGCCCAAGACGATTCGAGGCGCGAACTCCTGACGGAGCACTGCGAATACCTGGCCACAAGCCGAGACTAAGTTCCGGCCCGGACGTCTCACGGTGTCGGTTCGCGCCAGCTGGAGGTCATTCCACGCCAAGCGATCACAGTTGGGTGGCGGCCCACGAGGCCAGCAGCGCTAGGTTGTCGGCGGTGGGTGTGCGCGCGGGGGCGGTGTAGATGGTGAGGTAGAGGCCGGGTTCGGCTGGGAGGGCCAGGGATTCGACGTCCAGGTCGAGGCGGCCCACGACGGGATGGTGCAGCCGTTTGCGGCCGGAGCGGTGCAGCCGCACGTCCCGGGATGCCCACCGTTGCCGGAACAGTTCGCTGCGCGTCGACAGTTCGCCGACCAGGGCGATCAGGTCCTCGTCGTGCGGATCGCGGCCGGCTTCCATGCGTAGTTTCGCGGCTATGTCAGCCGCGATTCGGTCATAGTCGACAAAGAAATCTCTGGCCGCCTCGGGAGCCAGATAGACGAACCGCGCGGTGTTCGCCGGACGTCTCGGGTCGGCCGGCAACGGTGAAAACAGTGCGCGGGCAAGGTGGTTCGTGGCGAGCACGTCGTAGCGACCGTTACCGATCAGGGCGGGCGCATCGGAGATGGCGTCGAGCACCTGCCGCAGTGTCGAGCGCACCGCGCCGGCGGGCCTGCGCCGGCGTGGTCCGCTGGATTGGCGCGCGAGGTGGAACAGGTGGTCGCGCTCGGCCTCGTCGAGTTGTAACGCGGAGGCCAACGCATCCAGCACGCCGTCGGAGGCGCCGGCGAGGCTGCCGCGCTCCATGCGCACGTAGTAGTCGACCGAGACCCCCGCCAGCAGCGCTACCTCTTCGCGACGCAGACCTTCGACCCGGCGATTGCCGCCGTAAGCGGGCAATCCCGCCTGCGCGGGCGAGATGCGGGCGCGACGCGAACTGAGAAACTCCCGGATATCGGTGCGCAGATCTCTCGTGGCCATCCCCTCACCGTAAGCGCGTGCAGCAGACCGAGGCAGGTACTGCCGGTACCCCGACGACTGCCTTGCGTCTAGGGCGTGCCCGTTGCGGTCGTCGCGATGCCGCCGTCGACCGGGATGATGGCGCCCGTGAGGTAGGCCCCGGCCCGGCTGGCGAGAAATACTGCGACACCGGCCATGTCGTCGTCGCGGCCGAGCCGGCGCAGCGGGGCCGCCGCCGCGATCGTGTCGCCGATGGCCTCGAGTGCGGCGGCCATCATCTGCGAGGGGAACACTCCCGGGGCCACCGCGTTCACCGTGACGTGCTGTGGGCCCAGTTCTCTGGCAAGCACTCTGGTGAGTTGATGCAGTGCGGCTTTGCTGCTGGCGTAGGAGTAGTTGGGCGACTCGGCGACGTGAATGGCGGCGATACTGCCGATATTGATGATCCGCGCGGGATCCTCGGCGGTGCCCGCCCGGCGCAGCGCGGGCAGCAGCGCCTGCACCAGCCAGAACGGCGACTTGAGGTTGAGGTCGAGCACTGCGTCCCAAGCCTCGTCGGGGAAGGTCTCCAGTGGCTCGCGCCACATCGCTCCCGCGTTGTTGACGAGGATGTCCAGGCGTCCGGAGTCGGCTTCGACAAGATCAGCGAGGCGCTGGCACTCCTCGTGCTTGGACAGGTCGGCGGGGATTGCTCGAACGTCGCCGTATCCGGACAGCAGATGCTGTGCCTGCGCGCACGCATCCGCCGTGCGCGAGTTGATGATGACGCGGGCGCCCGCCTGCAGCAGGCCGCGCGCGATCATCATTCCGATGCCCCTGGTGCCGCCGGTGACCAGGGCGAGCTTTCCGCTCAGATCGAATAGGTCTGTGTGAGTGGTGAATTGGTTGTCCGCCATTGGTCCACGTTGACAGGCGTTTCGTGCGTCCGGGAGATCCTGGCGGTACAGGTACTGCCAGATCCCCCTCAATACCGGGACATCAGGTAGCGGATACTTACTTTCATGGCCGACACCCCTCGCGTCAGCTGGGCGCATTTGAAGTCTCGGGAGCCGAGTGATGCCGATCGGGCCGCGCGGCGCGCGGAATTGGTCCAGCGGGGGCGAGCAGTGCGCGAGCACGGATGGGAGGGATCTGCCGAGGGATGGACGGCCAGGGAGCGAGCGATTGTGGCCTATTTGCTGGAGGACGAGGCCGTGCTCGAAGGGCTGGAGGAGTCCGAGGGCGAGGTTCTCACTCGGCTGGCCGGAGAGCTGTATGGATTTCAGGGGGCCAGGAAAGAGATCGGGTCCGGGTTGGTGAAGACGCAGGAATGGGTTGCGGGTACACGGGGTCAGATTGGACGCGGCTAGGCTCGCGTCGGGCCGATAAATGGTGGGGCCGTGGTGAATTGGGCCGACATGGCGCGAATCAGGCCGGGTGAGCCGATAGTCTGATCGCGGCACACGCGACAGACAGGATTCTTCGATGGACGGCGATACCGAGCGGGTCGCGTGGGATCACCCGAGTGCGGTCGCATACGTGAATGCGGCACAGCAGGCGGCGGCGCTGCTGGACAGCGCACAGGGGCAAGCACAGGTGCTGGCCGGGATCGATCTGTCCGGGCTGGGGGTGCTGGGGCGCGGATTCGCGGCGGCGTGGAGTCAGGCTTGGGCTCAGCATGTCGAGCATTTGGGGACGGCTTCGGACCTCACGGACAGGTACGGCCAGTCGATCATCCGGTGGGGAAATGTGCTGGGCGCCACCGATGCCGAGTCCGCGGCGCGGATCGCGGGCGCCGGCGACGGCGACGGTCAGGTTTAAGCCGGCAGCAGAGTAGGCGGACAACGGATATGCAGCCCGGTACTCCGGAGCAGAACGAACCGGCACTGGTGACAGCCCTGATCACGCCACTGCTGCGATTGCGTGCGGCCCTGGGCAGCGGCGTCCGGCCGACCGCGGAGATGCTGGCGGCGCTGGCCGCGGTGCCAGGGTCGGTGCGGGCTTCGGGCGACGTGCACCGCGCCGGCGTCAGCCAGTTGGCGGCGACCGACACCGCCGCGGCGGCCCTGTCGATCATGAACGTCACCGCGGGCCGGATCGGCGACCTCGCCACCGTGGCGGAAACCCTCGCGCCACTGTTGTTCGCGGCCTACGACACCCGCGACCGGGCCGCCGCCGAACTCGACATGCTGATCAGCGGCTTTCGCGCCCAAGCCACGCCGCTGGTCAATGCCGCACGCTCCCAGGCGGATCTGGACGCGGTGGTCAGTATGGCGGCGGACTATGTGCGCGACGGGGTCCGGGTGATCGCCACCGCGGACGTCGGCATGGACGCCTTGACCGCCAAGGTGAACGAGATCGATCAGCCGGGTATCACCGCACCCGGCGGACAGGCGGATACGGGATCATGAATCTGTTCGGCGATCTGCCCGGTTTCGCGGGCGGCCCCCGCGTCCCCGATAAGCACGACGACACCGCCGTGCCGAGTCGCGAAGCCGCGCAACCGGAGTACGAAGACTACGAACTCCCCGGCGATATCCGCGACCACAGCTGGGACGACCTGCCGAGCGTGCGGCCCGGGCATCGCACGGTGCTGTGGGGCGACCCCGAGCGCACCGTGGCCCTGCAAGGCCCGCTCTCGGCCACCGATCCGGTGCTCGGCGTCGAGCCCACCACCGAGGCCGGCACCGCGCGCGTGGAGAAACACATCACCTCTCACGAGATCGAAAAGCGTTCCACCATCGAGTGTTCGACGACGGTGACCATTCACATCAAGGCTCAACCATGACCGCACCCGATGTTCCGCTATTCACCACCACCTGCAGTACCCGCACGATCACCGTGACCGCCACCGATGCCGGCCAGCTCATCGAATTGCGGTTCGACGCCACCGAATACGCCTACGGCGCAGCCGCATTGGCCGCCGAGATCCAGCGCCTGGCCCAGCGCTGCACTCTGCTGGCGCGCGCCCGCCGCCGGGACGCCCTCGCGGCCCTCGGCCTGGCCGATGTGCTGCTGGACCGTCTCGGCCTGCCCGGCCCCGAAACCGTGGCCACCGAACTGGCGCGTCTGGACGCCCCCGCCGCCGACGCTCCCCCGCATTCCTGGATGCGTGCCCTGTGAACCCTGAGATGAAAGCCTTGATCGCCCAGGTCGGCGAGCAACTCGAGGCCCTCACCCTGGCCGCCGACGGACTGGCCCGGGTGGCCGGGCAGGCCACCGGCCTGGACGGCACCGTCACCGCCCACGTCTCCGGCGACGGCAGTCTCGCCGCCCTCAGCCTCACCGAATCCATCACCGCGCTCCCGCCCGACCAGGCCGCCGCCGCCATCCTGGCCACCGTCAACGAAGCCACCGCCAACGCCGCCCGCCAGCGCGCACTGCTGCTGGCCCGCCTGAGCGAGGCCATCACTTAGGCGATACCGGCCCGGTTTTCGGGTGTGACCGGAACACGGCAGAAGGTGCAACGGTCCGAGGTCTGTGCATGACGGTGTGGCCTGTTGCGCACCCTCATTTTATATGTAACCATCTGTCACAGTATTCACGGTCGGCGCTGACCTGGAGTTGTGCTTCCCGGGCGCGCCCTGCACCCCCGAGGAGCTGGTGTCATGGCGGGGTCGGACTTCGATGTGGTAATCGTCGGGGGGCGTTGCGCGGGCGCGACCTTGAGCACGATGCTCGCCCAGCAGGGCGTGAAGGTCTGTGTCGTGGACAAGGCCGGGTTTCCCAGCGAGACGCTGTCGACGTGTGTGTTCCAGTCCAACGGTGTCGATGTTCTGCGCCGGATCGGGGTGCTCGAGGAGATCCTCGCGGCGGGAGCGAGTGTCATCCGAGGGGCGACGGTAACCAGCACGCACCGGAAGTTCACCGTCGACCTCGATCCCGATTCCTACGGCACCCTGCTCGGAATGCGCAGGACCACGATGGACGCGATCCTGATCGGCCACGCTGCCCGGGCGGGCGCGGAGGTCCGCACGCAGTGCCCGGTCGAGGACGTGATCATCGAAGACGGGCGAGCGCGCGGGGTCCGCACTCGCGCCGGGGAGATTCGGGCGCGGGTGGTGATCGGCGCGGACGGTCGATCCTCGACGGTGGCGCGCTCGGTCGGAGCGCGGGAGTACTGCACGCGCCCCGGCGGCCGGATGCCGACCTGGTCGTTCTACGAGGGGGTCGACCCAAGCCAGGGTCTGTTCTTCGGTGCGGTCGGCGGTACACGAAGCGGATCGACGGCGTTTCTCGGGTTGCCTCTCGACGGCCAGTTCCTGACCACGGTCGCGGTGCCGACCGCGGAAGCCGAGCAGTACCTGGGCGACCGCTACGCCCAATTCGACGCCCGGTTGCAGCTGTTTCCGGAGTTGGCGGCCGCGGTCGAGGGCGCTACCCGGGTCGGGCCGATCCGGGTTCTGCAGAAGTGGCACAGCTACTTTCGTGAATCAGCAGGCCCGGGGTGGGCGTTGGTCGGGGACGCGGGCAACTTCAAGGACTACTCTCTGGGCCAAGGCCAGTCCGATGCTTTCCGGCAAGCCGAATACCTGGCCGGACGGCTGGCCGCCGGGCTTGCGCCCGGCGCGGATCTCGACAGCGATCTGGCCGAGTGGTGGCGGTGGCGCGACCGGGATGCCTGGCAGCTGTATTGGGCCAACTGCCTGCTCGGTGAGCCGTATCTGCCCGACGCCCTCGCTGACGGCCTGTTCGGTCTGGCGGCCGCCGACGAGGCTGTCGCCCTGGACTTCGCCCGCATTTTCAACAAGAGCGTGACAACGTTGCGTGCCGCGGCCACACCCGCACGGCTGGCCAGGATCGCCCCACGCGTGGTCGGCTCTCAGTTCACTGCACCCAATCGGGGCCTGGTCGGTAATGCCCGTGCCACAGCCGAAATAGCGTCGTTCACCGCGAAACTGCTGTCCCAGCACCCACGCTCACCATGGAACCGACGCCACACGCAGCGGATCAACGACCGTCGACCGGTCCTGGGATTGTCGTGAACGCCGTCCTCATGCCAGCCATCGTCATCGGCGCGCTACTGGCGTTGCTGATTCTGCTCGGTCCCGACCTCGATCTGGATTTGCGGGGCCGCGAGATCTCCGAAGCCTATGCCCGTCGCCGACGGCGCACCCGCCTTGCGCACGGTTACCGGTGCCCGCTACGTCACCGTGGCTCGCCATAAAGACTGGCGGGTTGGATGGGTTACGGGGTGACGATCGGGAACCAGAAGGCGGAGGGCCGTAGTAGTGCGAACAGGTGGGTGAGCGGTTCGGGATCGCCTTCGACGGTGATGGTGGCGGCGCGTAGCTCGGTGTCGATATCGCTGGTGCCGAACAGGATTCGCTGGAGGGCGCCGCGGTCGAGGTGTACGTTGGCCGCGGCGTCGGGCAGGGACTTGTTGGCGGTGTAGATGAGGGCGCCGTTGCTGAGTTGGACGGCGAAGTCGCGTTCGGGGCCGTCGAATTCGCGGATGGTCCAGTTCATTCGGATGTTGCGGGCCCAGGCGCGGGGGCCGTCGAGGTGGATGCCCGCGTAGTCGAGCAGCATGTCCAGGGTCATGGCGGCCATGACGTCCGGGGTGGCCAACACGACCGCGCCGAGGTCGCGCACACCGTTGCGCAGTTCCATTGCGCCGGTGAGGTATTCGTTTCGCCAGGTGCCGTTCTCGCACTGGTGGCCCAGCTGCTCGAAGGTGTCGGCGAGCAGTTCGCGGGCGGCGTCATTGTCGGGCTCGGCGAAGACGAGGCGGTCGAGAAGCTCGGCCACCCAGCGGTATTCGCCCGCGTCGAAGTCCTTGCGGGCCTGCGTGAGGACGGCTTCCGCCCCGCCCATGGCGGCGACGTATTTGACCGCCGACTGTTCCGGCGGCAGTGGGTGCAGGTCAGCAAGATCGGATACCGGCGCTGCGGGTCACGGCGTTCCAGCGCCTGCCCAGTCAGGCGGCGGCCCAGCATAGCCAGAAACCGGCGACGTTCCGCCGGAAGCACTGACAAATCGAGTGTGTCCGCGCCGAGACCGCGCACGAACCCCAGCTTCTCGACCTCGTTGGGCACCGTGGCCGCGGACGCCTCCACCGGACCGGTCGACAACCACCGCAACCGGGACATCCGGATCGGGGCATCGGTAACCAGCAAACCGTCCAATTCCGCGCACCGCTGCGGAGTCAGCTCATGCGCGAGCCGATCGTAGGTCTCCCGCTGCGCCTGCTCACGCGCATGCACGACACGGCGGACCACGGTGTCGGGGCTGGGCCGGATCACCCGTGCCGAGATCAGATACTCACAACCCAGCCGGAACAGCAGCGTCGGCGAATCATGCTCCATCGCCCGCGCCAACAAGAACTCATCGAGCTCCTTCCACTCCATCGCACCCGCCGACCGCCAGCTCAAATACTGAGCCACCAGCTTCAGATGCTTGGTGCGGGTCTGTGCCCGGCGGCCGTACGAACGGATCTGCGACGCATCGACTTTCAGCTGATCCGCCAACCGGGCCACAACCACCGGCGGCGCGGCCGCGACCTTGTCCGGCACGAACCCCAACCACGGCAGCGTGCACAGTGCCACGGCCGAACCGAGCTGATCCTCCGGACCCCGCCCCCGCCCCGGTGCGACGAACGCGATATCGGCCGGAGTCAGCGTGAAGAACCGGAACAACTCCCCCCGGCCGATCTGCGGAAACTCCCGCAGCCGCACCAACTTCTCGGCCGCGAACACCTGCGTCGCCACGAAACCTGACCTCCAGCACACCGACCAACCTCATCGGCAGCCAAGCCAAGCACCTACCGCACCCGCCCGCAGCCCGAACCGATCACCGCGCCATCGCCGCTGGTCGGCAGTAGTGGCGCATCTGCCCGGAATCCGGCGTTACGGTCCAAATCAGCTGCGGGGCAGCATGATTCAACCGGGCGACTGGCGAGGTCGCGTATTCAACTGTCAGGGGTTCCGTCTGCCATGGCCTGCCTATCTGGTCGGGTAGCCGGTCGTGAGGTTGATGCCGGTGGCGACCATGGCCAGGGCTTTCAGCAGATCCGCGTAGGCCTCGTGCTGGGCGCGCAAGTCCGTCATGCCCGGGACCCAGCACAGCACGAGGCCCTGAGCGATTCGGATACGGGGGGCTCCGGCGATGCGGGACAGCAGATTCAGGGCGGCTTTGGCCTCGCTGGACAGCATCGATCGAGCAGTCACCTGGTCGGCCGGGGCCGCGAGCAGCACGAAGTCGCGGTCGAATTCCGGGTCGCCCGTCGCGAATCGGTCGCCCTCGCGGGACTTTCCGTCGAAATACGGACGCCATTGGCCCTGCGCCGCGAGCAGCTCGACCGGCGGTAGATCGGCTCGGATGCCTCCGACGGCCGCGCCGTTGAAGTAGAGGGTTGTCGTGGTCGTCCTGCTGAGCTTGTGAACCGTTATCTGGCTTTCGGTGCGAAAGCTGACGAAGTCCCGCGCTGACACCTTGCCGTGGATGGCGTCCAGGTTGTCCGCGTGCAGATGATAGGGATTGAGGATCGGCCGGTATGCCGTGATCCATTCCGGTGTTGGCCAACCGGGTTGACCACCGAGCATCGTCGCGTACCGGCCCACTTCTTCGCGGCGCTGTGCGCCTCTTACGACCGCCGCGACGACGGCCAGCAAAATCAGGCCTCCAATCACGAGACCGACGATCAGTGAGCCCTTTTCATCTCCAGTGAGATCCGTTGTGGTAGTGGGTGATTGGTGTGGCGTGTCGGCTCCGTGAATGGTGAAGCCCCTGGTAGATCAGCTGTCGACCAAAACCGCTGAGTACCAAGGGACGCTGGCGCGCCCTGCACCACTTCACCACCAGCCCCGAGAAAATCGGCGACATCGTCAAAGCCGCACTCGTCCTCACCCATTTCGAACACGGCCGACACCAATGAAAGTCGCTGAGATCACCTCAATAAGCAGATTTCGTGCCGCCTCCAGCTCCTCTTTGGACCTGCCGGGCTCGGGCGCCAAAAGAGACTGTGCGCGCGTAGGACGTTTCGGAGGTTTCCGATTCGGCTTCGGCTGGTCAGCGTCGTTCTGTTCGCCGGGAGTCTGCTGGTCTTTCACATCCACCTCGATCCTGATGTTGTCCGTCGTCGAAGTCCTAAGTGTGACAGTAGGTCTCACAGACGAGCTACATCTTTTGTCGGTGGAGCCAGACCGTCCCACCACATACTGATCACCTCAGTGCCGCGATGGCTGATGCCCTACTCGGTGAACAGGCCTCCACACCGTCCGCAGGAGATGAGGCCAGCTTCGTATGCACTACGAGAAGCTCGAATCTTTCGACCACAATCACATTCGGCGGTCAAACCGTTGTTGTTGGACTTGCGCCCGTCTCGTCGGCCCGGTTCTTGACGGCGGTAGGCCACCAACGCATATGTGAGCTCCTCTAGCCCGTCTCGGAACACTTCGCGGGTCTGTTCCGGCACGGTGGTGATGGACCACCCGATCTTGTCGTGATGCGCCAGAGTGAGCCCGAGTTCTTCGCCGAGGGCACGGAATCGCTCGTTGTGCCACCGGCCTTGGCGGCTGGTGTCCTTGATCCCGCGCGTGACAGCGACGCCGTGAGCGGCCTCATGGAGCAAAGTGCCGAGTACACCAGCCGCCCCACGCTGGAGCCCTTCCCCGCCGACGAACAGCTCATGGAGTTCGTACTCGCCGCGGATCCAGCGGTTCGGCGCGAAGTGCCCGAGGGTCATTTCGCTGGTGCCGGTTGATCCGGCTCCCACGGTCAGTACGACGTCGGGGACGTCGGGGTGGTGGGCTCGGATTGCGGCCCAAGTGTTTTCAAGAGCGGTGACGAGGAGGCCGGTGATGGTGTCGGAGTCCGTCATGATCTCCGGGTCCTTCCGAAGACGTTGACACGTACGTGTCAATGGGATTGGGAGCCTGGGAGAACGTGGATTCCCTGGGCGCGCGCCGCGTCCGCCGAGGGCAGGCCCCGCGGCCTGCCCCTCCTGCCTGCCCAGGGCGTCCAGGAGGCTCACGCTCAAGGAGCGAATTTCCCTCACCCGACCGGCACCCGAATCACGCGACCGCACAGGAAATTCGCGACTTGACGGGAGGTTGGACGCCCTTATCATGCGGCGTGCGCCCAGGGAGTCCACCAACCCGTTCGGGCACATCGGGATCGTGCCCATCACCAGACCCGAGACCGCCACCATTCCCACCCGGCCGGACTACTCGTGCCGCCGCGCTCGCACCGAACGTCACCACGCTGCCGGGCGCTACTACCCACCCGGCCGCCGGTTACGCACCCCCGTTGCCCATCGCTACCTTGCACCGGACTTCACCGATTCTCACCCAACGTTACTTACTTCTCTCTCTTACTGAATTTTCTTGTTACTCACACTTTCTCACCTTCCCACCCTCCAACTTTTCTTCTGTTTCATGCTCAGAGGACAGCAAATACACATTGATGGGTGTATTTGCTGTCCTCTGAGCATGAAACCCATCACCCCTGATCAGAGGGTGGGAAGGTGTGCGACTCGCGTGCACAACGCCGACCCTGAGCTACCGCCGTTTTCGCCCCGATTTCGGTGAAGGTCCGCGTTTTCCGTATGGTCGGTCGCTGAGGGTACCGGCGTAGACCGGCGGACGACTTGTGTTGTGCCGCCGGGATATAACGGTTCGACTCGGCGTGTCGAGGCTCGGGCGACGCGGCGATTCCCATGCAGGGTCACCTGTTCGGACGCGCCTGACGTTCGGGGATGGGGTGGGGGCGCGCGATTTTAACCGGTGCCGCCGCCATGCCGATCATGACTTTCCAGGCGGCGGTCACTGCCGATGCTGTTGGCCCGGAGACCGGAAAGTCACGCCCGGCACGACGGAACCGCGGCACCGAAGCGGGCAGGGTGTCGGGCAGGCGGGGCCTGCCCGCCTTGTCTACGCACCCCCACCCCACCCCCTTCGCGATTGGTCAATGGCTCGGTGGCCATGCCAGCGATGCGACCGTCCGTGCCAGCTTCGCGAGCGCCGATGCCGCGCAAGAGGTTCTGAGTAGGCTCCGACACAGCGTGATCACCGCCCAGGGTTCGGCTCCGATCCCGACGAGCCGATCCGGCGGTACCCGGTCGGATCGAAGGGCGAGCACATGACCACGACACGCACACTCACCGCCTTAGCCGTATTACCGGTGCTGGCCGCCGCCGGGCAAAGCATTGCCACCGCGGCACCGGGACAACCGGGTCTGGCGGTACCCGGAGACGGGCAACCCGGCCTGAGCACCACGCCTTCCCCACCTGCCGCGCCCAGCCTCGCGGACTACATTCCAGACCCTCCTGCGCCGCCAGCGCGACCCCGACCCCAGCAGCAGACCACCCCGCAGACCGACACCCTGATCCAGCCCCCGCAAGCTACCAAACCTGACAACGAAGAGCCTTCTCCCGCAACGGAACCCGCGCCGATCAACCCGCACACATTGCGCGCAGGCAACACCATGATCGGGATTCCAGACTGGATCGATACCAAGTCCCGCGACAAAGCCCAGGCGTATCTGGACTACGCCGAATGGCAGATCGCCGCCGGGTACGACGCCTTGGGATTCTCGCGCCAGGAATCGGATCGGCGCGCGGCGTCGACCATCACCGGCGGGGCACTCGGTGCGGTCGCGGGTGCGGAACTCGTCTCAGTCCCTGCCGCGGGTGTCGGCTGCGCGGTCGGGGCCGTGGTGGGCGGCGTGGTCGGCGCAGCGATTGGTGCGACGGCGGCCGGGGTCGGCATACCGTTCGGTGCGGGACTCGGTGCCGGACTGGGCTGCCTGGCAGGGACCGCGGTAGGTGGTGTGCCCGGCATCGTGATTGGTGTTGCTGCGGGCGCTGGGCTCGGCGGTGCCGCTGCTGGGGCGCTGGGTGGCGGTGTAGACGTACCCAAGCCCGACCTTCCCCCGCTGATCGAAACCGCCGCGCCGATACCACCATCGACACCGGCGCCGCAGGCTCCGATCGACCAGCCCCTCACTGATGTGGTCGCCGCGATCGGCGGCCAGGCCGACACCGTCATCACGTCACTGCGGTCCGCCATCGCAGCCTTTCCGCCACTGTCACCGATTCCGTTCGGTCTCAACTGAGTTCGTCCGGAAATGTCGGGGAACCAGGCCGCGGCGTGGCGTGTCTATGCCGTCATGCTCCTGCAATGGGATAGGGACAAGTACCTCGATCAGCTCGGCGCGGACCTGGTCATCTTCGACGAACACCCCGACAAGGAAGCCGCTGACGATCTACTGACGCGGTGGGAGTGGGATTCGGCCCGGCCCTCGCGGTTGCGCCGCGCCCGCGAACAAGGCCGCTGGGGCGGTTAGTCGATATCCGGCAAGTTCGGGTACGGGTTGGCCTGGTTCTGCGTGGTGATCCGCTGCAGGCAGTCCGGGCACAACATGCCACCCGGCCTGCAGGGTGTTCCCCGCAGATCTGACACTGTTTCTGATCATCGGACATACCGGTGATGATAAGCGACCGCTCGGCTATATTTCGAACATGGGTTCGACAGGCGGCGAGTCGATGCCGAGACCGAGACCGAGGGCACGGAACCGGAACTGCAATACCCGAGTGCGACCGGCCACTACTACCGCACCGCGACCAGCCCGCCGAAGCCGGTCTGGGTACGCCTGGACGCGATCCTCGTACGCGACCCCGGCAAGCCCAAGCATGTCAACGGTGCCGGGGTCCACATGAGCGGCGAGCGGCCCGGCGTCCTGTCTCATTGGGTGCCCACGGTCGACGGTGAATGGCTCGGGCGCGTGACCTACAGCCTGCAGTACGCCGACGGCCGACCCGATCTTCACATCCGCGACCAACTCGTCCCGGCCTACGCGCTGCGTCCGCGAGGATCGAGTTCCTCAAGGTGAGATACGTGGCTAGAAGGTAGGAGGAACCCAGTCCACCTGAACTGGACCGGGTTCCGATTGGTGACATGCGGTGCACGCCTACTTCAGCTCTTGCGCTTGTCCTCGTCGATCACCTTGTTCACCGCGTCGATGAGATCTGCGACGTTGATCTTGGCTGGGTCGACGATCCGAACCTCAGTCGCATGCAAGCCATCGTCGTTGACAATCTCCCTATAGCGTCGCCCTCCACTCACCGAGAGGAGGGCGCGGAACGCGATCTTCAGTCGGCCAATCAGCGAGGCCGAGGGTGCCGCAGCGCGAGCGATGCTTCCAGCTTTGAGGCATAGACTTCCTGAGTATCGGAGCCCATCCCAAAGCCGAGTGATGGGTCGGGCCTGCTCACGCTGAATGATGTATTGAAGCTCCGGCATCCACTCGAGGTCGTAAATCGCGTCTCGTACGTGTGCGGGCAGCCGCAGACGGGCAAGTTTCAGCAGTAGAACGGCTAGCCCGTCGATTCTTCCCTCGATCTCCTTGCTGACCATGCTCAAGCCGACCTTGGCGACGACGGCCACGGCGAATAGGCCGATTACCCCAAGAACAGCACCCGCAATGTCGAGGAAGTGGTTCATGCGAGTCCTCCAAGGGCACCCGGGTTGAACACCGGCGCAAGGGTCGGCGGACGCAGGGCCGCGCTGAGCTTGGCAAGCTCCCTGGTCGCAGACAAAGCGCCCTCGGGAGTCATCGTGTAGTACTTCCTCGGCGGACGACCCTCCGTGCTCGGATCGATGTCTTCGAAATGCCCGACGATCCAACCGGCCTTTTCAAGACGAAGCAAGATCGGATACAGCGACCCGCTGGGAATGTGACAGCTCTTCATTAGGTCGAAGCCGTACTGCCGCGCGGTTGGATCCTCAAGGAACTCGCGTAGGACCTTCGCGACCGAGGTTGTCATCCGAAAATCGGCCATGTCGAGAGACTATCTGACCCTCAGTCGGTTGTCTACATAGGGTATGAACGGCATGTATTCAGCCCTAGGCATCCTCGTCCACTTCGTGCGGCAGCGCCGAGCCGGGCACCCGGACCCCTACCTGAAGCCCGAGGATCCCGGCCCGGGGGTTGCGAGGCGGTTCCGATTTCACAGAGTTGCAAACACTGGTAGAAACAGGGCGGAGCCCAGGCCACCATCAATGGCCTGGGCTCCGCTTTTCGATATTCAGTTGGTGTTCGGTTGTGTCCGGTGAGTCACTTGAACAGGGTCAGCTGGTTCTGGTGCGCTCTCCGGTCACAGTCTTCCCGGTAGATCCTGGCCAGCCGCTGCACCTTGTACTTCGGCATATCGAAGTCCACGGTGATCGCGGCCCAGCTGGCACCCCGGTCGTACTGTTCCTGGATCTCCCGCCCGAGCCGTAGCTCTGTTCGGCGGCTCATCGGCTTCTTGGCTTTGGCCATGATCGGACACCTCAGTCTTCGTAGGCGTCGTCACGCTGGCACTCGCCACCGCCGAGGGTGCACCACGCATCGAGACATGCGTCGCACAGCATCGGTTCATCGACTGCTGCGACCACGATGTCGAAGCAGTCCCGGCATCCGCACCATTGGTACCCCGAAGCCGCGGTCATGACCGCTGCTCCTGTCGCGGGTCGTCATCGGCGTCATTGCCGTGGCGGCGGAGCGGCTCGATGCCCCAGGTCTCGTAGAGACCACAGTCAGCGCACCATGCCAGCCGGAATCGGCCCGGATCCCATTGCGCGACCGGCAGATCGACCATGGCCGCACCGCACAGGCAGTTCGGCACAATCGCTTCTGGATCCACGAAATGGGCTTCGTAGGGTTCCCAGTGCCCGCATTCGGAGCAGTGCCACACCAGGATGGCGCAGTCCTGCCCGCCGTTGAATGCGGTGCCCATGTGTGCGGAGAAGACGTCCATCGGCTCGCCGCAGCACATCATCGGTTCAATGCGGTCGGTCCGCGTCTGCGAGTTCCAATACTTCGGTAACTCACCGCCGCGTCCCATCCACCGGTCGAGGACCTCGAAGTTCTCGACGAACCGGTACAACAGCGTCTCCTGCTTGCCGATCACCAGTTTGGCGTCGTCATCGCGGTAGTTCCATTGCAACAGTTCATCGACCTCGGTCATCAACTCGCGGATCACCTGCAAGGTCAGGTTCGGGTCGATCACGACGTCACCGCCGTACGTGCCCATTCCTTGGGCAGGAAACCGCCCTGCGACAGCCACTGATCGAGACCTTCGACGGCATCGATCAGATGAAACAGCATGCCGACCGCAGGGTTCTGGTCACTGCCCTCGACGTATCCGAGATCGTCGGATGCCTTGAGCAGCTCCCGGATTCGGGTCAATGCCGCGTTGGGATCCATCACGACACCTTTCCGGTCATCGGTTGCGGGCACAGGTCGTGCTGGGCTTGCAGCGCGCTGAGATCCCATTGCAGGCACTGCACCTGATCGAGCAGTTCCGCAGCGTGGTCTTTCAGCTCGTCGCGTTCCTTGATCAGCTCGGCCACCCATACTCCGTACGCTTTCGTGTCGGCGGCAACTGGCTCGTTGTCGTCGACCGGAATCCCTTGCAGGAGTGCTTCGGTGATGGCCTGCAACAGATCCGCGGTGCTCGGGCGGGGCAGTTCCGCGGTCACCGACCGGTACTGTCCGCCCAGGCTGTAGAGGAAGGTGAACCGGAACTTCGCGCCCGGCTCCATCGTGATCAGCAACCGGCCGAGTCGGTCGGACCGCTGGATCATCTGTGTGGTGTTCACCGCGCCACCTCCGCATTCTGGGTGGTGGTCAGGACTGTCCACGCTGACGGTCCTTCGCTGCTGGCACCGGCCTGCTCGGCGTTGAGCAGAGCGTGAGCGATCGCCCCCAGTACATGGTTGGCCAGATCCCTAGGGATGTCGGCGATCATGTAGTGGCTCGGGTCGCCGTGGATGTAGGCGATCCGCATGCTGCCGTCGTCGCGCATCGTGGCCGCGATCGCTCGGATCTCGGTGACGCTGTGCGCCTTGTATTCCGCGTTCATCACGCTGCCTCCCCACTGGTGTGGGAGAGGGTGACCAGACCAGGCACGGCATCGTGCTCGGTCCAGGGCTCGAAATAGTGTTCCCACCCGCGGTAATTGTCGGTGGCCACCAGCATGATTCGCCCACCGCAGACTCGGCAGTGCGCCGGTCCTTCCGGGACGGGTTCGTGATCATTGATGGAGTGCGGTTCGTGCGTCCACCAGTAATCGGTTCCGTTGGACAGCAGGCTGATTCGCCCGTTGCATTCCCGGCAGAACGCCGGTTCGCTCTCCAGCGTCTGCACGGTGCCGTCGGCGTTGACGGTGTCCGTGTCGTCGACATCGTTGTCAGAGACGGCGGAGACAGGGCCTTCGAACTCGGTGATGACCGCGACCAGTCGATCCCGTAGAGTGCGGGCTTCGTCGATCGTGAGGTCGGCCAGGACTCCTTCGAAGATGTCGACATACCAGCGGATTTCGAGATCTCCCCGGATGTCGTCGGCGGAAAGCAGTCGCACCATGGCGTCGGGCATGTCATGCCACGTCGTCGAGGTGATTCCGTTTCCGCCGCGCCCGTACAGTCCTTTCGAGGCTGCGCGGGCGTCGCTGCTGAGGTACGCCATGATCAGAACTCCATTTCGTTTGAATCGGTCGTGGTTTCGATGGCGTCGTTGACGGCGCGCCGGAGCAGGTCCTGCAGGTCGATGGCCTGCGCGACGGTCAGGTGCATCCCGACCTCGTGAGCGACTTCTCCGAACAGGTGAACGGTGAAGTCGATGAACCCGCAATCGACGCAATACGCGGTGGTGAACCCGAAGCCCATCCCACCGAACTCAACAGCGCCGTCGTCTCGGCCGTGGCCGCCCAGGTCGGGGTTGCGCATGATCACGCCTCCTCCGCCTCGGGCTGGAATTCCGCGAACGGGTCATCACTGCCCCGTGGCGCGGTGTTCTTGGCTGTGGCCTGGCCGCCGTTGCGAGCACCGGTGAGGGCGCTGCGCTTGATCGGTTTGGCGACGGCGTATTTCAAAGACACCCCGATCTCATCGACAGTCAGCTCCAGCACAGTGCGTTTTTCGCCTTGGCGGTTCTCGTAGCTGCGCTGGGAGAGCTTGCCGGTCACGATCACCCGCGACCCTCTGATGAGGGATTGGGCAACGTTGTCGGCGGCATCGCGCCACAGTGCGCACCGAAGAAACAGTGCGGCACCGTCTTTCCACTGGTTCGACTGGCGGTCGAACACGCGCGGGGTCGATGCGACCGTGAAGTTCGCAACCAACTGGCCGTTGACTTCCCGAAGTTCGGGGTCGTCGGTCAGGTTGCCGATGATGGTCAAGGTGGTTTCACCGGACATTGTTCTCACTACTCCATAACTAGAATTGGTTTTGTCCGTTGATAATTGGCTGCCGAAGCAAGGCAACGGCATGGGTCGATGTTGTGAATGATGTTGGGTAGCAGCCGGAAAGGCTGTGTGGTGTCGGGTGTGGTGGTGTCCTCCTTTCTGATGTTGTTGTTGAAAAACTCAGGCGATCCGGACGGCGCGGCGTTCACGCTTCGGCCTCCATCTCGGCGACGAACTCAGCGGCGGCTGCGGCGCTGGTCTGGGGCTGATGGCCCGGGTCCGGCGACTCGGCCTGTGCGGCAGGGTCGTGCGCGGCGGCGGCACCGTCGCTCGGCTGCTGCTGGGCCTGTTCCTCGGTGCGCGGTTGCGCCTGCCCGTTGTGCTGGCGGGCCGTGGTTTCGGCATTCTGGGTCGCGCGGGGCTTGGCATGCCCGTTGGTCGTGGCCGCGGTAGCCGTTTCGCGAGGGACCAGCACGGCCAGACGTTGTTCCAGCTGCTCGATACGTTTCGACAGTTCGTCGAAACGTTTGGCGGCCTGGCGCTGCATCTCGGCGGCACCTGCCGTGGCCGGGATCGCTGCTTGCTCGGCCGCTGCGGCGCGTTGCTCGCGATGCGCGGTCACCCTTTGTTCGCTCTCGGCGGCGGCGTGGCGGGCCTGCACGGCGGCCTTGCCGGAGACCGGACCGAACATGTTGCGGGGTACCGGTTTTCCCGGGTCGGCGTCGACAGCGTTGAGAGCTTGCACGACCTGCCCGCGCTGTTCGGCGGTCAGGACGGTGTCGTGGATGGTGTGTTCGATCCCCGCCCGCAGCCCGGACAGATAGGCGGTGGCATTGGCTTGTTCTTCGGCGCTGGCACCGGCGTTCGCGCGGGCTGCCGCGGCGCGGGATTCGCGCTGGTATTCCTCGGTGCGCGCCTGATACCACGCGCGAGTGGTGTCGATCTGGTGAGTGAGTAGCTTCTGCGCGTCGCGGAACTCGCTCACGAACTGCTTGTATTCCGTGCGGGAGAGGCGGATCGATCCGTCGGCGCTGGCGCGTTGGATCCGTCCGACCATCTGCAGGAACAAGGCCATCAACTGCGGCCAGTTCCGGGCGGCTTCGTCAACTTCGTTGCCGGACATGAGAGTTCACATTCCTTTCAGGGGTTCTCGGGGTCAGGCCGTGGTCTGGGCGAGACGTGCGGCGCGCCAGCGGACTCGAGCGGGACGGGAGCGTTCGAATACCTGCCGCGAACCGGCCCGGTAGAGGGCGGTCGCGAGGTCTTTGAGGTGATACGCCAGGGTGGCGGTGTCGGGGCGGGCGGCGCTGACCCAGATCCCGTAGCCGATCCAGCCCGCCAGCCACGCCATCAACGGCACCGTGGCAGCGGCCGGGGCGCCCGAGCCGTCGACCAGCCACATCACGGGGATGGTCACGACGACCGCGCCGATTGCCGCGCGGGCCTTGATGATCCAGCGGCCGGCACGTCGGGTGAGGTTGGGTCGGGTGAGTTGGGCGGGGTCTATGCCGGAGGACTCCATGAGCGCGGTCAGCTCACCGTCCCAATCGATTCCCTGATTGTTGCCGTCGCTGTTGGTCATGACAGAGCTCCTTGTGGCTCGTGGTGGTGGTTGGTGTTCAAGGCGGCCAGCCAGTCGAGATCCGGCTCGACAAGTGCCGCCGCGGTGATGTCCGCCGGATCGGCAGTGTCGGTGTCCACCGGATCCGTGGCGTCCGGGTGGGTGGACAGGTAGCGACGGACGGTGCGTTTGCTGACCGCGAGTTCGGTCGCGATGCGGCCATGGGTCCAGCCCAGGCCGTGCAGTTCCCGCGCTCGCTCGCGGCGGGCGTCGGGCTCGGTGCCCGCTTGTCCAGGCTTGGCGGTCATCGGCTTCCTGGGGCTGTCCGCCTGTCCGGCACCGGTGTCCGCCTCGCGGACACGGCTTTCGGGCTGTCCGGACACCGTGGCCATCACCGAATTGGTAGGGACAGGCAGGGCCTCGATTTGCGTAGCGAGGGGAATCTCTCGGGCGGGCGCCGGTTTCGGGTCTCGGATCCCCACTCGCCGCTGAACGGCAGCGTCCGCCGCGTGCTGTTCGGTCGCGGTGCCCAGGTTGCCGGGGGTCAGCGATAGCAGGGCGAACCCGGAGACCACCATCAGCCCGTCGAGAGTCAGCGGCCCGAACTCTGCGGCGGGATGCCCGTATCCCCAGGCCAACAGCACATCTCGGACGTGGGAGTAGGAGATGACAGCTGATCCGAACGCCACGGCTCCGGCTCCGCCGAACCGTGCGATCGACCATCCGCGCCCGCGCCGCCATGCCACACGGGCCAGGATTTCCACGCTGAGCAGCAATCCCAACGGCCACACCGCCGACCCGATCCGGGCAGCGATCACCAGGGTGAGCCCGGCGGGCATGTGGACGGTCGGTAGATAGGTGTGCAGGACATTGGTGGCCACCGAGGTCAGTGACCCGAACACGAACCCGGTCCGGGCTACTCCTCGGCCGCGCGGGGTGGTGGGGGTGGTCATCGTGTCCACCCCCGCTCTGTGCGGGTGTCCGCGTTCTCGACGGTGGTGTCCGCCTGGGTGTCCGGGATGTCCGCGCCGGTGTCCAGGGTGGACAACTGGGTGCGGTGGGGCTGGTTGTGGTGTCCGCCGAGGGTGGCCACGTAGGCGGCCATGGGGCGTAGGTAGTCGGTCATGCCGCTTCACCGCCCTCGCTGAAACCGAGATCGGCGCGACGCGTTCGCCCCGCATCGAGGTCACGGACCTTCTGCAACGGCACCCGCGGCAGCGTGTTGACCGCCCACCGCTCCGGCCGCGGATCCGCCGGGAGCGCGACGATTTCGTCGAGATCGACCGGAATCACATGGCCCCATTGAGCTTTGAGGGCATGCACCCACACCACGTCACCGCGTTCGAACTCGGCGAGCCGGTTCGGGTCGATCAAGAACGTGTCCCGATTGCCCAGGGTGCCGTCCTCGCCGACCTTGCCGCCCTTGGAATGCCGCGTGCTCTCAGTGACCGGGCCCGACCCGAACACCTCACTGACCTTGCCGCCGCCTTCCTGCGCCATCAGCAGTGCTCCGGAAGGGCAGGCTTCGAGCAGGCGGCGGCGTTCATCGGGAGTTTGCCCGAGCCCGAATTGGTTCTGGGCGGCGAAGAACGCGACCACGTCCATGCCCAAAAGCCGTTCAGCGATATCGATTTGGGAGATGCCGCCGGTCTTGTCGGCAACGGCCGACATCTCGTCGATGATGAGAATGATTTGCCGGTCGTGCTCCCCGCACGCGAACTGTGTGATCAGGGTGTTCAGCGCGGCGACCTGAGCGCGGGCGTTCTCCCCGCGGACCGTGCCGGGCACCGTGGCGTAGATGACGTCGAAGGAATCCAGCGGTCGCCCGCCGTCGAAGCCCTCCCCGATCGCGGCGAAGATGTTGCGGAACTTGCCCGACACGTCTCCGACCGCGGGCGGCTTGTTCTTCTCCAGCGCGTCGATCTCGGCGAGGATCGCGTCCTCGTTTGGCCACCCGATTGTCTTCAGCCAGTCGACACTGAGCCGGTCGAGGAACTCCTTCTTCGACTTCGGCGGACCACACGGTGCATCGACGGCGAGCTTGGTGACCCGGATCCGGTTCTGTTTGAAATGCTCCGACCCCGACTCGGTCGCTGCCACCGGGTTGATCATCGCTTCCAACGTGGCGCACATGTCGTCGACGTTCATCGACCACAGGTCGAGTCGGTTGGTGATGGGCCACAACGCAATCCGCTTCGGGTCCACCTTCAGCTTGGCGGCGACCTTCACTACCTGACGGCCCGTCGCCAGCCCGGGTTTGCCGCCCTTGCAGTCGATGAAGATCAACAGCGGTCGCTTCTCGCCGGTGCGGACGTAGCGGTGCCAGTACGCGGAATACAGGCCGGTGCCGAGCCGCACGAGCATGGTGGTCTTGCCTGCCTTTTGCGACTTGCCCAGCACAACCATGTGCCCGAGCCCTTCGATCGGGATCTCCAACCGCGAGGTGCGCTTGTCCACCAGCCGGGTGACGGTGGTCGGTTGGGTCGCGTCGGTGCGTTCCGACAGCGACCCGAGCACGACGCGGGCCTTGAACCAGCCGGTCACCAGCGGTGCCCCGTAGCGGGCGGCGCGGCGGGCGGCGCGGGCTTTGCCGTGGCGCTGGCGGCGCTGCAGGCGGCGGGTCTTCCACGGCGAATCCGAACCCTCGGTATCCAGGCGAGCCAGGAACCGTGCCCGGTACACCGCCGTCGCCGCCCAGGCCACCGGCAGGCACCCGGCGATCATGGCCACGATCGCGCCCGACCCCGGACCCGACGCCACAAGCACTCGCGTGCCCTGCCACCACAAGGTCAACGGCGCGAACCACGAATCAGCGATCCACATGGCTGCGATCGGCAGCACCAGTGCCCCGGCCGCGTAGTTGCGGACCTGCCGGGCCTCCCACCGCCGCCACGCCGCCAACCCGTTCAGGACGACCGCAAGGACCACCAGGAATCCGAGCCCGAGCAGGACCGTGCCCGCGGTCGCGAAAACCTCACCGACACTGCCGATATGCAGATGCCAGTCCGGTGCCCGCCAACCATTGGGTAGCGCCGGGTTCTCGAACCGGTCCGGCGTACTCGTCGGCGCGGGAACCGTGTTCACCAGCACCTGCGGCGGCGTGGCGGGATCCGGTGTGGGCCCGGGTGCCGAAGTCGGTACGGGCGGTAGGATCTGCGCGGTGGTGTCGCAGTCCTGCGGGGTGATCAGCGGAGTGCAGTCAGCCATGATCAGATCACCCCGTCCGGAGGCTCGGGCTCGCCGATCAGGGCTTTCACGACGGCGGCGATTTCCTCGGCCGACAGCGACCACAGATCCGCCCACGATTCGGTCAGCCACAACCTGATCTGATCGGGGTCAATTCCGAAGCAGGAAGCCATCTTTCGACGCATCCAGTGCGCCATTTCAGCGTCCTCAGTGCCACCGAACTCCTCGATGACGATCAGCAGAGGGCGGGGGATCTGGGATTGGGTTCCGTGCATGATCACGGCATCTCCTTTCGCGCCAAAGTGGCGTCCAGGTCATGGATTTCGAGATTCGGCACCCGTTCGATGCCTCGCTTGTTCGCGATCCGCACGGCCGTGGCCTCGACCGCCCGGCGCAGGGTCTCGCCGCGCACGAAGTACAGGACTCCGGCCAGCTCGTGGCGGTCGGCGGCGTCCAGGGCGGCGGTCATCGTGTGCTGTAGCCGTCCCGCGCCGCGTTTGCGGGTCAGCTCGACTTCGACAGCCCACACCTTGTCCGGGTCGGTGAAGTCCTGAAACCAGGCGTCGTGCACGTGCCCGATGGACTGGCCGTTCTCCGAACGCAGCCGGTGGTAGAGCAGTCGCTCGCTGGTCCACAGCTCCGGGTCGGTCTCCATGCCCATCAGCGCCAGTCGCAGCGCGGTCACCGCGGTCATGTGCGCCGCCATCGACGGCCGCGGCTCCCACGGCCCCGGATCGAAATCGGTGTAACCCCAGCATGTTTCGCGCCCCGGGAACACCCAGAGCGGGCCGTGGGCCGGTGCGTCGGGATCGTCGAAGTACGGCGAGGGTCGCCACGGTCCCGGCTCGCCGGTGTCCATGCGGGTCACCTGGAGTTGGCCGGACTGGCGCAGCCGGTGCACCATCGTGCGGGCCGCGCGCGGACTGCGGCCGATCGCGGTCGGCACCAGCGCCATCGCGATCGCGCGTTCCTGCGACACGAATTCCAGGAACCGGGTTTCGTGGGGCTGCTGGCGAAACTCCTTGCCGCTCACCGCGTCACCACCGCATCACGCGGGCAGCCCTGCGGCCAGACCGCCACCTGCGCAGTCCCCGGCGCGGGACACGTCACGACCGTGGTCGGCAAGCTCTCGCGGGTGCCGAACAGCAGCACCCCCAGATACAGGCCCGCCGCGAACACGAACGCCAGCAGCAGCAACACCGCCAGCGCACCGGGCGGCATCGCCACCGCGCGCCGGTCCGCCGTCTCCATCAACACGTAGTCGTTCATCGCCGACCACCCCACCGACGAGAACGTGCAGACGATCGGACCAGGCCCGCCGCGCCGACGATGATCAGCGCCACCAGCAATAGCAACGCGAGTCCGGGCGCGACCAGGCCGATGATCAGCAGGATCACCGCGACGATCAAAGAGGTTCGGACCATGACGGTTACCTCGGCTCCGGGAAGTTCGCGATGCTGTAACCGCCTTTGGGCCGCTGCAACTTCGACACCGACTTGCCGCGCCGCCACAAGTTCCAAGCCGCCACGATCAACCCGATCTGATCCCGATCACTGGTGCGGATCTTGTGGGTGTGCGTGTAGTCCAGTCGCTGCCGCAACGCGAGAATCGGCGAGCCCGCCGGCAGTCCGACCAGGCTGTCCCACAACCGCAGGAACTCCCTCGCTGCCTCGGCGTCGATCTCGGTGAGCCGGACCAGCGCCGCGACCGCCACCGCGGGACGACACTTCAACCGCTTGCCCACCGAAGTGAACCGCTCGGCCAACGCCACCGTCTCCGGATACACCTGCGCGAACTCGACAATCCTGGTGGTCGACACCGCATTACGGGTGTAGTCGCCGAACAGGTTGCCTTCCAGCCACGGGATATAGACCCGCAAGGCCGCAGCGATCAGGGTGGTGTTGTGGCCGGTGACCCCGGTCAGGGTGAGCTGATCAGCCGGGGTGCGTTTGGCGCCCTGGTCCATCGTCACCTGGGTATCGCGGGGCAGACCACGCACCACCAGCATCGGAAACTTCTGCCCGCTGGTACGGGCGATCGCCTGCAAACGGTGCTGGCCGTCCAGCAGCTCACCGTCAGCGCCGAACTTGATGGCTTCGCCGTTGAAAAGCCAACGGCCAGAGACCATGTCGTCGTAGTACTGCTGCACGCGGGCCTGGCGGACGGGGCGGTTGTTCGGGTTGTTTTCGAGCATGTGCCGTGCCATGGGGGCATCGATCTCGATGATCTGGCTGATCATGGCCTCTCCCGGCTGCTCAGAGTTGACGAGATGCATGGGTCATCCCTCCCGGGATTCCGTAGTGGGGTCGGGCAAGTGATCGAGGACGGCCTGAATCGCGTCCCGGGCCTGAATGAGGTCGAATCGGTAGCGCTGCGCCAGTTGGTTTGCGTTGCGGTCGAATCGGTCGTCCGCGGCCAGCCGAACCAGCGTTTCGGCTCTCTTCAGGAGGTCGTACCGTGCCGCGTCGAACGCCTCAGCAATCGGACGGCGTCGGCGCGCCTGCGGCGAGTCCTCCCGACTGCCGTCGCGCATTTGGGTCGCAGGATTCGACAGCTGAGCGCGATCCGATGAATTCCTTTCGCACTCTGATGATTTCGACCGATAGGTCTTGCCATCGAAGCCGATCACTGAGTCAGGTGGACAATTTTGTCCACCTGCCGCGAGCTCGTTCTGGACTGTGCCCTTGCTCAAGCCAGTAGCTGCAGCGATAGCGCGAGTGCTCATTCCGCGCTCCCGCATCGACACCACGATTTCCTGGCGCTCTTCTCGGGGGAGCTGAAGACGACAGCCGCTGAACTCCCTGGCGCAGTATTCGTCCCAGGAGTTGTAGCCCAGGGCCTCCCATGCCCGATCGAGGTATGCCTGGGTAACCAATCCCCAGATCGCCTCGACTCCGGCCTTGATTCGTTCGGTCAGCTCTTGCGCAGTCTCGACGGTCAAAGTCATTGGACTGCACCGCCCTTACCAGATCCCTGAGACTTCCGCCGCCGCGCTTGTGCGGACTTCAGCGCCAATCGGGTGTAGTGCGCTTTGCGCGCATGCTCAGCACGACGAGCACGCTCATCCGGCGGTAGTACGCCGCCCGGATCGACTTGCTTCTCGAACTTGCTCTCCATTGCCTTGCGCGCCTTGGCTGTACGCGCTGCTCGATCGTCCGTCTTCGCCCAAGAAGCATGGGCGGCGATCCGCGCTTGAAGAACCCGATCGTTGGGCGTACTCATGCCGCGCCACCCTTAAGCTGCGGAGCGACTGGCCGCGCGAGGGCCAGGAGTTCCTCTCGGTCGACCCGCCACATACGGCCCTTCACCCGAAACCCTTGCAGATCACCGGATTTGATCCAGTTCAGGACGGTTCGAGGGTCAAGATCGACGAGGGCCGCGGCCGTCTTGAGGCTGATCAGATTCTGCGCCCTGGGTGGGTCGAAGGACGATCGGTCGGTGGTAACCAACAGACTCACTCTCCTTGTGGAAAAGAGCGGAAATGGCCGTCATCTCCGCGTGAATGACCCCGCTGGATCACCACTCGCGGTAGACAACCATTAGAGCCGGTTCTATTGAAGCAAGGTTTGGCGATCGGAACTATAGAACCGGCTGTAAATGGCCTAAGATGTTGATTGATAGAATATGGCTAGTCCTAACAGCAAACATTCCGCGATCCGACAACCAGAGAGCATTCGAGAGACATGAGCGGATACCGAGACGTGGCAGCGAACCTGCGCGATGCCATCAACCAGGGCGAATATCCGCCTGGGACAACACTTCCCAAGCAAGAAGAGCTGTCCGAGCGATACGGCGTCAACATCAAGACGATTCGCCAAGCGGTTGGCATGCTAGAAGCCGAGGGCTTGGTGACACCCATCCGTCGGCGCGGAACAGTAGTCCGGGAACGCCCGCCCATGCGCCAGCTAGGGGCCGAACGCTACTCGAAGAAGAAGTGGAAGTACGGCGACACGGTTGCCTTCATCGCGGACCGTGAAGCATCCGGTCGACCGTGGAATCGGACTGATCAAACCCAGACAGTTGCGTTGGTGGAAGCCGATGCTGAGGTTGCGGAAGCCTTTGGCCTGGAGCCTGGTTCACCTGTCTACGAGCGAGCTCGGCTGGTACGCGATGCGGGTCAACCCACTCACATTCTGACGAGCTACTACATCCCTGAATACGTCGAAGGAACTCCTCTGGTAGATCCAACTCCTGGCCCGGCCGGGCCTGGCGGCGGATTTGCGGTGCTGACACTGCAGGGATACGAACCCGACCACATGACTGAGACGGTGTTCGCCCGCATGCCGACACCTGAGGAGAGCGACACCCTCGAATTGCCTTCTGGTGAGCCGGTGATGATCCTGAAACGACGGACCTACACTGCGAACGATCTGCTCATCGAGTTCGCACGCGGGGTGCATGCGGCATCCAGGTTCGCATGGACCTACGATTTCAAGCTTCCCGAGTAGAGGACTGCGGATGCCGACCACGACCCTGCCGGAGGAACTCCGCTCCGATGTCGAGACCCTCTGGGAGTACAGCCAAATGCACCATGTGTTGCGGCCCGTCGATGTAGCAATCGGCCTGGGGAGCCACGATCCCGGCGTGGCTACCTACACCGCCGAGTTGTACCACGAGGGCATGTTTCCGCTAGTCGTGTTCACTGGGGCCAATGCCCCAGGCACGATCGATAGGTTCCCGCGCGGCGAGGCGGTGCACTTCCGTGAGGCTGCGTTAGAACTCGGTGTTCCCGATGAAGCGATCGTGGTGGAGCCCAGGGCAACCAACACCGGGGAGAACATCGACTTCACGCGGTCGTTGTTCGAACATCGTCCTGAGTTGGGACCGGTTCGGTCTGTATTGCTGATTTGCCGTCCTTACCAACAACGCCGGAGCTATGCCATATGTCGGAAGCGGTGGCCGGAAGTCGAGGTGATCTGCGGATCTCGTCCGCTCCCCCTCGATGACTACATCGAGACTATCGGTGACGTGGACCGTGTGATCAACATGCTTGTCGGCGACACCCAACGTGTATGGGTTTACCCGGCAAACGGGTGGGCCATCGACCAGGCGGTGCCCAGCGATGTGCAGAAAGCGTTTACCCGCTTGGTTGATGCGGGGTTCAACCACCGCTTGCTCCCGAGCCAAACAGGCACGGATCTGACGCCGGGGCTTGGTTCTCAGTAGCTAGTGAGTCGAATTCTTCTCCATCGCAACGATATCCAGCAACTCGGTCAGGTCGCGGAGCGTCCAGTCTGAGAGTTCAGCGACCTGCTCCTTGTTGCGAAGGATCCATCCCCATGGTCCGCGTTGCAGATAGGCGGTTCGAATCCCTGCCTTCTTGGCGGGCGCAATATCGTTGTCGATGCGATCACCAACGTAAACGATCCGCTCTGCTGGACAGGGTGCGGATTCGATCACCTTCGCGAAGAACGCCGGTGATGGCTTCTCCACGCCCCAATCATCGGATGTCGCAACGAGATCCACTGGAAGGTGTAGATCACGCAGAATCATCCCTGAACGGACTGTCTGGTTCCCGACAATACCGACCCAAACGCCTGTCGCCTGGAGTTCGGCTAGTGTCGGACGCACGTCGGGATAGAGGTCATCCTCACCGTAGGTTTCTGGCTGGCCTGCGTCAGCTCGCGCCTGTCGCTCCCGGGCGAGGTCAAATCCAGGCTGGAACACCTGGAATGCTTCCCGATAGTCCTGACCGGCCGCGATCGTGGCTCCGAAGACCGCTGCGAACGTATGGCGCGGCACCCCAAGCCAATCCGCCCAGGTACCGTACTCGCGCGTTTCATCGACCAGCGTTTCACCGACGTCGAACACAACGGCCTCGATCACGGACAAGAAGAATACGCCGCGGAACACCCCACCGTCGGTACGGTAGACGGATGAATTGGAACCCTGCGCCGACCTTCGGTCAGTGGGGCCGATGATGGCCCGTACCGACTACTACGACGACCCGAACGCCCCGAAGCCGAACAGCATCGTTGTCGCGACGACCGCCTTCGTCCTCGATGATCAGCAACAGCTTTTGCTCATCCAACGCAGCGACAACGGCCTGTGGGCTGTTCCTGGTGGCGCTCTGGAATTCGGTGAGTCCGTTACGGAGTGCGCCGTCCGCGAGACTCGCGAAGAAACCGGGATCGGCATCGCGATCTTCGGGTTGGTGGGGATCTACTCAGACCCCCGGCATGTCGTCGCGTTCACGGATGGTGAGGTGCGACAGCAGTTCTCGATCTGCTTGCGCGGCCGACCGATTGACGGCGAGATCACGACCAGCGCGGAATCTAGACGTGTGCAATGGTTTCCGCATTCCGTGCTCGGCGAGCTCGATATCCATCCGTCGATGCGACTCCGAATCGAACACGGATACGCCGATCAGCCAGATCCGTACCTCGGCTGATTAGTTCATCACTACGAAGTCGACGACCTTCTGCGCAGCCGCGGTGATACCGGAGTCCAGAACCTGGGTGCGGTAATTCGACCACCCCACGAGCTTGGGTCGATCTCGTTCGGCGCCGCGGCGGGTCATTCGCTTCTGGATCTCGTCCGCCGCGGCATGTATCCACACCGTGCGGATATCCGTCGCACTGTTCGCCTTCGCCCTGATGTAGGTCGCCAGTGACACCCCCTCGCGGGCAGCTGTCCGGACGTAGTCGATGAATGGGGCGTCGACCACGACAAGATGGTGCCGACCGATCAGCATTGCGTTCTTCACGAGCGCGGCGTAGACGTGAGGACCTACGACGCGGCGATAAATTGCACTGTCACGGTCGTGCGGGTTACCGGTGAGCTCGGACATCACCGCCTGTTCGAGGGCTGGCATAAACGCATCCTTGTCCAGGACCAAGGCACCGGATTGCGATGCCAGCCAGCTGGATATGCTCGACTTTCCGACTGCAGGAAACCCGGATACGACGACTACGCCCCGAGAGAACCCATCGGCGATACGGAGTAGTGCGTTGCATGTCGCCTCGTTCAAAACCTGTTCGACCACCGTCGCACTCCCCTACAGCTTGTCCCCGAGGCGGGCACGACGGTGCGCGGCCTTCGCGCGTTCGTCGGCCACCGACTTTCCGTAGCGGTCGAGCATCTGGCGGGAGCGCCAGCCCGCCAGCATCATGAGGTCCTGTTCCTGGCCGCCGTTGGCAAGCCAGGTGTGGGCGAACCAGTGGCGGAACTGGTGGGGGTGGATATGGCCGATACCGGCTGCGGCGGCCCGGCGTTCGAGCATTTGGCGGATGCCGTGGTCGGTCATTCGGCCCTGGTAGCCGAGCCAGAGTGAGGTTTCGTCATTCTTGGCCTTCGGATGCTTTGCCCGTGCACGGAGGTACTTGCGGAGCGCGGTCCTGGTCTTGTCTCCGAACGGCGTCGTTCGCGGTCTTCGGCCCTTACCGATGACCAGCGCGGTGTTCTCCGCAAAGTCGAGGTCATCGATATTGAGCCCGGCGACTTCACCTGCGCGACAACCGGTATCGGCGAACAGTCGAATGATTGCAGTGTCCCGGAGATCGTTGAAGTCGGTGCCGGCGCACTCGGTGAGAAGCTGGCGGAGTGCATCGTCGGCGGGAACCTCGACGAGTTGCTCCGGCGCATCGGGCAGCGTCATCTTGTCGAAGGGGTCGGCGGTGATGATGTCTTCGGCGGCAAGGTATTTGAAGAACTGCTGCAGCGCCCGGTAGTGGCTGCGGGCGTACTCCGCGGTGAGTGGCTTGCCGGTGCGCTTGTTCGGTCGGGTCAGCAGGGACTCGATGAACGCGCCGATGTGGTCGCGGGTGACCTCCGGGCCGGTGGTCGGAAGGTCGTTCTCGGTGAGGAACTCGATGAAGTAGTCGATGCGGGTGAGGTAGCCGTCGATGGTGGGCTTGCTGCGGTTTCGTCGGCGTAGCTCGGTGGCGAAGTCGTCCTTCAGTTCCTTGAGATCGTCTAGGTTGAGCGCCCCCATGCGGATCAACTCTACGCCGGAATACAAAGCTGGTGATGCTTTGTCCTCGAACGTCTTACGATCTTCGCTCAGCGTTCGCGCTGTTCAGGGGCTGAAAGTGGGGCGGGCGGGGCTCGAACCCGCGACCAATGGATTATGAGTCCACGGCTCTAACCGACTGAGCTACCGCCCCGGGCCGCGGCTGGTGCGCGGGCGTCGCGATGGTACCGCGAACTTGGTGGGGATGCCTACTTGACCCGGTGAGGACGAGGGACGTGTCCCGTGTTGGGGGAGATGGCCGGGACGACAGGCGCGAGTTGGTGCGTGGTGATTTTATGGGGTTCGAGGTGGTCGGGGAAGGCGCTCGCGGTGGCGGCCACTTGCGGATCCTTCTGTCGCGGTAGAGGTTTCATGCTGACGGGCGAGTGCGTGAGAGGGCAATATCCATCGCATCGCGACCGGATCGTAGACCGTTAGGGTGGTGTCGAACCACGACCGCGGGAGGAACTATGGCGAATTTGTTCGTGAAGGTGTTGCGGGGGCATCAGTGGGTTTATGAGAAGAGCAAGGGTTTGGTGGGGCATCGACTGCTGTTTGGTAACCCGACGTTGTTGTTGCGGACTGTGGGGCGGAAGAGTGGGCGGGAGCGGGTCAGTGCGCTGACGTATGCGCGGGATGGGCGGGATTATTTGGTGACGGCGTCGAATGGTGGGTCGGCGCGGGCGCCGGGGTGGTTGGCGAATGTGAAGGCCAAGGGGGACTGTGAGATTCAGGTGGGGACCAAGCGGATAGCGGTGAGCGCTACGGCTACTTATCCGGATGATCCGGAGTATGCGCGGCGGTTTCGAGTGGTGGACAAGGTCAACAAGGGGCGTTATGCGGAGTATCAGAAGATGACCACGCGGGCGATTGCCGTGGTGGTGCTCACGCCACGGTGAGGGGGCTCAGGGGTGGACGGATCGGGTTAGGGTGGGCTATCCTCTCGGGCTAGAGGGGAGTACTTCCCAAGAATCATTCCGGTCAGTACGGGTCGCGCCGTCGCGTCCCCCGGGTGGTTGCCCTTGGACAGGGTGAAGGAGACCTCGGCTGGTTTTCCCTGCCCGAGGAGGTCCGAAATGAGTCCTAGCCTGTCTGTTCTGGCGAGTTCCGCCACCATCGACACCGTCGGCACGCCCTGGTTGTGGGGCGGCACCATCGTCGTGGTGCTGGCCTTGCTGATCTTCGATTTCGCGCTCACGCGCCGCCCGCACGAGGTGTCGATGCGGGAGGCGGTGGGCTGGACCGTCTTCTACATCGCGCTGCCGGTCGTGTTCGGGGTGTTCCTGTGGTTCCACAATGGCGGCACGCCGGCCACCGAGTTCTTCACCGGCTATCTGCTGGAGAAGTCGCTGTCGGTGGACAACCTGTTCATCTTCATGCTGCTGCTGTCGGCGTTCGCGGTGCCGGCCGCGCTCGCGCAGCGGGTGCTGCTGTACGGCATCGCGGGTGCGCTGGTATTGCGCGGCATCTTCATCGCCCTCGGCGCGGCCGCGCTGGCGACCCTCGACTGGGCGTTCCTGCTGTTCGGCCTGATCCTGCTGGTCACCGCGGTGAAGCTGCTGGCGGATGCGGTGAGCGGGCACGAGCAGGATGTCGATATCTCCGGGATGAAGTCGGTGCGGCTGCTGCGCCGCTTCTGGCCGGTCACCGACGACTATCGCGGTGCCAAAATGGTTGTCACCGAACCGGATCCGGATCAGCCGTCGAAGCTGCGCCGCGCGCTGACCCCGCTGGCGCTGGTGGTTGCCGCCGTCATGGCCACCGACGTGGTCTTCGCCGTCGACTCGGTGCCCGCGGTGTACGGCGTCACCGGCGATCCGTTCCTGGTGTTCGCCACCAACGCCTTCGCCCTGCTGGGTTTGCGCGCACTGTATTTCGTGCTGCACGCCGCGCTCTCGCGCCTGGTGCACCTGGCCTACGGCCTGGCCGCCATCCTCGCCTTCATCGGCGTCAAGCTGGTCCTGCACTGGGCCCACGGCATCTGGAACGGCGTACCCCAGATCCCCACGCTGGCTTCGCTTCTGGTGATCGTGGTGGTCCTGACCACCGTCACCCTCACCAGCCTGTACGCGACCCGCGAAGCACGGGGCCATGCGCCCGAGCCCGCCGCCGACGTACCGTGAATCATGCTGCTGCACCATTTCCGGCGCCCTGGGCTCGAGGCGATGAACCGAGCCGTGGACGCACTGGAACTCTCGGAGGCCGTCTTCAAAACCTGCCCGTGGCAGCCGTGTGACCTGGTGGAAACCGGCCTGCGGCAATGGCTCCGGTGTTGTGGGGCGGCCATGCGTGACGGACAGGTGATCGGCATGCCGTCCCACGCCGTCGACGAGGCGTGGCACGGCCTGATCCTGTGCACCAACCGATACGCGCAGTTCTGCGACCGCGCCTACGGCCGGTTCCTGCATCATTTCCCGGCCGGTGACAGTGCGGCCGGCGGCACCGACAGCATGGACGCCCAGCTGGGCCGGACCGTGGTGGCCTGGTCGCTGGTGGCGCGGCCGGGTGAACGGTGCGTGCTGTGGGACCTGGATACCGTTGTCGGCGTGGATCACCCGTGGGGCATCCCCCGCGAGCGGGTGCTCCTGATCGAAGGTTCGCTCGGCACCGTGGGCTGAAACGCGCCGCGATCAGCAGCCGCCGCCACCCCCGCCACAGCCGCTGCCGCCACCACAACCTCCCCCGCCACAGCTACTGCCGCCCCCGCACCCGCTGTGCCCACCATGGCCGTGCCCGCCATGACCACCGTGATGATGGCCGCCGCCGGTACACCCGGTTCCCGCGGTGCACGACCCGATTCCGCCCACGTAAGGACCCACGGAACCCCCGCTGCGCCATTTCCGGTATCGACGGGACGCGGACCGGCGATTCTCCCAGGCCGCGATGAACAACAGAACCGCGAAGAAGAAGCTGATGGCGATGGCCGTCGCAATGAATTCCCCCATGTCCGAACATTACCCGTACCGCGGCCCCCGAAAACCGCCCCGGTAAAGCATCCACCGGGGCGCCGCCGAAACCGCCTACGTCAGCTTCACACGCGCCGCGAAGAAGCGGGCGACGGCGGGGGCGAACCGGTTGAATCGGTATTGCAGCCAGGCTTCGGGAGTCACCGGCACCACGTCGCGGCCGTTCTCGACGGCCTTGACGATCTGAGCGGCGACCTTCTCCGGCCCGTAGCGGCGGGCGGCGTAGAGCTTGTCGTAGCGCTGCTGCTTGGCCGCTTCCTCCGCCGCCGAAACCCCCGAGAAGCGGGTGGTGGCAACGATATTGGTGTGGACGATGCCCGGGCAGATGGTGTGGACGCCGATGTCCTTGGCCGCCAACTCGGCGCGCAGGCAGTCGGAGAACATGAACACCGCCGACTTGGAGGTGGAGTAGGCGGCGAAGCCCTGCTGCGGGGTGTAGGCGGCCATCGAGGACAGGTTGACGATGTGCCCGCCCAGCCCGCGCTCGGCCATGGCCTTGCCGAAGGCCCGGCAGCCGTTGATGACACCGTGCAGGTTGATGTTCAGCACCCGGTCGAATTCCGCGGCGGAGGTGTCGAAGAAGTCGCCGGCCGCGCCGACGCCCGCATTGTTGATCAGGATGTCCGGCACCCCGTGCGCGGCGATCACCGTGGCCGCGTGCTCGTCCACGGCCGCCGCGGAGGACACGTCGAGCTGGTAGGCGTGCGCCGTACCGCCCTGCGCCGCAATCATTTCCGCGGTCTCCTTGGCGGAGTCGAGGTTGATGTCGGACAGCACCACCTCGGCCCCGCGCGCCGCGAACGCCAGCGCGGTCTCGCGCCCGATGCCGCTGCCGCCGCCGGTGATCACCAGCAGCTGATTCTCGAAACTCCGCTGCGGCGCACCGACTTCGGCACGTCGCAGCCCGCGCGAGACCTCTCCCGTCCGCAGCGAGTCGATGAGCTCCACCGTAGAGGTGGCCAGCAGTTCCGGATGCGAGAACGGCAGCCAGTGCCCGCCGCCGACCTCACGCCGATACAGATTCGGCGCGTATTCCTTGGTGTCGGAGTAGCCGGCCGGTCGCACCGCCACATCGCGGCGCGCGATGATCAGCTGCACCGGCACCTCGGTGCGCCGCTCGCGCGGATCGGCCATGCGCTGCAGGATATTGGCGCGGTAGATCCGCATGCCGTCGAAGAAGTCCCGGCGGAATTCCGGCCCGAGCGTGATGTTCTCCGGCGAGGTCTCGTTCATCAGCCCGACGAACCGCGCCCACATCTTCTCCGTGCCCAGCGGCTTCAACACCACCCGCGGCACCCCCGGCGTCATGAACAGCCCGGTGTACAGCGACGACAGCAGCTGGGTGAACGGCCCCCACACCTTGCCGCGCGACAGGTTCGACCGCGCCCACGCGCCCAGGTGATCCAGGTTGGGCCCGGACACGGAGGTGAAGGAGGCGACCCGCCCGACCGCCTGCGGCTCGCACACGGCCTCCCACATCTCCACCGAACCCCAGTCGTGGGCCAGGATGTGCACGGGCGCCTCGGGACTCACCGCGTCGGCGACCGCGAAGAAATCGGCGGCGAAATGCTCGAGCCGGTAGTCCTCGGTGCGATCGGTGCGGGTGGAGCGCCCGTGCCCGCGGGTGTCGTAGGTGACCACGTGGAAGCGGTCGGCCAGCAGCGGCACCACCCGATCCCACAGGTGGTTGTCGTCGGGCCAGCCGTGCACCAGCACGATGGTCTCCGCTGACGGCTCACCGTATTCGTACACGGCGATGTCGAAGTCGCCGCTGCGCACCATGCGCTCGGCGGCGGGGATGACGGTGGGGTGATCGGTCACGATCGTCTCCTCGTTGAGAGAACGGTGCTAGAGGTCAAGCACCAAACGGTCCCCGCCGCAACGGGATACACAGATGAGCATGTCACCGGCCGCGCGTTCGGCGTCGGTGAGCACGGTGTCGCGATGGTCGACGTCGCCGGAGCGCACCCGCACCACGCAGGTGCGGCAGAAGCCCTGGCGGCACGAATACGCGCTGTCCGGACGGACTTTCAGCACTTCCTCGAGCACCGACCTGTCGGCGGGCACGTCGATGACCTCGCCGCCGCGTGCCAGTTCCACCTGGAAGGCGGTGCCGTCGACGACCGGCGGCGGCGAGAAACGCTCGGAATACAGTTCCACGCCCGGCATCTCGCGAATCCGATCCGCGATCAGCTGGGTCATGACCACCGGCCCGCAGCAGTAGACGGAGGTGTCGGGGCCCACACCCGGCAAAAGCACAGCGGCGGTGGGGATCCCGTGCTCGTCGTCGGTGCGCACGGTCACCCGCGACCCGAACGACTCCACCTCCGACAGGAACGGAATGGTGTCGCGAGAGCGCCCCGCGTACACCATGCTCCATTCCACCCCGAGCCGCTCGGCCATCCGGATCATCGGCAGGATGGGCGTGATCCCGATGCCGCCCGCCACGAAATGCACACGCGCGGCGGAGGATCCGTACCCGGGCAGCACGAACGGGAACGCATTGCGCGGCCCGCGCACGGTCAGCTCCGTGCCGATCCGCAGTTCCTCGTGCACCTCCAGCGATCCGCCGTTGCCGTCCGGAATCCGCCGCACCGCAACACGATACGCGTGCCGATCGGCCGGGTCACCGCACAGCGAGTACTGCCGCACCTTCCCCGAGGGCAATTCCAGATCCAGGTGCGCGCCCGGCCGCCATTCCGGCAGTTTGCCGCCGTCCGGCGCGGTCATCAGCAGGCTGATGACGTCGGTGTCGTGCGCCTCCACCCGGCGCTCCACCACGACCAGCGGAATCCGCCAGTCGTTCACCCGCACGTCCGGCTCGTGCCGGTTGACGAAAGTGGTCCAGCGCAAACGGCTTTCGGCGATGAAGTCCAGCATCCGGGTGGCCCGGTCGGGCCGGCCCTTGCCGAACAGGTCCGGCGGCGGGGCGGCCGGGACGGGCCGGGTCGTGTTCACGACGCCATCATCCGGGCGGCCGGCGACTGCGCCAGGTAGGCCACCGCCTGCGCGGTCGAGCCGACGCCGGCCGGGCTGTAGCCGGGCTTGAAGGTGGACAGCGCGCTGATCAGCAGCGACGGAATGCCCGGGATCGAACCGCGCCACATGCCCGCGAAGATCCGCCCGATCAGCATCGGATACCGGTGGTTGGGCAGCGACGGGTCCGCGTGCACCAGGAACTTGGTGCCGCGCAACAGCAGTGCGATGAAGATCGGGAAGACCATCAGCATGAGCGCACCCCGGCGCACATAGCCGATCTCGAAGTATTCGGCCACGTCGTGGGCGACCATGCGGTGCTCGACCTCTTCGGCTCCGTGCCAGCGGAACAGATCCAGCATCTGCGGATCGGCGTCGAACCGCTCGAGGTCGGCATTGATGACCCAGTCACCGAGGAAGGCGAAGAAGTGCTCGAGCGCGGCGATGACGCCCAGCCGCTCGACCAATTGCTGCTGGCGCACGGCCTCACTGGCGGCGGCGCGCGGCCCGAGCGTCTTGCGGAACAGGAATTCCGCCTGCCGCACATACGGTTCGACGTCGATGCCGTGCGCCTCGAGCACCTCTTCGAGCGCGCCGCCGTGGCTCTCCGCGTGCATGGATTCCTGGCCGATGAAGCCGATCATGGCTTCCCGCAGCTTCTCGTCTTTGACCAGCTCGAGCGCTTCGCCGAAGGTCACCAGGAACATGCGCTCGCCCTCGGGCAGCAGCATGCTCAGGGCATTGAGCACGTGCGAGGCGACGGGTTCCTTCTTCATCCAGACCGGTTCGGTCCGCGACCAATCGAATCGCACATTGCGGGCGTGCAGGGCTACCTCTCCGGGTTCGGTCACCGGCCGGCGGCCCAGTTTCGGAAGTAGCTTCATCGGTACTCCTGGTCTCGTAGCGATTTGCTGCGTGAGCGTAGCAATATTCTACCTATGTATGAAACCAGGAGTTACACCTAGAATTTTGCGTCGTGATCAGCTATCGACGTGCACGTGCGGCCGCTGCGAGCGCCGCGGGATGGCCCGCCGCAGGATCTCGCGGGTCACCGGCGCGACCTCGCCCTCACCGAAGAACATGAACCGCATCAGGTTGGTCAGCGGATTGCCCTCGGTCCACTCGAAATACACGTGCGGGCATTCGCCGGTGCGGTCGCGGATGGCGATCAGGATGGAGGCGATGCAGTTGGGCACGGCCGCGGCCTCGACGGTGAGGATGTGGTATTCGTCCACGTCCACCTCGGTCACGTGCAGTTCGGTGCTGAACTCGGAGGGATCCTTCACGATCACCTCGAGGAACAGAATCGGCTCGTCCTCGGGAATGTGGCTCTCGCGCCGCTGATCGGCTTCCTTCTCCGCGTATTCCTCCGGCGAACGCCCGTCGGTGATGTCGTGGGTGACGATGCGGATCTCACCGCGCTCGGCCAGCTGATCGATCATCGCGCAGGCCTTCTCGTCGAAGACCACCTCGACCGCCCGCAGCTCGAACGCCCGGCGAATGCGAGAGGCGAAGGACACCACCATGATCGCGACCACGAACAGGATCGCCAGATGCAGACCCGCCGGCTTCTCGATGATGTTGTCGATGGTGGTGTACACGAAGATCAGCGACACCACGCCGAAACCCAGCACCCGCGAGTACTGCTGCTTGCGCCACGCCGAAATGGTCACGGCCACGGCCGCGGAGGTGATCAGCACCAGCACGCCGGTCGCGTACGCCGCGCCCTGCGCGTCCACGTTGGCGTCGAAGTACCAGGTGATGCCGAAGGACACCAGCGCGAACACCAGCACCAGCGGCCGAATCTGGCGCGCCCACTCCGGCGCCATACCGAAGCGCGGCAGATAGCGCGGCACCAGGTTGAGCAGCCCCGCCATGGCCGACGCACCCGCGAACCACAGGATCGCGATGGTGCTGATGTCGTACACACTGCCGAACGCGTTGCCCAGATATTCGTGCGCGAGGTAGGCCAGCGCGCGCCCGTTGGCCTGGCCGCCCTCCTCGAATTCCTTCTCCGGGATGAGAACGGTGGTGATGAAGCTGGTGATGATGAGGAAGGCGCTCATGATGAGCGCGGCGGTGGTCAGCAGTTTGCGGGTGCCGACGATGCGGGTGCGCGGATAGTCCCGCGGATCGCCCGGATTGCCCTTGATCTGCGGCATGACCGCGACACCGGTCTCGAATCCGGACAGGCCCAGCGCCAGTTTGGGGAACACCAGCAATGCCACCCCGACCATCGCGAAGACATTGCCGTGCTTGGCCGTCAGCAGATGCGACCAGTCGGTCACCAGATGCGGCGCCTGCGCCACCTTCACGATGCCGACCACGGCCACCACCACGTTCAGCGCCAGATACACCCCGACCAGTCCGACCGCGATGCCGATGGCCTCGCTGAACCCCTTGAGGAACACCGCCGCCAGCAGCGCCAGCAGGATCAGCGTGATGATCATGTTCTGGTCGTGCAGGAACGCCGGCACATTCGGGTTCTCGACGATGTGGGCGGCGCCGTCGGCCGCCGACAGCGTCATGGTGATGGTGAAGTCGGTGGCCGCGAAGCCCAGCAGCACCAGAATGAAGATCTTGCCCCACCAATTGGGCAGGAAGTTGGCGAACATGGCGATCGAGCCGCCGCCATTGTGGCTCTCGCGGGCCACCCGGCGATAGACCGGCAACGCGCCCAGCAGGGTCAGCGCGACCAGTACCAGGGTGGCGAGCGGGGACAGCACGCCCGCGGCCAGCGCGGCGATGCCCGGCTGATAGCCCAGGGTCGAGAAGTAGTCGACACCGGTCAGGCACATGACCTTCCACCAGCTGTGCTGATGCTCCTTGGGCGCCTTCTTGGCCATCGGCCCCGGAAGCTGCGAGTGATGCTCACCCGCGTCCTCGAGTAGCCAGTTCGCGAAACGCGAGCGCGGCCGAGCGTCGGTCGTGGTCAAGGAGTCCTCCCCGGAACTCGACTGGTCCGGTTTCCCGAAAATAATCCGTAAATGACGTGACGAATGTACTCACGGCAAACCGGGCGCGGACACACCCCGCGCCGTGAGTCGTGCAGACCGTTGTGCTAGCCCAGATAGGCCGCGATGGCATTGGCGATGGCCTGCGCGAATCGGGCGCGGCCGTCGGGTGATTCGATGATCGCGGCATCGCCGGGATCTCGCATGTTGCCGCACTCGATCAGCGCGGTGGGCCGCTCGGAGAGGTTGAGGCCGGCCAGATCCGCGCGCGGATTCAGCCCGTCGGACCCGACGTAGGTGGAGGTGGTGAAGCCCGCGCCGACCATGGTGTCGCGCAGGGTGGTCGCCAGCTGCACCGACGGCCCGGACTGAGCGTCGTTGAGGGCGGGCGAGGAGTAGGCGACGTGGAAGCCGTGCGCACCGGCGGGCGCGCCGTCGGCGTGAATGGAGACCACGGCCGCCGCGCCGACGCGATTGCCGAGGGTGCCGCGTTCGTCGACGCACGGGCCGACGCCGTCGTCGCTGTCGCGGCTCATGATCACGTGGAAGCCGCGGGCGCTGAGCAGATCGCGAACCCGCTGGCCCACATCCCAATTGAACTCGTGCTCGCTGTAGCCGTCCTCGGCGTTGGTGCCAGTGGTGTTGCAGGCCTTGGTGCCGCCGCGCCCGTCGGGCACCTGGGCGTTGATCTGATCGGGATGCGCCGCGCCGCCGCCGTTGTGGCCGGGATCGATGACCACGGTCTGGCCGGCGATCGGGGACAGCGGTGAGGCCGGGGCCGGCCGCGGCACGGACGCCGAGACCGGGGTGGCGGTCATGCTCTGCCCGCAGCCCGCGATCAGCAGGGCGCCGCAGAGGGCCGCCAGGGATGTCCAGTGTCGGTGTCGCACAGGACAAACGATAACGGTTCAATCACGGCGAGGTAAGTCAGCGATCGAGCTTACGCAGGATCTCGTGCAGTGTGCGCAGGTCATCGGGGCCGAGGGCGGACAGTTCCGCGGGCGCGGGATCGGGCGTTTCCTTCGCGTACGCGACGGTCTCCCGGCCGGCGTCGGTGATCGAGATGAGCTTGCAGCGCCGATTGGTCGGGTCGATGGTGCGGATCACCAGGCCGCGATCCTCGAGATCGTTGACCGCGACGGTGGTGGCGGGCGCGTCCATGGCGGCGGCCGCAGCCAGTTGCTTGGCCGTCAGCGGGCCGGCCAGCAGGCGGCGCAGTACGCGAAAGCGGCTGAACGGCATGCCGGTTCGCTCCGCGACGGCGCGCTTCCAGCCGTCGCGGGTGTCCATCACCAGGTGGGTGAGTTGCCGCCAGACCTCGTCGGTCGTGGGCGTGTCAGCCGGCATGAGCGGAGACCTTCTGTTCGAGCAGCGGGGCGATGCGATCGCGGGAACGGTACGCCCAGTCGGTATTGGCGGCCACGCCGAGCGCGATCACGGCGGACGCGAAACCGGCGATCGTCCACCACAATCCCGCGCCGGAGAGCGCACCACACAGTGCCACACCAAGACTCACGCCGACCTGACGGCTGGTGGAGGCCACCGCGGCGGCCGCGCCCGCGCGATCCAGCGGCATACCGCTCACCGCGGTGGTGGTGATGGGCGCGTTCACCATGCCGAAGCCGATGCCGAAGATCACGAAGGTGGTGACGAGCTGCCAGATGGGGGTGTCGGCTCGCAGCAGGGTCAGGCACACCGCGCCGACGGCCATCAGGACCCCGGAGACCAGCAGCGACGGCCGGGTGCCGTAGCGGCCCACCAGCCGGCCCGACAGCGGCGAGAAGAACAGCATGCCCAGCGCCATCGGCAGGTACAGCAGGCCGGTGTGCACGGCCGAGAAGTGCCGTGTGCCTTGCAGATACAGCGACATGTCGAACAGGAACGCGCCCAGCGCGGCGAACGAGCACACCGCGATGACGGTGGCCGAGGAGAACGGGAAGCTGCGGAAGAAGCGCAGATCGATGAACGGCGACCGATGTCGCGCCTCGTGCCAGACGAATCCGGCCAGCGCCAGCGCCGAGAGCACGAAGATGGCGGGCTTGCCCTCGATCAGGCCGAACACCAGGGTGAACAGCACCCCGATGGCCAGCAGTTGGCCGATCGGGTCCATGCCGCGCGGATTGGCCGACTTCGATTCCGGCACATAGACGGTGGTGAGGGTGAAGGCGACCGCCACGATGGGCAGGTTGATCCAGAACACCGACTGCCAGCCGAGGCTGTCGATGAGCACGCCGCCGACCATGGGGCCCAGTGCCGTCGAGATGCCGACCACCGCACCCCACACCCCGACCGCGCGGGCCCGCTCCACCCGGCCGGTGAAGGTGGTCGTGATGATCGACATGGCAACGGGATTGAGCATGGAGCCGCCCAGGGCCTGCACGAACCGCGCGCCGATGAGGACCTCGATGCTGGGCGCGAGGCTGCACAGCAGCGAGCCGGCCGCGAAGGTGAGCAGGCCGATGCGGAAGACCCGTTTACGCCCGAAGCGGTCGGCGGCTGCGCCGGAGAGCATGAGCAGGCTGGCGAGGGTGAGGGTGTAGACGTCGACGATCCACTGCAGTTTCGACAGCGGCGCACCGAGATCCGTGCGGATGGTGGGGATGGCGACGTTGACGATGGTCGCGTCCATGGAAGAGATCAGCAGGCTCAGACAACAGGTGACCAGGATCACCGTCTTCCGCCGCGCACTCAATTCCTCGACAGTTGTAAGCACACAACGATTGTGTTCTCACAACCATTCCGAATGCAAGTGCTGTCTGCCGTGGCGGAGTTCACGCTGGGCCGGATCGACCTCGGCGACGTCGGCGACCTCAGTGACGAGGCGGAGTGAGAGTTCCGATCGGCCCCCACAGGACGTTCAGGACGTCTTGGGTTTGCTGATCGGCGGTGCCGTAGGTGTGGGCGGCGACGGTGAAGCCCGGGCCGAAGGAGGCCGAGGCCACTTCCGGGTCGCCGACGTCCGACCAACCCCATTTGGTCCCGAGCACCTGGGGCAACCGGGCGGTGCCCCAGTCTTGGCGGGTGCCGTCGGCGGCCTTGTCGGCGGGTTCCTCCATCCAGGCGAGGAGGGGGCTGTCGGGTTCGGTGCGGATCTTGGCGGCGAGGAAGTCGGCGACGTCGGCGGTGCTGGTGGTGGAGAATTCCCAGCCGCCCGCGCCGTGGGTGGCGCGCAGGCCGTATTCGCGGGCGATGTCGTCGATGGCGGACGGGTATTCGGCGGCCAGGCGGTCGGCGGCGGCATCGTCGGATTTGCGGATCATGCGCTCGCACAGGTCGCGGTCGGCCGGCGAGCCGTCGCCGTGACGCAGCGCGTAGTCGGCGATGAAGAGCTTCGAAAGCGACAGGGCCGCACGCTCTTCGGTCTCGTTGGCGGTGCCCCAGCCCGCGCCCGGCACGATCGAGCGCACCGAGATCGAGGTGCGCGCGGGAACGTCCAGGGGCTCGATATCGGTGGGCGCGGGTTGCCCGGACCCGATCGACGCCGTCCAGCCCAGGTGGGCTGCGGCCATCCCCAGGCAGAGCGCGGCGCGCATCGTCCCGAACGTCGCGGACCGAACGCCCATCGCCACCTCCGTGTCCCGAGCCCTGATTCGAGATCGCCGATCGCCCAGTCCACCTTGCTCCGGAAGACTGGGCGGTCGTTCACGACACGCCGATCAGACGGTGAGGATGGTCCGGCCCACGGCGCTGCGCGCCTCGATCGCGGCATGTGCCGCCGCGGCCTCGGACAGCGGGAAGGTCTGGCCCACCACCACTTCGAGCCGTCCGGCCGCCGCCGCGGTCTGGGCGCGCTCGTGCAGGGCGAGCCAATCGGTGTCCGGGGTAGCGATGTCGAACAGCGGAACGACCGTGATGCCCTGGGCCGCAGCGCCTTCCGGATCCACCGCCGCGAAGCCACCCGCGGACGTGCCGTAGGCGACGAATACGCCGCCCGACTCGAGAGCGGCCAGTGCCGCGCCGCCGATCTCACCGCCCGCGCCGTCGAGCACCAAATGCACCCCGCCGGTGTGGGCGCGCACCTGCTCGACCCAGTCCGGGTGCGAGTAGTCGATCACCAGGTCCGCGCCGAGCCGTTGCGCCAGTGCGAGTTTCGCGGCGCCGCGCGCCGCCGCGACGACCCGTGCCCCGGCCGCGCGGGCGAGCTGGATGAACAGGGTGCCCAGACCGCCGCCGGCGGCAGTGATCAGGACCCACTGCCCGGAGGGGATCGGCGCGCGGTCGACGATGGCGAGTGCGGTGCGCCCGTCGTGCACGAGGGCCGCGGCCCGCACGACGTCCAGCGCCTCGGGAATCTCCGCGAGGGTCTCGGCCTTGGCCAGGGCCAGTTCCGCGTAGCCGCCGATGGGCAGTCCGGAGCCGATGCCGCTCGCGGCTGTCGCCGTGGCGACCCGCCGGCCGATCCAGGCCGGGTCGACGTCGGATCCGACGGCCGCGACCGTGCCCGCGATCGCGCCGCCGGGCACGAATGGCGGCTCCACCGCGAACCACTGGCTCGCCACGCCGCTGCGCAAGGTGGTGTCGAGGAACATCACGTCCGCGGCGGCGACCCGCACCACCACTTCACCGGGACCCGGGGCCGGATCGGGCGCTTCGGTCACCGTGAGCACCTCGGGCCCGCCGAACTGTTTCGCCTCTACCACTCGCATGTCGTTGCCTCCCTGTCGATCTCGGCTGCGTGCCGCTGCATCGAGCATCGAACCTCGACCTAACTCGAGGTCAAGCGGCGGTGCGATATTCCCCTCACAGCGAACGCGATGTGAGTCATTTTCGAGGCAAGCAGACTTGACTTCGAGTCATGCGGGCGCCTAGTTTGGAGGCGCGGCGAGATCCGCCGCCCACCATCCGGGGACACAGAGAGGTGCCTCCCATGCCCACCCCGCTATTGCAGGACGTCCGCGCAGCCACCCGCGCTCGCGAGGCCGCCAAACAAGCCGCCCAGGCCGCCGACGCCGTCTGGCGCGACAAGATCAAGAACGCCACCGCCGCCGGGGAGCGCGTCTTTCTGATCGCCAAGGCCGCGGGCGATATCACCACTTCCCGCGTGTATCAGATCCGCGACGGCGTGCGCACCGGCGCCCGCTGACCGCCGCATCCTTCGAATTCGCACGCCCTGCCCCGATCCTGAGGCAGGGCGTGCGAGAATCCTTGGCGTGCATGATCGGTTGAAGGTGTGGGTCGAGGAGCTGACCGGTGGGGACAGCACCCGCGCCATGGCGGTGGCGACCGGAATTCCACAGGCCACCCTCGCCCGGCATCTGACCCAGCCGACCCCGCCGGTCGAAACGCTGATCGAGATCGCCCGCGCCTACAACGCCAATCCGGTGGAGGTGCAGGTGATCGCCGGCATCATCACCGAGGCCGAGGCGCAGCGCGCCGGATCCGGCAGTGCCATCCGGGAGGCCACCACCCGGCAATTGCTCACGGAGTTGTTGCGGCGCGATAAAGAGGCGGAGGAAACGGCGCGGCGGAAACCGTCCCGCGGGGAGGTCGGCGCGAGGCTGTTCCGGTGAACAGTGTCGTCACCGTCCTGGCCGCCCTGTGCTCGCTGGCCGCGGCGGCCGCCCGGCTGCCGCGCTGGCGCATCCCCGAATCACGGCCGTTCACCGTCGGTCTGGCGCTGCTCGCCGCGTGGGCGCTGCTGCGCACCCCGGCATTGATCGGTTCCGCCAACGAGATGGCGCTGCCGAGTGGGCATTTCGAGCGCTTCCCGGGGCTGATCGCGGATATGTCGCTGGTCGGGGCCGGGGCCCTGATCGGCGTCACGGTGGCCAACGCGTGGGGGCGGGCCCTGCTCGAACGCGCCTTCTACCTCGGCTTGATCGCGTTGGAAGCCGCGCTGCTGCTCACCTACGATCCGCTGCATCCGTCGTATGTGACCGCACAGTCCCACAACTGGATCCTGGCGCTGGCGGGCGTCGCGGTGAACGGCGTGGTGGTGGCGGCTTCGGTGCTGAGCTATCGCACGGTGCCGCCGGGATTCCGATTACCGTTGGCGCTGTTCATGTTCGGTGGGCTCAGCGGGGTGGCGGTGGCGGCGGTGCGCATCATCACCCTGTTGCGACCCGAGGGGCCGCAGGTGAACGCCTGGTCGCCGATCGTGAGCATTCCCGTCTTCGGTTTCGCGCTGGGCTCGCTGGTGGCCAGCCGCCGCATGCGCAAGCAGGCGCGCGAGGACACCCTTCGATAATGCTGGAATGCAGCACCCTGAACCCGAACTCTCGGCCGCACCACCCGCGGTCCCCGAGCGTGTCTCGCGCCTGACCGGCACCACCCGCGTGGAGGCCTTCAGCGATGGCGTGATGGCCATCGCGATCACCCTGCTGGTCCTCGAGATTCGCGTTCCCGAGACCCCGGATGGCGAGCTGTGGCGGGAGCTGGCCGGGTTGTGGCCGAGCTATCTCGCCTATGCCGGTTCGTTTCTCACCATCGGCGTGATCTGGCTGTGCCATCACCGCTTCTTCGCCCGCATCCGGCACATGGACGGGCTGCTGCACTGCGGCAATCTGCTGCTGCTCCTGGCGGTGGCGTTCCTGCCGTTCCCCACCACGGTGCTGGCGCACCATCTCGAGGACGGCGGTCCGAATGCGAAAGCGGCGACGGCGTTCTACGGTGTGGTGGGTGCGTTGCAGGCGGCGGCCTGGTTCGTGATGTGGGTTGCGCTGCAGCGCAATCCGGCGCTGTTCGAGCCGGGCTACGACGCCGCGTACGCTCGCCGGGAGAGCATCCAGGCGGTGGTGGGTTTCGTGGTCTTCGATGTGATCGCGGCGATCGGCCTGCTGCTGCCGGCGGCGGCGGCGCTGCCGCTGTATCTGGCGGCGGTCCTCGGCTACGGCTACAGCAGCACCCGCAACCACGTGATCAGTCGGGCGTGAGGCCGTACCGCTCAGCGGGACCGGCGTTTGCCAGCGCGTTCCCGCTCGGGTAGCGCCGCCCCGCCGGTGCGCCTATGCTCTGTCCCGCAGATCCGAATCCGCTTGGCGGACCGTGTATTCGACACGGTCGGCGTGGGCGGGGACGGTCGGGGGCATCGGGGCGGCCGCCCTGGTGAAGGTCGGTGCGGAAGTGCGGAGCGTGTCGGAATCACTCAGTCCGCCGGGCGGGGAGCAACCACCCGTTCGGAGTCAGCGCCCGCCCTTTCTCACGCCGGCGATCTCGTTGCTGGTCTGCGCGGCCGCAGTGGCGGCGGCGGTCCTGTTCGCCCCCAATGATTTTCGGCTACCGCTGGCGATCGGCGCGAGCGTCGCGGCACTGCTGCTCACCGCCTCGGTGACGGCGGCCGTCTTCTATCGAGGCCGCGCCCGGCAGCTCACGCGGGAAGCGCACGCTTATCGAGCACAGGCCGACGCCCGGGTCGCGGCCACGATCGCCGCCGCGCAGGCCCGAATCGCCGAGTCGGAGAGCGGGATTGCGGCGCTGCGCGAACAGGTCGCCGAGCAGGCGCGGGCCGCCAAGGAGAGCGAGAACCGGCGGGCGGCGGCGCTGGCGGCGTTCGCCGGGGCGGCGGGCCGCATGCAGGCCGCGAGCACCAGCATGCTGGCGGAACTGCGCGAGATGGAGCATCGGCACGCCGACCCGAAGGTGCTCGCCGACCTGCTCGAACTCGATCATCGCACCGCGCAGGCGGGCCGGCTGGCCGACAGCATCGCGGTGCTCAGCGGCGCGCGCTCGGGTCGCCGCTGGGCCAAACCCATTGCCATGGAATCGATTCTGCGTGGCGCGATGGGTCGGGTCGCCGGCTATCAGCGGGTCCGCCTGCGCGCGATCACCGAGATCGCGATCGCCGGTCACGCCGCCGAGGGTGTCATGCACGCCCTGGCCGAGCTGCTCGACAACGCCTGCAACTTCTCCCCGCCCACCACCGAGGTGCACGTCTACGCCGCCGAGGTCCCCGCCGGTGTCGTGATCACCATCGAGGACAGCGGCCTGGTCATGAGCGAATCCGCGCTGCGCCGAGCCGAATCCGCCGTCACCACCCGCCGCCGCCCCACCGACCTCTCCTCCCTGTCCGGCACCCGCCTCGGCCTCGCCGTAGTCGGCCACCTCGCCCGCAAACACGACCTCACCATCAGCTACCGCCCCTCCGCCATCGGCGGCACCGCCGTCGTAGTGGTCGTCCCCCGCGAACTGACCACCCGCCTCGAACGCTCCACCACCTCCTCCCGACTCACCCCCCTCCCCGCCACCACCGGCCCCCAACCCGCCGTCCCACCCCGACCCGCCGCGTTGACTCAGCACACTCCGGCCGCCGTACTCCCGACGGTTCACCAGCCCACGGCGGCAGCACAATTGGACACTGATCGATCTGTCCACGAAGTATCTGCCGCCGAGTCGGGCAAGATCGGTGAGGATTCCACTACTTCAGGTGGCCTGCCCAAGCGTCGTCGGGGCAGCACCCTGGCTTCGGTGCATCCGGACGGCCTTGGAGCGCCGGCCGCGCCTGCCAGACCGCGGCCGCCGGCTTCGCCGAACTCGTTGGCTGCCTTCCAGCGCGCGGTCACCGGTCGTGACAGTGGTGGACCTGCCCCGGCGGCGTTCACGAATCTCGATCCCGCCGCGCTGACCAATCGTGGTCAGGGGTCGGCCGGCGATTCCGGTACCGGCCGTGGGGAGTTCGGGGCGGGGGCGCGGGCCGCGTCGCTGCTCGATGGTATTCGCCGCGGTGAGTCGCGGCGCGAAAACGACGGTGGCACACCGCATCTTCCCGCCCCTCCGACCTCTTGGGAGACCGATCGATGACAGCGTCCGCGACACATCTGGGTTGGTTGCTCGAGCAGCTGCTGGGGCGTACGCCGCGGGCGCGGCATGCATTGCTGCTGTCGGGGGACGGGTTGAAGATCTGTCATACCCCGGAGTTGGGGACCGACAGCGCCGATCAGCTGGCGGCGATCGCGGCTGGGATACAGAGCCTTTCGCACGGCGCCTCGGTGGAGTTCGGGGACGGCCGCGGCGGCGTGCGCCAATCCATGACCGAGTTCTACGGCGGGATTCTGTTCATCGTCGAGGCGGGCGTGGGCGCGCATATCGCGGTGGTGGCCGCGGAGGACGCGGACGCTGGGCTGGTCGGGCACAATATGCGCGAGCTGGTGGAACAGCTCGGCGAGTATCTGGCCGTGGCCCCGCGGGTCCCGGGAGTGAGCGTGTCGTGACCAGGCCCGACGAGGATCCGGATCGCCTCTACACGCTCACCGGCGGTCGCAGCCAGGCGGATTCGGACGCCTTCGATCTGGTGACGCTGGTGGTCAGCGAGTGTGATCCGGTGCGCGGCATGCAGTCCGAGCACGCCGCCATCCTGGACATGTGCCGCGCGCCGACGGCGGTGGTGGAGATCGCGGCCGAGCTGCGCCTGCCGGTCGGCATCACCATCATTCTGCTGTCGGACCTGCTGGCGGCGGGCAAGATCACGGTGCGCCATCCCGAACATGCCGCGCGGCAATGGAATTGGTCGCCCGACACCACCACCCTGGAAAAGGTGCTCGTTGGACTCCGTAAGCTCTGACACCCGTCCCGCGCGCGCCGACGCGCCGCTGCCCGCCGCGGCCCGCCAGGGATTGAAGATCGTCATCGTGGGCGGCTTCGGCGTCGGCAAGACCACCATGGTCCGCTCGGTGAGCGAGATCCGCCCGCTGGACACCGAGGCCACCATGACACAGGTCGGCCACGGCGTCGACGATCCGGCCGGGATCCCCGGAAAGTCCACCACCACCGTGGCTTTCGACTTCGGCCGCATCACCGTCGACGACGAGCACGTGCTGTATCTGTTCGGTGCGCCGGGCCAGGAACGCTTCTGGTTTCTGTGGGATCGCCTGTTCGCCGGGGCGCTGGGCGCGATCGTGCTGGTGGATCAGCGCCGCATCGCCGATTCCTGGTACGCCATCGACCGTCTGGAACATCAGGGCACGCCGTTCGTCGTGGCGTGCAACAGTTTCGGGCCGGGACCCAGTCTGGCCGAGGTGCGCGACGCGCTGGATCTGGATCCGCACATTCCGCTGCTCGACTGCGACGCCCGCGTCCGCGACTCCTGCAAGGACGTCCTGATCAGCCTGGTCGAGTACCGCTACCGCCCGGAGATCGCTCGGAGGAATCCCGCATGACCTCGATCGCCCAGGGCGGCGCCTGCCCGGTGCCGCACGAGCCGGGCGCGGTCCCGCTGTCGGGCCCCCGCTTCCACACCGACCCGCACGCCCTCTACCGCGAGATGCGCCGCGATCACGGCCCGGTGGCCGCGGTGGAACTGCCGGGCGGCATTCCGGCGTGGCTGGTGCTCGGCTACCGGGAGCTGCATCAGGTCACCAATTCCCCGGAGTTGTTCCCCCGCGACGTCGGCCTCTGGAATCAGTGGCCCAACATTCCCCCGGACTGGCCGCTGCTGCCCATGGTCGGCACCCCCATGCCCTCGATCTACTTCACCGCGGGCGCGGAGCATCGCCGTCATCTGGCCATGGTGGAGCCCGCCCTCGAATCGGTGGATCCGTTCGAATTGCGCCGCGTCTGCGAGAGTTCGGCGGATCGGCTGATCGATTCCTTCTGCGGCCGTGGCGAAGCCGACCTGGTGGCGGAATTCGCCGAACCGCTGCCGGTGCTGGTGCTGGCCTGGCTCTTGGGTTTTCCCGACACGGAGGGTCCCGGCCTGGCGCGCGCCATGAAGGCGCTGGCCGATGGCGGCGCGGACGCGCAGGCGGCGCATCTGCGGTTCATGCAGTACATGCAGCATCTGCTGGCGGTGAAGAAGGCCGCGCCCGGCGACGATCTGGTCTCGCGCATGCTCGCCCATCCCGCGCCGTTCACCGACGAGGAGTACGTCAACGACCTGATGGCGGTGACGGCCGCCGGGCACCTGCCCACCGCCGACTGGCTGATCAACTCGGTGCGCCTGATGCTCACCGACGACCGTTTCGCGGCCGCGCTGGGCGGCGGCCGGCGCAGCGTGGATCAGGCCATGAACGAGGTGCTGTGGGAGGACGCGCCCTCCTCGATCCTGGCCGGGCGCTGGGCGGCGCGCGATACGCGCCTGGCGGACAAGACGATTCGCGCCGGTGACCTGCTGCTGCTGGGATTGGCGGCGGCGAATACCGATCCGCACGTGCGGCAGTCGGTGGGCAATGCCGCCACGCACACCGGCAACAGCGCCCATTTCGCCTTCAGCCACGGCGAATACCGCTGCCCGTTCCCGGCGCAGCAGATCGCGGAGACGATCGCGCGGACCGGTATCGAGGTGCTGCTGGACCGGCTGCCCGATGTGGACCTGGCGGTGCCCGCCGGTGCGCTGGTGCGGCGGCCGTCCCCGTTCCTGCGCGGAATGAACTCTCTCCCTGTTGTTTTCACCCCTGTTCGCGCTCTCGGAGGTTTCCAGTGAGTTCCGCTTGCCCGCATGCCATCAGTATCGATCCGATGGTGGGTGATCTCGCCGGTGAGACCGCCCGCCTGCGCGCCGCCGGCCCGATCACCCGCATCGATCTGCTGGGCGTCCCCGTCTGGACCGTCACCGATCACACGGTGGCGCGCCAATTGCTCACGGACACCAGGCTGATCAAGGACATCGACGGCTGGAAACTGTGGCAGGACGGCGTCGTCACCCGACAGTGGCCGCTGATCGGCATGATCGACGCGGGCCGCTCCATGTTCACCGTCGACGGCCCCGAGCACCGCCGGCTGCGCATCAAGACCACCCAGGCGCTGACCCCGCGCCGCCTCGAGGAGCTGCGTCCCAATATCGAACGGCTCACCAAGGAGCTGCTCGACGATCTCGACGAGGCCGCTTCGGACGGTGCGCCGGTCGATCTCAAGCAGGTCTTCGCCTACCCGCTGCCCATGCGCGTGATCTCCGAACTGATGGGGGTCCCCCGCGACGATCAGGCCATGCTGCTGGACTGGTACCGGAAGTTCTTCTCCATGGTCACCCCGCAGGACGAGCGGCTGGCGATCATCGACGCCATGGACGTCTATTTCACCGAGATGGTCCGCCGCAAGACCGCCGAGCCGGGTGACGATCTGACCAGCGCGCTCATCCTGGCCGACGAGGGCGGCGACCCGCTCACCGAGGAGGAGGTGGTCGGCAATCTCAAGGCGCTGGTCGCCGCCGGGCACGAGACCACGGTCAGCCTGATCCTGAACACGGTGCGCGCCTTGCTGTCTCGCCCCGAGCAGCTGGCCGCGGTGCGCGCCGGAGAGGTGGAGTGGAAGCAGGTCATCGAGGAGACGCTGCGCTGGGACGGTCCGGTCACCCATCTGCTCATGCGCTTCGCGACCGAGGACATCACCGTCGGCGACACGGTCATCGAGCGCGGCGAGGGCGTGGTCATGTCCTACCGTGCCATCGGCCGTGACACCGCGGTGTTCGGCGCGGACGCCGACGAGTTCGACATCACCCGGCCGACGGCGGGCCGCAATATCTCCTTCGGCTACGGACCGCACATCTGCCCCGGTGCGGCGCTGGCCCGGCTGGAGGCCGCCATCGGCCTGCCCGCCCTGTTCGACCGATTCCCGCACCTGAGTCTGGCGACGCCGGACGAGGAAATCGTGAACCTGCCGGTCATGACCCAGAACGACATCGCGGCCCTGCCGGTGCGCCTGGGCTGAATCGGTCAGGGCCGCATGCCGGATTCCGTCCAGCGCCGGAACACCTCGACCCGTGCGGCGGGCCACGCGCCGTCGCACGGCATGGTGCCCGCCGCAAGGCGGTCGAGGATCTCGGCGGCGTGCTTGGTGACGTCGTCGAGCGACCACAGGTCGAACACGAAGCTCATCGACCGCTGATCCATGTCCCGGAACAGGGGTTTGATGTGGGCGGCGAAACTCACCGCCTCCTCGGGACCGGGCAGGACCGGTTCGGCCGATTCGGCGGCCGGCTCGGCGGCATACGCCGGCGCTCCGGCCGGTCCCCAATCCCATTGCGGCGCAGGGCCGTCGGCGGTGGACGCCCATTCGGCGAAAGCGGCTAAGGCGGAACGGAACTCGGTCTCCGACGGCAGGCCGCTCTCGCGGGCGGCCCGCAATACCAGTTGCGCCCAGCGCTGCTGCTGTTCGGGGGTGAGGGTGGGCCGGCGCGGAGGCTGCCCGCACTCACCCGGTGCGCCGAACGCGGCCGCGACCCATTCGGCCTCGAGTCGCCAGTGCTCGGCGCGCAGGTCCGCGAAAGCCGGTGCCAGCAGCGGATCGTCGGGGATCAGGCGCTCGTACAGCAGCGCCGTCATGCGATACAGCGCCGGGTAGCCGCCCGCCCACTCGAACAGTGTCGGCTCCTGCCCCGGCGCGGGCACCGGATCGCGGAAGCCGACATACCAGTGCATTCCGCTGCAGAACGGCTTGTTCTGGGACTGCCCGCATCGACACAGCGCGTAATGCTCCGTGGAAGCGCCTGCAGCACGGTCGATTTCGCCGCCCTCGGCATCGGCCAGCGGGATGGCGCCCCGAATGCGGTAGGGGCCGTCCTTGGTCACTTCGACGACCGGTGCGCGGGTGGCGTGCCAATCGGTGAGGTCACGGGCCTCGACCCCGTCGAAGGCCATGCCCAGCGCTCCGGAGGGGCAGTCGCGGACCGCCCGCACGATCTCGTCCAGCCGCCCGCCATTGGGCGCGACGAAAGGTTCGGCGCCGGTGCGGAATACGGTCTCCAGCCGGTCGGTGCACAGTCCGGAATGCTGGCAGATGCCGCGGTTGTCGAACACGGTCAGCGACTGTCCCGGGTAGCTGTCACGCCGATCCGCCACTCGCGCAGGATCTTTCGCGTCGTTGAAGCCGATGCGAGCATGGCTGCCGTCGCACAGCGGTTTGCGCGCCGACGCGCCACACCGGCACAAAACGGCCGTCGGACCGACCGCCACGGGCAGGCCGAGATGATCGACGACGTTCACGTTGACGGTCAGATACGGCCCGTTCTCGGCAACGCGAATCGCGCTGGGCGCACCGGCTTGCAGCTGGGCGAATTCCGCGCGCAGTCGCGGGCGCGCCCCGGCCGCGGCCGCACCGCAGGCCAGATCCTGCAGCGCGGCGGTGGCCTCGAGGAGTTCGGGCAGATCAGCGGTGAGGCACAGTCGCGTCGCCGCCGATGCGAGCGCGTGCAGCCGTTGCGGGATACTCGAATCCTCTTCGAGCACAGCAGTTTCCGCATCGCCGACCGGGTTCCGCTGGCCGTCGTGCCGGATCAACGCCTCCGATAAGGGTCGCAGCACGCTGTCGGTCAAGCGTGCCGCCATCCCGGCCGGACCGGATTCGCGGGTGAGCGCATGGGCGCTGCGGAACAGCGCGCCCAGTCCCGCGGTCGCGGCGAGATTGCCTACGCGATCGGCGAATTCGTCAGCACGCTGGCGTGCCGCGATCAGCACCGCGGGATCGGTCCCGAGGCTTTCGGGCCGGGCGTGAGAGTTCCAGCTCGGGAAGTGCGCGGCCAGCGTGGCCTGAATATCGGCGAACGCCTTGGTCACCGGCCGCAGCCGCTCCCCCACCGGTGCGGGCAGATCGGCGCGAATGGACTCGCCGAGGGCGACCGCTTCCCCGAGTCGCTCGGTCAGCAATGTCCAGGCCGCCTCGCGGTGCGGCATCAAATAGTCGGTCTCGTAGAACAATTCGAAGCTGGGTCCGACCGTCATGCCCGGATGATCGGGTCCGGCCGGCAGGGTGGTGATGAGTTCACCCAGCGGCCGGATGACCCCGAACATCAGCGCGACCGTGGCGTCGGCGAGGGTCTGCAGTTGCGCGTCGGTCTCCTCGGTGTGCGCGAAGAACCGCTCGAAGATCTGCAACAGGATCTCGTAGCCGACATTGAACAGGTCCGTCACCCGCGCGGTCGCCGGATCGCTGATCAACGGGACGGGGATATCCCGTTCGGGCGCACGGACATTGGCGGCCAGTACCGGCCGGGTCGGCTGGAAGTCCGGGTTGTCGCGCCGGGCCTGCTCGAACTCGTCGAAGATCTCGACGAACTGGCCGAAGTGCGCGTCGCGCCAGTCACCACGCGCGCCCTCGCCCTGTTCGAGAATGGTGTCGATGGCGAGTTTCGCCGACGCGACATCGGTCACCGCCACCAGTTCCGGCCACTGGAAATGCTTCCGGGTCGCTTGCGCCCGGGGCGGGCCGACGAACAGCCAGCGCTCGCCGTACTTGTCGGCCAGCTGCTGGATGCCGAGTTCGATCGAGCGGTACAGGTGCCCGACGGTCGCGAAATCCTGTAGCCGCGGCACGATTTCGCCCTGCTGCATATGGGCGGCGGCCCGGCCGACGTTCGCGAGGCCCTCGGCGTCGTCGAGGTCCATGCCCTCCGGGCGTTCCAGGAACATGAAGTGCCGCAACGCCTGTTCCCCGAACGGCAGCAGCGCCAGTTGCACACCCGCCGGATAGTGCGCCGCCGGCAGCGGCAGGTTGGGCCGGGCCATGTGCGGCGCCGCCCCGATGGCGGAGAGCAGATTGTGCACCAGCGACAGGTGCAGCATCTCCTGGGTGGCCACGTGCGACACCAGTTTTCGCCAGCGCGTGACCTTGTCGAGTTCGTCGGCGCTCAACCCCTCGTCGGCGGAGGTCTTGAGCGAGAAGGCGGCGAACAGGTATTGGCACATGATGCCGTGCTCGAGCTCGGCCGCCTGGCAGAGCATGTAGATGAGGGCTTCGCGATGTTCGATGACGAACGGGGCCTCGGGGGCCGCCCGGCCGCCGCGGGTGGCGAGGGTGCGGGCGAAGGCGCCCTGACCGGCGTCGGAGGAGGTGTCGGGCGCATTCTCACTCATGCGCGTGGGCCTTTCGAGAGCAGGCGGGAATCGCTCGCTCCATGATGGCCCCGGAATCGGAGCATCGGCGCACGTTTCGCTCCCCGTGAAAGCGTCTATCACCCTAGCGGTGCGGGAACCGACCGGCCACGCTGATGTATTGCGACACGCTCATCCGCGCGTTCGGCCCTGCTACCTTCGTGAATGCGGTAAGCGCAAAGGCAAGGAGCATGCCATGGGCATCCTTACGATGATCATCATCGGTCTGATCGCGGGTGCTATCGCCCGCCTCCTGGTCCCCGGCAAGGAGGATTTCGGCATCATCTGGACTGTCGTCCTCGGCATCATCGGCGGCTACGTCGGCGGCACCCTGGGCAGTCTGGTGTTCGCACCCCACCATTTCGACGTTCACCCCCCGGTCAAGCACGCCTTCCTCGGCGCCATCGTCGGTGCGGTCGTGCTGCTGGTCATCTACAAGTGGATTCGCGCCCGGGTGTGACGCGCTGATCCTCACCACCTCACCCACCGGCTGGGGCGGGGCCGCTGACTCGCGGCTCCGCCCCCGGTCGCGTAATGCCAATCACACACTGCTCCGCTGCGTTACAGCACACTATGCCTGCTGCGAATTCGACGTGAAAGCTTTTACTGCACACCCGAATTCACGACAGCAGGAGCAGGAATATGGTCGAGTACCCGTTCGCCGATGCCTCCGATTTCGAGATCCCGCCGAGTGTCACGCTCACCGATCTGCTCCACCAGCGGGCCGTGGCGCACGGGGGTGACGTCGGGTACCGGTATGTCGACTATGCCCGCGCGCTCGACGGCGAATATCACGAGCTGACCTGGTCGCAGCTGCAGCTTCGAGTCGGTGCGGTGGCCGCCCGCATCCAGCAGGTGAGCGCGCCGGGCGACCGCATCGCGGTGCTGTGCCCACACGGATTGGACTATGTGGTCGCGTTCTACGCGGCCATCGCGGCGGGCGGCATCGCGGTGCCGCTGTTCACGCCCGACGAGCCCGGTCACACCGATCGGCTGCACGCGGTGCTCGAGGACAGCGCGCCGGCGGTCGTTCTCACCACGGTCGGGGCGGCGGCCGGGGTCCGCGACTATTACCGGCATCGGCGGGTCGACTCGGGCGAGGGGGCGGGTGTCGGGGGCGAGGGGCCAGGGGGCGCGGGAACAGGCGTAGCGGGTCGTCGAGCCGCCGGTCGGCCGCGGATCATCGCGGTGGACGCGGTACCCGACGTCATGGAGGCGTTCTGGGAGCGACCGGACGCTACCGCCGATTCCATTGCGTACCTGCAATACACGTCCGGCTCGACGCGCACGCCCGCCGGTGTGGAGATCACCCATCGCGCGGTCGCCACCAATCTGCTGCAGCTGTACGACGCGCTCGGTCTCGACGCGGACTGCCGTGGCGTCAGCTGGCTGCCGCTGTTCCACGATATGGGCCTGCTGTGCGTCATTCTGCCGATGGTGTGCGGACGGCACCTGACGCTGATGTCGCCGAGCGCGTTCATCCGGCGGCCGTTTCGGTGGATCAAGGAGCTGAGTGCGACCGCCGACGGCGGCGGCGTCTTCTCCGCCGCCCCGAACTTCGCCTACGAGTACGCCGCCGCCCGCGGACGGCCCGCGCCGGGAACGCCGGTGGATCTGTCGAAGGTGGTCGGCCTGATCAATGGCAGTGAGCCCGTGACGGTTTCGGCCATGAACGCCTTCACCGAGGCGTTCGCGCCGTACGGGCTGCCGCGGGATGCGGTCACGCCGTGCTACGGCATGGCCGAGGCGACGGTATTCGTCTCCGCCACCCGGCCCGAGACCGGTGCGCGGGTCGTGCACGTGGACCGTGATCGGCTCGGGGCCGGGCGCCTGGTGTGCGTCCCCGCCGGGCGGGAAGACGCGGTGGCGCAGGTCAGTTGCGGCAGTCTGGCGCGAGCGCAATGGGCGGTTATCGCCGATCCGGAGACCGGCCGGGAGCAGCCCGACGGCACCGTCGGCGAAATCTGGTTGTACGGCGGCAATCTCGGCGCCGGCTACTGGAATCGGCCCGAGGAGACGGTGCGCACGTTCCGCAACAGCTTGACGCGCAGGCTGTCCGCGCACAGTCACGCCCAGGGCGTGCCGGCGGACGCGCGCTGGCTGCGCACCGGGGATTTCGGCGCATACCTGGGTGATCAGCTGTATGTGACCGGCCGCGTCAAGGATCTGGTGATCGTCGCCGGCCGCAACCACTATCCGCAAGACCTCGAGCATTCCGCGCAGAACGCCAGCAGCGCGCTGCGCCCGGGTTTCGTCGCGGCGTTCGCGGTGCCGGCCAACCGCCTGCCCATTCACGCGCTGGCTCGCCGCCCGCTCACCAGCCCGGACGACTCCTCCGAGCAATTGGTCCTGGTAGCCGAACGGGCCGCCGGCATCGGCACTCTCGACCCCGATCTGATCGCCTCCCGGGTGCGAGGCGTGCTCTCCCGCCGCCACGGCGTCTCGCTGCGAGATCTGTTGCTGGTTCCCGCCGGTTCCATTCCGCGCACCTCCAGCGGCAAAATCGCCCGGCGGGCCTGCCGCGCCGCCTATCTCGACGGCACCCTCGTCCGCGTGGCGCGGCACTGCTGACGTGGGGCCGCGAACGATCAGGCGACTCCCCGCGAACGGTAGGCGGCCGGGGTCATGCCCGCTTCGAGCCGGAACGCTCGATAGAACTGCCGTTCGGTGGCGAAGCCGCAGGCGCGCGCGATCGCGATCACCGGCAGATCCCTTCGGGCGGTGAGCAATTCGCGAGCCAGCTCGATCCGCATGCGGCGCAGGATCGCGGCGGGGCCGCCCTCGAACTGCTCCAGCACGCGGTAGAGCGTGCGCCGCGACACCCCGCAACCCGCGGCGATGTCGTCCACGGTGAGTGCGGGGTCGGTGCGATGGCGGCGCACGAACTCCAGCACCTGCCGCACGGTGAGCGTGGCGGCGACCTCGCCCGGGACCGGGCGGCCCACGGTCAGGGAGACCGCGGAGATCAGCAGGTCCACCGCCGATCCGCTCAGGGCCGCGGCCTGGTCCGGCCGGGTGTTCTGCAGCTCCGCCAGATCGCGTAGGAAACCGGTCACCATACCCGCCGGGCCGCCCCGCAGAACCGTTGTAGCGGTGGGGACCTCACTCGCGGCGAGGCCGGTTCGGTCGCGCAGCCTGCGCAGTGGGACCAGCACCGCGGCCATCGTCCAGTCGACGTCGAACTCCCAGTGATAGGGGCGGGTGCTGTCGTAGAAGACCATCTCGCCCGGCCCGACGTCGGCGACCCGTCCGTCCTGATGCAAACGACCGCGACCGCTGAGCAGGATGCTGGTGTGCAGGATCTCGTCCTCGGTGCGGGCGATGAGCGATCTGGTGCGATCCACCCGCTGCCGGCTCGCCCCCAGAGTGGACAACTCCATACCCGGATATCTGCCCAGGGTGATCCAACCGCTGAACTCCCCCGAACCGGTCGGCGAAACCGCCAGCGGCACATACGCTTCGGAGAGCCCTGCCTCCCATTCCTCGAACACCTCGCCGGCACGGACTCCCTCCCCGCCCCGAATCTCGATCCGCCGGACCTCCGCCAACTCCGCCATACACACCCAACATCGACATCACCTGCGCGCCCAACCGGTCGCGGGCGCACCTGATCGCAAGATACTGGCCGCGCCCGGGTCCATGCCCGTTCCGTCCCGGTCCGCGCGAATCAGCTCACGCGGCGGAGGTCTCGGCTATCACGTCGGCGCGGCGGGCGGCGGCGTCGGCGAGCGCGGCCCAGTTGTCGGCTTGGCGGCGGGCGAAATCCGCCAGGAGCGCGGCGGATTGGGGAGGAAGGGTGTGCAAGAGATCGGCCCAGAGTGTCGGGTCCCCGGCCGCCACTGTTGAGGATGTGTGCTGGGCGGCAGAATTCGGCGCGTGGCCAGCCGCGGATGCCGACTGAGCGGCTGGTGAATGGGCCACTGAGGTCGACAAGTGAGCCGACTGGGTCGGGGCATGGGCGTGCGGTACGGCGGACGAGTGGTCGGTCCGGATAGCTTGGCGCGTCACGCTATCCGTGCTCTCACCGCAGTACTGTCCGGCGTGACGCTGTTCGGTGCGGCGCTCCCGCCCCCAGTGGACGCGTCCGATCACGTGCGGCTGTCGGCGGATGCCGGCGATCGTGCGCTCGGGGAGGCCGATCATCTCGCCGAGCATGCGATTCGACCACTCGGGGAACAGTGACAGCGCCCGCTTGGCCGCGGCCTTGCGGTCGGCCGCCGACAAGGGCAGGCCGTGGCGGCGGTTGAGCCGGATCGCGAGCAGCAGGGCCTCACCTTCGTCGCCGTCGAAGTACATCGCGTCGATCCACTGCGCCCCGGCCGCCTGGGCGGCGCGCACCCGGTGCGCGCCGTCGATGACGGTCATGGACGGTCGATGCACGACGATCGGCGGCAAGGCTCCCGCGACCTGGGCAAGGGCGTCGATGTGGCGTGGGTTCTCCCCGGAGATCCGCACTAGGCTTTCGATGTGCAAGCGGTCCAAGGGGATTCGCACGATCTCCGATCCGGCCAGCTCGGCTGCTACGACATGGTGCCGCACGGCGATCTCACCGGGACGCAGCAGGCGGTGGGCGAATCGGCGCAGCAACGTGCGAACCAGCCGCCGTCCCCGCACGTTCCATGGCTTCGAATCGAACATGACGCCGCCCTCCGTCCGTCGAGCAGCCCGGAGTTCCGGTGCACGCCAAGCGTTTCCGGATCAGGGCCTATCATCGACGCGCCAGGCGGTCTCACGGGGAGGACCGGCAAGATTCCCGCTCACGCGGGTGCGTACGTGCGGAGTGTATCGAGTGGCGCTGACCACGGGCAATCCAGCAAATCCCAGGTGCCGAAGGGCATTCCGAAGCGAGCATTCGCGACCAGGAGCGGGCGGCGTCCGAGGCGCGTGGCGGTGTTACCAATCCGACAAACATTGCCGGTGGTTTGTTTGCTGTGTGTCACGGGGTTCGGGGGTCAGCCTCCCGAACCGTGACGAGCGCGGCGGTCGTGTATTGATCGAGTGCCATCAGAACGGCCCTGGCGTGCACCGGCTTCCACCCGTTGTCGAGGGTGCGCAGTCTCAGCAGCGCGGAGGTGCGGGCGTGCGCGAGGTCGCGGCTCATCGTCTTCGCCGCCGGCAAATCCTCCGGGTGGATGGCCGGGACCGGCTCGCCGGCGAGCGACTGCCACGCGATCTCGGGCATCGGCGGCCCCATCCAGCGCAACAGCCGCAGCGTCCGCAGATCCACGATGGCCCGGAACTCCCCTTCCTCCGCCGCCGCGTCGAGTACCCGGTGCTCGAGAATGACCGGCGGCGGTGCACCGCTGATGTCGAAGGCGTCACCGATATCGTGCGTGACGCCGCGCATCAGCACTTCGGATTTGCCTGCGGCACTTTGCTCTTCGAGCATCCGGCAGGAGAAGTGCGCGGCCCGTAGCGCACCGTCGTCGCGGCGCACGGTCCACACCGCCTGGTGTTCGGTGCCGGGTGCCGACCTGACCACCTTGGCCAGGGCGTCCGACTCGTCGCTGTTGGTGATGACACGGGTGAACACGCCCGCGATCGCATGGTCGCGGGCCCGGTTCTCCGGCGCCACCCCGTAGAGGTCGAGCAGATCGTTGGAACGGGTGGACTGCCCGGTCGCGAGGTTGAAATACCAGGCCCCCACCGGATCTCGCGGCGGCACCTCTTCCTCCACCGGCCCAGACCACACCAGCACGGCGTGCATGCGCTCGTCGTCGATGAGCAACGGCTGGGTGACGGTGCGCCGGCGACCGTCACCACTCAGGATCTCCAGCGGCCGCAATGCCGCCTGCGTCGCCTCGATCGCGGCGCGCAACGTCGCCAATGTCTCACGGTGCCTGAACATCTGCGCCAACGGCACGAATTTCCTTGGCGCACTGCCGAGTCCGATGACGGTCGGCTCACCGCCACCGAAGGTCTCGATCAAAAGCCAGCGCGTCCCACCCATTCCCGCCCCTCCTATCCCCGCACCACCAGCCGAATCAACTTCTCGTACTGCCCACCCGCGAGCCTGGCCACCGCATCGGCGAGCACCGCATCGGCTCCAATCAGTACACGACTGCGCCCCCGCGCGACGCCGTTCAACACAACCCGCGCCGCCACTCTGGGCTCCGTCCGCGCCACCACCCGATCGAACCGCTCCGCCGCCTTCCGCGCATCCACCCCCGCCGCCGCCAACGCCGACCACGCGATCCCCGTCTTCACCCCACCCGGATACACGCAACTCACAGCCACGTTCGGCCGCCCCCGCAACTCCGACCGCAACGACTCACTGAACCCCCGCACCGCGAACTTGGCCGCCGTATAAGGCGCCGCCCCACCCACCCCGATCAGCCCATAAGCCGAAGAAATATTCGCGATCCGCCCACCCGAAGACTCCACCACATACGGCAAAAACGCCTTCGTACTAGCCACAGCCGCCCCCAAATTGGCCCGCATCACCACCTCGAAGTCCTCCACCTCCGACTCCCCCACCCCACCATAAAACAACCTCCCCGCATTGTTGATCAGCACATCCACACCCCCGAACGCCCCCACCACCTCCGCCGAAACCTCCCGCATCCGTTCCGAATCCGCCGCATCCCCCACCACTCCCAAAACCCTCCCACCCCTCCCCCTGACCCTCTCCACCGTCTCCCCCAACCCCACCCCATCCACATCCACCGCCCCCACCAACGCCCCCGCCTCCCCCAAAGCCACCGCCAACTCCCTCCCAATCCCCGCCCCAGCCCCAGTAACCACAACAACCCGCCCCGCATAAAAACCACCACTGAGCCCTTTTCATCCTTGGGTGGCGGCTTGAAGCTCGCGGGTTTGCAGGAGGTGGATAGCCTTGACCAGTTGCCCGGCCCGGTGCGGGCAGCAGCGTAGTTTCCGCAGCACTTTCCAGGTCTTGAGCTGGGCGTTGGCGCGTTCACCGGGTGCGCGTAGTCTCAAGAGCTGGAAAGTACTGCGGAAGCTACGCTGCTGCCCGCACAAGGCCGGACAGCTCGCCAAAGCCGTTCACGCACTCCAGGACCGCGAAATCCAAGCCGCCCAAGGATGAAAAAGCCTCAGTGTGGGGCGAATGGGACTGTGATCGTTGGGTTGCCCACCTATTGCTCCTAGACGGTTGTACAGATTCGGGCTCTGGCACGCGCCTGGCGATTTTCCCTGGCGGGATGTGTTGGGGCTCTGGGTGGTTGATCGGGTGGTTGATGTTTGATGTCGAGGTGCTGAGGGTTCTGTTTCGAGATCGAGCCTCAACCCGGTTGGAGGATCCGGGTTGAGGCTCGGAGCGGTTGCGGTCGGTTCGGTGAGGTGGTGTTGTGTCTAGTTGTTGCCGATCGCCTTGCCGAAGAACGAGGCGATGGTTTCGCCGAAGATTTGTCCCAGCAGCCCCAGCCCGGCTGGATCGAGGGCCATCAATCCGTCGTCGGAGGTGTGGCAGCCGGCGGGTGTGGGGACACCGTCGAGTCGGTCTCGAAGCCACAGCAGTGCGGTTGCGCTGCCGGACACTTCGGTGGTGACGTGTTCGCCCGCGTGCTCTCGGGTGTATTGGACTCGGGCGTCCGGGTTTTGGCAGTAGGTGTCGACCAGGGTGTTGACCGGGCCGACGGGGACCAGTTCGTCGGGGTTGCCCTGCCAGATGAACATCGGCATGTCGGGTACCGCTTTGCCCATGCGAGTCCGATCGAGGGTGTCCTGGACGACGGGGTTGAGCATCGGATCGCCTTCGGGAACGCGCAGCAGCCCCTTGAGGTTCAGGAAGGGGAACAATCCCGTGTTGTACTGCACGCACAGCCCGCCTTTGACCGCTGAAAGGCCTTGCCGAGCAGGTCGAGGTCGCGGTTGAGCAGAGTGGCGAAGTTGGGGTATTCGCGGGCGAGTCCGAGGACGGCGGCCATGATCATGCCGGCCCAGACCTGGCCGTTGCCGATGTTGAGCAGTGGGCCGAAGTCTGCGGGAACACCGCCTTCGGCGGCGGCGACGATATTGAGGTCGGGTGCGTAGCTTTGGTGTAGTTCCGCGGCGTGTCCGGTGGCGATCGCGCCCCCGGAGTACCCGTACATGCCGATTCGGGTTTGTGGGTCGAGTCGCATCGGCGCGAAGTCGCGGGCGGCGCGGATGCCGTCGAGGGTGATCCGGCCCGCCAGTGGTCCGGCCGCGAAGGCGCCGTTGGGGCCTTCGTGGTCGGGGATCACCACGGCCCAGCCCTGCTGGAGCGCGGCTTGGGCGATGATGAATTCGAGCGGGGCGACGATCTGGCCGACGAACGCGGCTGCTGACCACTGCTGCACCGCGTACGAGGGTGCGCAGTAGCCGCCCAGGGAGTCCTCGGCGATCTGGACCGAGACGAGTTTGGTGGGTGTCGACCCGCGCGGTTTCAGCACGGTGGCGACGGCGGGATGGCTTCATCTCGGGAATTGTTCGATCGGTAGGACACTTGCCAGGCGTCGACATTGACTGGATCAGCCCGGCGTTGGCCACATTGACCTGCCGGGCGGCGATGATCTCGCCGGGGGCCTTGGCCGCGAAGGCAGCCGTCGGCGGGTTGTAGAACCCGGGATCGAGCTCGGGTGGCAGCGGAACGGCTGGTGCCGCCTGCACCGGCACCGGAACTGTCTCATCTGGTTGTGGTGCCGCGCGGCTGGCGTACATCACGGTCGTCACCGCCATCACTGCGGTGGCGACGCTGGTCCGCTACGACTTTGTGGCCGAGGTACTCATTTAGGACTCTCCACTCTGCAGTCTGACACCAGACTGACTCAAATTCAGTTAGCCAGGCTATTGCCTGAAGATGGATAGATCAAGACTGTCCGGGACAGATTTCGTGCGGGCTCCAGGAGGTGCGGTATCCCTGGACGGCGATGGCTGAGTTTGCCCTGCGAGTATTCGTCGAGCTGCCCTGAGGCGCGTGGTCAACTACTGTCTGGGTCGATGCGCTCGGCGTCGGGTTGGTTTTCCTGCTTTATGCGGTGATCGAAGACGTTCGTGGCTCGAACGCCTGGACCCGTCGGCGTACCTGCTGCTGGGTGCGGCTACGCCTCGTGTTTTGATCGAAGCCATGAGCGAGCAGGTATCGCGGGTGCTGGTATCGCAACTGCGCGATTGGGGTACGACGGTTGTGGTGGAGGAGGCCGAGGTGGCGGCCGAGGCAGCCGGGGGGTGGGCTGTGGTTGCGATGGAGGCCGCCGCGCTCACCCATCTCGACCTCACGGTGATGTCGGGGCGCTTCTCCTACCGACCCACGCTGCCGTTCACGCCTGGCACCGCCGGTGTGGGCCGGGTGCTCAGTGGTGATCCCGCGGTGCGCGGGCGGCGGGTACTGATCCGGGGTGCCGGGGTCGGGCTCGAACTGCCTGGCACCTGGGCTCAGCGGGTCACCGTGCCCACGTCCGCATTGCGGGTGATCCCCGAGCGGGTCGATGCGGCACTGGCGGCGACGTGTTACTCGCCGATGACCACTGCGTGGGCCGCGGCGGGGCCCGTCGGTGACATCAAGCCCGGTCAGCGGGTGCTGGTAACCGGTGCCGCCGGCGGCGTCGGATCGATGACCGTGCAGCTTGCGGCCCGCGCCGGCGCTCACGTCATCGCTCTGGTCCGCAACGAGGCCGACGCTGCCGCCGTACCCCCGGCGGCCGCTGAGATCCTCACCGGTGGTGCGGATCTGGCGGCGCGGCTGCGCGAGCACGGCGGCGTCGATGTCGTGCTCGACACCGTCGGCGGGGACACCGTCCCCACCGTGTTGCCGGCGATCGAGCCAGGTGGCCGGGTCGTCATGATCGGCTATGTCGGTGGCAAGACCCTGACCGTGGACCTGCCGACGCTGCTGGCCGCCGATGTCGCTCTGCTGCCGATGAACATGGTCCGCCGCCACGTCCCCGACGACGTGTTCGACACTCTGCTCACCGAACTCGGCGCGGGTACCCTTACTCTCCAGACCAATACCTACCCCTTCACCGGTATCAATGAAGCCCTGGCTGCCCGGACGAGCGGATCGATCAAAGGCACTCTGGCACTGATCATGTGAGATCCCGCGCGCTACGATCAGCGCAGGGTGGTGTTCACGCCTTTCCGGATGCGTCGATGCGACTTTCGATCGGATGAGGTTGTGGGTGAAGAAGTCCGCGAGCTTGTCCGCCACGACAGAAGCGTATTCGGGTTTGTCGTAGAGGTCGACGTGGCTGGCGCCGTCGATCCAGAAGAGTTCTTTGGGTTCGTGGGCCTGCGCGATCGCGGTTCGGCTGAAGTAGGCGGTGTCGGCTTCGGTGCCGGCGATCATCAGCAGTGGTCGGGGAGAGATCCGCTCGATCGCGTCGTAGGAATCGTATTGGGCGATGTGGTCGATGCTGCGGAAGACGAACCGGTTGGTCGATCGGGGGTGGCCGCTGCGGGGTGTGCGGTAGTACTCGTAGGCTTCGCGGCCCATGGGCGGTGCGGCAGCGGCTTGTTCGGGGGTGTCGGGGATGATGTGGTCCAGTCGCGGTGGTTCGCCGCGGGCTTCGGCCGTGCGGGCCGCGCCCGCTTCGTCGAGCATGGCGTCGAGGACGTCGGGTGGCTGGGTGCCGCCGAGTCCGTCGCGGAACATGGCGCCGATGTCGAGGGCGCTGATCGTGGCCACCGCTTTGATGCGGTGGTCGGTTTGGGCGGCGAAGGGAACGTAGCCGCCGGAGGCGCAGATGCCGAGTGCGCCGATCTGTTCGGGGTCGATCTCGAGGCTGGTGGTCAGGAACGTCACCGCGTTCTTGATGTCTTCGACGCGCGCGGCCGGATTTTCCAGAAACCGTGGCAGGCCTTCGCTTTCACCCTGATAGGAGGCGTCGAAGGCGAGGGTCACGAAGCCTCGTGCAGTCAGTTCGGCCGCGTACAGGCCCGCGGTCTGTGCTTTGACGCCGCCGAACGGATGCGAGACCACGATCGCGGGTAGTCGTGTGCCCGCCGTCCAGGTACGGGGGAGGCGAAGGGTCCCGGCGAGTGAAAGCCCGTTGCTCGGGAATCGGATGTCGATGCCGGCGCTCTGGTTCGTGTTCACGATCGTTCCTCCTGTGTGGCAGAAGAATCGGTGCTGTCAGGATGCGTTGATGGCGACAGGCTCCATGTGAAAGGCGGGGTCGAGGATCTCGGTGGCCAGTTGTTCGATCGCGGCCCATTCGTGGGCGTCGCGGGCGCTGTCGCGGGAGGCGGGCGCGTCGGGGAAGAAGGGGTGGTGGACGGGATCGAACACGACGGTCTCGATTTCTCGTGCGGCCAGCTCGTGGAGGTCGGCGGTGATTTGTTCGATCGAGCCGACTCCGAGCGGGCGGTCGGGTTCGTGACAGGGTGTAGCGGTGATCGACAGCCGTATCCGGGGTGCGATCCGCGGCGCCGGTGCGCGCGCTGCTTCGGCCAGCCCGGCCGCGTGACGCGCGCCGGCGTCCAGGGTTTCGAGGGTGGGAAAAACTGGATGCCAGGTGCCGTGATGCGTGATCGCCCGGCGCAGTGCAGGTTTGGCGCCGCCGCCGAACCAGAGCTGCGGCCCGGCTTCCTGGTGCGGTGAGGGTGTGGCGAGCAGGTCGTCGAAGGCGGCGAACTGTCCCTGGAAGCTCGCCTTCCTGCCGGTCCACAGCTGGTTCAGGGCGGTGAGGTATTCGTCGGTGATCGCGCCGCGTCGGGCGTAGTCGAGTCCCAGGGCGTGGTATTCCTGTTCGTTGCCGCCCACGCCGACCCCGAAAACGATTCGCCCACCGCTCAGTTGGTCGATGGTCGCGATCGCGCGCGCCGTCTGCACCGGATGGCGCAGCGGCAGCACGGCGACCGAGGTGCCGAGACGAATCGTGGATGTGGCCGCCGCCAGATAGGCGAGCACGGCGAAGGATTCGTAGAAGTCCTCGGGGTAGGCCCGGCGTACGTCGGCGGGCTGAGCGAGATGGTCGGTGACCATGGCCAGCTCGAAACCGAGTCGCTCACTGCCCTGTGCCCAGGCGGTGAGACGGTCGGGGGAGACGGCCGCGCCGTAGTTGGGTATCGAGACACCGAATCGCATGTGTGGCAGGTCCTTTCGAGTCGAAGCAGCAGATGGGCTGTGCCGGGACGCGGGAGGTCAGGGCATTTCGTGGAGGGCGTCGGTTTGCAGGGCGCGCACCGTCCGCTCGGCGCGGGCGGGATCGTTGTCGGCGATGGCATCAACGAGGTCGCCGATTTGCGCACGCCACCGTGCGAGGTAAGCGTTGCCGACTGGGTTGTCGGCGAGCTGGTCGACGGGTTCGGCGGCCATGTGCTGGTACAGCTCGGCGAGGAATTCGTTGCCGGTGACCTCGCTCATGCCGCGGAACAGCGCCAGCCCGGCAGGCAGCAGGTCGGCGAATGAATGTGCTTGCGCGGCAGCGGTGTCGATGCCGGTGAGCAGTTCGCGCAGCCTGCGCGCGCCCTCGGGGGTGCAGCGTTGCGCGGCCAGGCGGGCGGCGTATTCCTCGAGCATGGCCCGGATCTCGAGGACATCGCGCACCTGTGCGCGCGCGATCCGATCCAGCAGCGGAAATTGCAGCGGATTGTCCGCCCGCACGTAGGTGCCGTCTCCGGGACGGGTTTCGAGCATCCGCACCTGCGCCAGCGACCGCACCGCCTCCCGTACGGTGCTGCGGCTGACTCCCAGCGCCTCGATCAGCTCCGGCTCGGGCGGGATCTTGGTTCCGACCGGCCATTCTCCCGAGGAAATCCGAGAACGCAATTCGTCGGCAACACGCTGCGACAGGGTGGTGTTACGGGCAATCCGGGGGAGATCGGGCACGTCAGCTACTCCTTTCAATGGCTCTGGTCAGGGAATAGCACTCCGAAGAAACGCGATTCGGACATCTTGACATACGTCTGATGTTTAAGTCTACTGTTCAGTAAGATCGGCATGGCAAGTCATCAGTTAACTGTCGAGGGCGGGCTCCTCCCGTGAGTGGAGGTCTGGCCCGACGTGAGAGCAAGGAGTCACATCATGCGCAAATTCCTGGGTGCAGCAGTCGTCGTCGGCGCTCTCGCCGCCGCCACTGTTACCGCGACCGGTGTCGCACAAGCGACTCCCGCGTCCCCGTCGCCGGTGTGTTCGATCGTGGCCTACCCGCTGGTGTTCCTGGTGGAAGCCACCGGCGGCAAGGCCAGTCCGCTGTTGCCGGTTTCGCAGGCGGTAAGTGACGCGGTGTGCCGCTGACGGCGGCAACTTTCACCGAGCGCGTAGCACCCATCGGAGCCGAGTTCGCCGATATGACAAGGGGAATGACAGTGAAGCGTTCTTTGACAGTTCTCGCGGGAATGATCCTGGTCCTGGGCGCCGCGGCGTGCTCGAAGGACAACTCGACACCCGCACCCGCCACCAGTACCAGCGTCAAAGCGAGCGTCTCCGCCACGAGCACGACAACGGCCCCGCACGATCGCCCCAGCACCACCGTGCCCGCGCCCGCGCCGACCACCGACCGACGTGGTGCCGACGGTTCGACCGGCAACGGCCTCAGCGCCGAGTACTGCGCGAAGAACCAGGACCCGGGCTGCCCGCGGGGCTCCTACATCGGCCCGAACGCCATCCCGAATCCCAACGGTGACGGCACCTGGGTGCCCTGCGAAGGCAGCATCTGCACCAACCCCAATCACGGAGCCGGCCCCGAAACCACGCCGCCGCCGGTCGAGACCACCACACCACCGGTCGAGACCACCACGCCGCCGCCGAACAACGACCGCGTCGAAGGCGGCGCGTGCGAAGGCGACGGGCACTGGGTGCACCTCGACGGCGGCAACGCCGGGCACTACGGCACCGACTGGCTCTGCCGGCACTGACCAACCCATCAACACGCTCGGGCCCGTTGCTCCGATCGACAACGCAACCGCTGATCGCAGCAGCGGGCCCGCCATCCACGCGCGATGACGCACGGGAGGAACCATGGGATCGACAGCCATTCGCCGGACAGCATGCGCGGCAGTCTCAGGGATGGTCCTGCTGTGCGCCGCCGCCGGTATCGGGTCGGCGTCTCCGGACTTCCCGCCGACCTTCCCGTCGGATCAGAATCAGCTCCCGCAATTGCCTTCCGAGCCTTCGATTTACGCTCAGCTGCCGATCCCGACACCTGCGCAGGATCCGTGGTACGACGATCCGGCCGATCTCGGCGATTACGCGCCCGGCCAGATCGTGCGTAGTCGCGAGGTGCAGACTCGGCTGCTGGGAATTCCGTTCCCGGTGTACACCAAACAGCTGCTCTTTCGCTCCAACGATGTGCACGACAACCCGATCGTCACCGCGACCAGCGTCATCGTCCCGGGAATCCCGTGGATCGGAAGCCCGCGCCCGGTGGTGTCCTTTCAAGAGGCGATCGATTCCACCGACTCCTCGTGCAACCCCTCGCACACCTTGCAGGTCGGCACGATGAAAGAGTCAGCGCTACTGCAGTATTGGCTCGAACAGGGCTTCGCGATCAACATCCCCGACTTCGACGGCAAGTTCAACACCTTCGTCACGTTCGCCGAAGGCAAAATGGTCCTCGACAGCCTGCGGGCGATGAAGAACGACCCCACCCTGGGCCTGTCCGATTCCGGTATCGCCCTCTACGGGTATTCCGGCGGCGGATCGGGATCCATGCGCGCCGCCGAACTGCGTGCGAGCTACGCCCCGGATGTGCGCTTGCTGGGCGTCGCGGCGGGCGGAGTGCCCGCGGACCTGACACGCCAGGTCGATTACGCCATGGTGAAACAACCCGGCCTGGCCGGGATCGGGAACTTCACCATGTGGCTCGGATTCGCGGGCTTCTCCCGTGAATACCCCGAAGCGTTCCCCCTCGCGGACATGCTGACCACCGAAGGCCAGCAGCTCGTCAAGGACGTCTCGAGCCGCTGCTACGCCACCATCGCGCTCACCGGCTTCTACCGCCCGATCGGTGAATACTTCCAACCCGGCAAGAGCCTCGACGACTTCCCCGAAGCGGTCAAGGTGTTGCGCGAGAACAGCCTCGGCAAAACCATCCCGGACATCCCCATCCTCTGGTGGCACGGCATGTGGGACGAAGTGCTGCCACCCTCGGAAGCCCTCCCGACGGTCAACGACTACTGGAACCGCGGCGCGGATCTGCGCTTCTACACCGTTCCCGCGCCCGAGCACGTGGTCAACGCGATCACCGGCTGGTTCCCGGCCGTGGCCTGGACCAGCGCCATCCTGCGCGGCCTGTCCCCGGGCCCGAAATTCAAGGCCGACTTCCAGCCACTGCCGCCCGGCTTCCCCGGAACCTGAAATCGGCTACGCCGCAACCCCACCAGCGTTCGCCCGACCGACCGGAGACAGTGATGGCAGAACTTTCCCACCGCGCCCGCACGATCCGCCAGCGCATCATGGACCAGGTCAGACAACAGGGAACCGCTCCGAGCATCGCGGAGTTGCGCGAAGAGTTCGCGCTGTCGGACGCGGAGCTGTCATCGGATCTCCGCGATCTGGAAGGCGCGATCTGTATCGCTCGCCAAGATCACGAGCACGCGGAAAGCCTGACGTTTCAAGGCGAACCGCTGATCCGTCCACAGCCGGCAGTGGGCGAACTCGTCTACGCGCGCCCGTTCGCGACCTTCGAGAACCACTACCGCGTCACCGTCGACGGTCGGCAACGGTGGTTCGCCGAATGCGCCGTCGAAGCCTGCGCCATCTCGGGTCAGTTCCCTGGATCGGAGGTGGTCGTGGAGTCGGTGTGCCGACAGACCAAACAGCCCGTACGCCTGGTCGGACGAGACGGCGTCCTGGTGGGCTACCAGCCCGCGACTCTGCGTGTCCACCTCGGGATACCCCATGCGCGAAATGCCGGACCGCGTCGTGGGATGGTGCGACTACAACAGCTTCTTCGCGTCGCAGGAGATCGCCGAACGCTGGCAGCGCGAACACCCCGAGATCAAGGGAATCACACGCTCGCCCGAGCAGATGTCGCACCTCATCACCGAACTGCTCGGCCGCGGCCGACTGGACTACAGCTACCAGCCCGACTTCCCGCTCATCCCGCTGGCTCGAAACCTGCACCGCTTCGGCCTCGTCGGCCTCACCCGCGACCGCATCCCCCGACCCGACACCTTCTGGCTCCCCACCCCGGGAATGATCCGCCGCTGGAAGCAGAACGGTTTGGGCATGTTCTTCCGATTCCACTTGCGGTGATCCCGCTTTCGCGTGGGCCGCTGGGTGGCATGGATTGCGTTCCCGTCCCGCCATTCCGGTGGTTACCCACTGATCGGTGGTCGATCAACAGAGAACCACCGGGAATCCGACGTTGGATTTCAGCGCGTCCCATTGCGAAGGGGCGCCGCCACTTGGCATTTGGGTCCGAATCCGACCAGTGAGCGTATCCGATAGGGCTCGCCGCTCTGAATCGACCGGCGCAGGTCGCGCGCGCTCACCCAACGGTTCGCCGGTGGTCCGAGCGGCCGCTGGGCCGAGCCGAGTGCCTTGAGGGCCTGTTGCGGGGCGTGCGGGTCCGCACGATCGGCAATTGCGGCAGGCTGGTGTGGCAGGGAGCACGACGTTCCCGTCAGGTGCATTGTGCGAGCCGGGCAATGCGAACGGGGTCGCGATCGCCCGGTCGGTCTGAGTTGGGGCCGCACCCTGCCGGGCTGGGCATCTAGCACCGCGTGGCCCATCATGATCCCGTCCATGACCGCGGTGGCGCGGAGGTCCGTCGGGCGCGTGGGAATGCTGCACAATCCACCGACATTGACGAAGGGCACCGATGCCGCTGCATAGATCCGGCAGAGAATCTGTTTGCCGGCCACGAGCGCCTGCCGACCGGATTCAGGTTGCGGTTCAAGAAGTCGGCCAGTTCGGCGGCGTCGAGTGAGCGGCTCTAGGCGCGCAGTCGCTGAGTCGGCGCGATCGCCGCGGGTAGCGCCACTCGTGCGGCCTCGTAGAGCTGAGACGAGGGTGACCACCGCCGAGCGAGCGCGTCAAGGTCCTCGTGTGTACGCGGTTCGAGTACCGGCCGGCGGTCCAGGGTTGCCTGTGTCAGCGCGCGCCGCAGCCCGGCTCGGTCGAAGTCGGCCTGGTATGCGGGCATCTCGGGTTGCTGACGCCACGAGTCGTGCAGTTCTCCCGCGTCGACCGCGCAGCAGCCCAATTGCTCGACGAGCCAGAGAATCTCGCCTTTCCATGTACCCGCCGTTCCGGACACCGGTAGCGCGATGCGGCCCGACCGGCCGGCGCTGCGTCCGCCGCGCTCCAGCGCGAACGGGTGAATGGTGTTGAACGCCTTGTACACGGTGCGGTCGAGACGATGCCGCACCCACAGGCTGTCGATTCCGCCGGGCTTCAGGCCCGGCAAGGGGCTGTCCCGGCGGGGTCGATAGTTGCCGGCGTCGATCACCGGTGGCCCTTCGGTCCGCGTGAATGTCGTGTCGGCAAGTACGGGGATCGCGCGATAAGGGACGCAGAGGATGACCAGATCGACCTCGTGCGCCGCCTCCTCGCTGCGTACCGGGACGATGCCCGGATAGGGCCTGAAGGTTCTTCACAGCGCCTCGGGTGGTCCCGAATTGGCCACGCGGACTTCATATCCCGCGTCGAAGAGCTTTCTGGCCAAGGTCCCGCCGACCACGCCCGCGCCGAGGACGCCGACGATCCGAGTCATGCTGGTCCTCGGTCGAGAGTCCGCGTCGACTCCGCTGCGGCCTGACCGCCCGCTTCGAGAATGCCGCGCACGAAGGCGCCGATCTCGGCGATCGCCGCGCGCGCCTCGGGCAGTAGATCGGCGCCGGCCTGGAACACGTGGATGGCGTTGTCCCAGATCTGAACGGTCAAAGGCACCGCGGCGGCCGCATGGCGAGTGGCGAGCAGTTCGGTATCGGACAGAAGCACCTCGGTGTTGCCGACCTGGATCAGGGCGGGCGGCATGCCGGTGAACTCGTGGTTCACCGGCGACCATCGCGGATCGATTCGGCCGTCTCCTGCGAATCCGACCGAGGGCGGCACCGATAGGCTGTACGCCGAGAGCACAGCGTCGCGCTCGTTATTGGGATGCGCAGCGCGGGTCGCGGGATCGAAGTCGGCGTACGGAGCGATCGCGGCGATCGCGGCCGGCATCGGAAGGCCGCGTTCGCGCACCGCGAGTGCGGCCGCGAAGGCCAATCCGCCACCCGCGGAGTCGCCCGCGAAAGCGATCCGCTGCGGTGGAAACCCTTGCGCGAGTAGATGTTCGTAGGCGGTGACCGCGTCGTCGATGCTGTCGAGCAAATGACCTTTGGGCAGTTGGCGGTAGTCCACATTCAGCAGCGCTACCCCGCTGGCGCGGGCGATGCGCGCGGCGAGCCGACGATGGCTGTGCAGTCCCCCCGCGGTGAAGGCACCGCCATGGAGGTACAGGATCGCGCCGCGGCCGGTGGCGTCCGGGCCCGGATCGTCACGGTGCCAGAGCCATTCGGCGCGGAACCGGCCGAACGACACCGATCGCCGCAGTGTCCCGCGCGGTGGAATCAACGGCACGGCAAGGATTTCAGCGAAGTTCGCCAGTCGGAATGCCCGTGCCCCGCGCAACGGGCCGTTCTCGGCCAAGGCGAAGTACCGATCGACGAAGGGACGGATCGTTGCCTTCAACACCGAGTGCGCCACCCGCATCCGCACACTGGCGCGATTGACCAATTCGACCCGGACGGTGTGCTCCGAGGCGGTCTCCGTCCCGACTGTCGTCTGTGGATCGCTATTCCGAGGATCCGGGTCTCGGCGTACGTTGTGCGGTTGCGTCGCCAAAGTCTCGATTGGTGTGGCCATATGTCCTCCAGATCATTTGTATCGATTTGTGGATACTCGAAGGACTAGGATTGCAGCAATATTCACGTAACGCTACTATCTGAATGAATTAGCTCGAGCACGCGACAAGGGAGTCGACGATGGCCCATCCAGGCAGCGCCAGCACTCGGACCGGGAGGTTCGAGTGGAGGTGACAGTGGTGAGCGGCGCCGGAAGCGGGATCGGCCGCGCGACCGCACAGCGGTTCGCGCGCCGTGGCTCCACGGTGATCGTGTCCGATATCAACGCCACGACCGGCAACGAGACCGTCGATCTGATCCGGGCCGCGGGCGGCAATGCCGTGTTCCGTCGTCTGGATGTCGCGGACCCCGAGGACTGGGAGCATTTCGCATCCTGGGTCTGCGGCGAGTTCGGAGTGCCGGACGTGGTGGTCAACAACGCGGGCATCCTGATCGGCGGCGGCTTCCTGGAGCAGACCGGCGACGACTGGCGGCGGATGATCCAGGTCAACATGATGAGCCCGATATTCGGCTCGCGCATCTTTGTGCAGCGTATGGCGGAGGCGGGAAAGCGCGGGCACATCGTCAACGTGGCCTCGGCCGGGGCGTTCCTGCCCACCGGTGTCGCCCCCTCGTATGTGACCGCCAAAGCCGGGGTGTGGTTCGCCTCGCAAGCGCTGCGCGCGGAATTCGGCCGGCGGAAGATCGGCGTGAGCGTCGTCTGTCCCGGCTTCGTCCGGACCAACCTGGCGGCCAATGGAACCCGGGGCGGTGTCGGCGACGCCGGCAGCACTGCGTGGTCCGACAGCCTGGCCGCCGGTCAGCGCCGGCTGTTCCGCTCCCCGGAACGCGTCGCGGCGGCCATCGAACGCGCCGTGCGGTGGAACCTCTCGACCGTTCCCGTCGGTACCGAGGCGTGGGCGCTGTGGTACGCCAGCAGGCTTTCTCCCGCCACCGTCCGCGGATTGAGCGGCGTTGTACGAATGCCCTTGGTGGACAAGGCAATCGAGATCACGGGCAAGGCATTGGGGGCCGTACTGTGAAGACCGTCATCATCACCGGCGCCGGTTCGGGTATCGGCCGCGAGACCGCGAAACTCTTCGCGCGCAAGGATCATCGTGTCGTCGTCGCCGACATCGACGAAGCGGGCGCGGAAGCGACCGTGGAACAGATCAAGGCCGACGGCGGCGAGGCGATCGCCTACCGGCTCGACGTGCGACACGAACACGAGTGGGAACAGTTCGCACGCTGGATCGGCGCCGAGTTCGGCAGCGCGGATGTACTGGTCAACAACGCCGGCATCATGGATCTCGGTGGTTTCGTGGACACCACGGTGGCGCAGTGGCAGCGGCTGGTCGACATCGACCTGATGAGCGTGATCTACGGGTCACGCGCCTTCGCGCGCCAGATGATCGACGCCGGTGTGCGCGGGCATATCGTCAACATCTCCTCGGGCGCGGCCTTCCTGCCCTCGGAACTCGAACCCGCCTACGGCGTCGCGAAGGCCGCGGTTCTCATGGCCACCCAATCGCTGCGCGTGGAGTTGCGCCCCCACGGCATCGGCGTCACCGCCATCTGCCCGGGCGTCATTCGCACCAACCTGCTCGCGCACGGCGAGCGCAACGGCCTCAGCGCCGAGGAGCAGGAGAAGTGGCGAGCTCAGGCCGACGCCGCTCAGACCGGCCTGGCCTACGCCGGACCCGACAAGGTCGCCCGCGTCATCGAACGGTCGGTGCGCAACAACTGGGCCGTCGTGCCCGTCAATCCCGAAGCATGGTTCATCTACGGGCTGATCCGGCTCTCGCCGACGCTGGCCCGCGTCGTCCCCTCGGTCCTGTCCTTCGACCGGGCCGAGAAACTCCTCGCCGTCGGCAAACCTCTGCTGGATCGGCTTTCGAAAGGCAAGGTCACCGCATGAGCGTGCCCATCGACCACGAAGTGCTCATCATCGGAGCCGGTTTCGGCGGTATCGGCGCCGCGGTCCAGCTGCGCAAGGCGGGCATCGAAGACTTTCTGATCATCGACAAGAACGACGGCATCGGCGGCACCTGGTGGGCCAATACCTATCCCGGTGTGGCCGTGGACATTCCGTCGATCTACTACAGCTTTTCTTATGAGCCGCCCAAGAAGTGGACGCGCATGTTCGCTCCCGGCGCGGAGGTGCAGCAGTATGCCGAACAGGTGGTGGACTCCTTCGAGCTGCGTTCGCGTATCCGGCTGAATACCGCCGTGGCCGCAGCGGATTGGGATGAACGGCACAATGTGTGGCGCGTGGAGCTGGTCGGCGGCGACATCCTGGTAGCGAGGTACGTCATCGGCGCGATCGGCGCGCTGGAGGTGCCGTCACTGCCCGATATCCCCGGCTTCGACAGCTACGGCGGCAAGATCGTCCACACCGCGCGGTGGGATCACGACTTCGACTACGCGGGCAAGCGGATCGCGGTCATCGGAACCGGTGCCACCGCGCTGCAGCTGATCCCGGAGATGGCCGATATCGCCCGGAATCTGACGGTCTTTCAGCGCACGCCCATCTGGGTCGCGCCCAAGCCGGACTTTCCGATTCCGCCCGCGGTCCGATCGGTATTGCTGAACGTGTCACCGCTGCGGCGTGCGGTGCGTGCCGCGGTCACTGTCGGAATCGACTTCGGCCTCACCGGTATCGGCGTGTTCCACGATCGGGTGCCGTTCCTGGCGCAGGCCCTCGAGCGGGGCGGCGCAGCCGGGTATCGAGCCTGGCTCCGAGGGGAGCCCGAACTCGCCGAACAGCTGACCCCGCACTACGCGCCGGGCTGCAAGCGCCCGTCGGTGTCCAACCGCTATCTGAAGACCTTCACCCAGCCGCACGTGCAGCTGGTGACCACGCCGATCACCAAGATCACCGAGAACGGCGTGATGACCGAGGACGGTATCGAGCACGAGATCGATGTGCTGGTGTGCGCCACCGGTTTCAAGGTCATGGGCAAGGGCACGACGCCGCCCTTCCCGACCCGCGGCGTCGGCGGCACGGATCTCAACGGCTTCTGGGATGAGCACAAATTCCAGGCGTACCAGGGTGTTTCGGTGCCGGGGTTCCCGAACTTCTTCATGATCACCGGCCCGTACGGGTTCGCCGCGGGCAGCTACCTCGCGATGATCGAATGCACGAGTCGCCATGCCGCCCGCGCGATCGGCGAATCCCGCCGCCGGGGCGCGACGCGGATCGAGATCAAGCAGCAGGCGCACGACGCGTACTACGACAAGTATCGGCAGCGGGCGGAGAAGACGCTGTGGCTGTCGGACGCGTGTGAGGGTTCCAACACCTACTACGTGAACTACCAGGGCGACGCGGCGGCGATCCGCCCCAGCACGCATCTCGAAATGTGGTGGGGCAACAAGCATTTCCCGCTCGACCATTATCGATACGCGCGCAGTATGGCCGCGGTCGAGACCAGCGACCGCGCTCTGGCTTCCGTATGAGTGGGTTTCGCCCTCGCATCCGCCTGGGCCGACGAGGCGCAGCCTGAACGAGCAGTGACGATTCACCAGTCGCGGGGTTCCGGTGAATCACCTACGTGCGACGGCGGATTGCGCAGTCGGCGCCGGGTTTTCGCGGATTCCACCCGGCGCCGGCCGCGCCTCGTTTCTCCGTCCACAGACGCGGATTCATGCGTCGGCAGGCGCGCTCCGCGAGACGGAATCGCGGAGCCGTTGAATCCACAGGCTGATGGTGTCGCTCAACAACTCGGCGGATTCCTCCGCGGTGACGATGCCCGATGCGCTGCCGATGGACAGCCCCGCGCCCGTGGCCGCGATCGCGCGCACGGCGGCGTCCACGCGCGGCCCGGATCGCGGAATATCCCCGGGAATGAACTCCTCCAACAGGATTCGGCCGGATGCGATGATTCGCTCGAGCGTCTGGGCAGTGGTCCCGCGCTGCGCCCCGTGCCGGAATACCGTGATCAGGTATTCCGCTCCGAGGGTGAGCAGTGCGGTGTTGCTGGAGGAGCGCGCCCACCAGTTCGAGAGCACCGCCAACCGCTCCTGATCGTCCTCCGGCGCCGCCATGAGCGCGGGTGTCAGCTTCGCCAGCTCCCGAGACAGCGCGCGCTGGATCACCTCGAGGCACAGCGCCTCCTTGTTGTCGAAGTTGCTGTAGAGCGCGCCGATGGTGCGTCCGGCCTCAGCGGCGATCGTTGTGATCGAGGTGGCGTGACATCCTTGTGCGAAGAACAGTCGCTCGGCGGCGTCGAGCAGATCTTCTCGGGTCTGGGCCTGGCTTTGGGTGCGAGTCAGTACTTTTCGACCAGCCACTATCTGTCGACCTCCTTGTACTGTGCCACCGTCGTTTCCGTTCTGTTGACGACGACCATTTTTTGGATAATACTACTATGTGAATAACGATTGTATTTGATTGGGTCGGAAGTGAGGAGCCTCGGATGATCAGCAACGACGCGATCGCCGTACCCGGACCGACGATCATGGCCGAGTTGCCGCGCCGTGCGAGCCGACGGCAGCGAGCCGTTCATGCGCTGTCCTACGCGACGCTGCGCCGCTTCTTCGAACTGAGCGTCCATGTCAACGAACGGGGCTGGCTCACCCCCGCGCAAATGCTGTTCGTGACGAACCGTTTCGACCCGATCATCGCGCCGCTGCGCCCGCCGCGCGGCACCCGGCTGACGCCGGTGCGGTTCGAGCACTTCCGTGCCGAGTGGGTGGTTCCGCGCACCGTCCAGGACCTGGCCCAGATGCGGAAGCCGGCCGCGATCCTCTACCTGCATGGTGGGGGCCTGGTCTCATGCGGGCTCAACACCCATCGCCGCTTGGTAGCCCGCATCGCGGCCGCGGCGGGTGTGCCGCTGCTCAACGTCGACTATCGCCAGATCCCGGAGGCCCACGTCACCGAGACCGTCGAGGATTGCATCACCGCCTACCGGCATCTACTCGATCAGGGCGTTCCCTCCGAGCGCATCATCGTTGCCGGCGACTCCGCCGGTGGCGGCCTGGCGTTCTCGCTCGCGCTGGCCGCGCGGGACCGTGGCCTGCCCATGCCGTCCGCGCTCGTGGCGATCGCGCCCTGGGCCGACTACGACGCGACCGGCAAACAGCAGCATCCCAACGACCATACCGAGGCCATGCTGCGCGGCGCCGTGTTCGCTATGCCGACCCAGTGGGGCATCGCCGTCGATGGCCGGCTCGACCCGCGATGGTCCCCGGTCAGCCACGACTTCGCCGGAATGCCACCGGCTTTGATCCAGGTCGGCTCCGGCGAGGTGCTGCTCGCCGATACCGAACTGCTGGCCCGGCGCTACGCCGAGGCCGGGGCTCCGCTCACCGTGCAGATCTGGGAGGACGCTGTGCACGTGTTCCAGGTCGCGGCCGATGTACTGCCGGATGCTCGCGATGCGATCGCGGAGATCGGCGTCTTCATGCGAGACGCGCTCGCCCGCGCGGCCGTCGCCGAATCGGCCGCGTGGTCGCAGAAGACGTCGGCCTGACCCGAGCGCCCGATCGAAATCCACGGTGTATTCGACAGACCCGAAAAGGGCCGACATCAAGAAGGGGGACGTGCCGCGATGACAGACCATCGAGCAGCACTGCGCGCCGCGCTGGGAGACGCCGGGGACGTGGTGGAGAACCTGACTCCCGAGGAAGCGGAGCAACTGCTGAGTCTGCTGCGGCGGGCTCAGACCGCCCAGCGGCGCAGTCTCGACTCCTCGATCGACCAGACCCTGAAGGTGCTGCCGCGCTTCGTGCGGATTCCCGCCCGCTCGATTCTGTTCGGAAAGTGAGACGACATGGCAGACTTGGTAACCCGTGCGCAGATCCGGATCCTGGCACAGCTGCTCGACGTCGAACCCGAGCGGTTGCGCAGTCTCGAACGACTCGACGTATCGGTGCTGGATCGGTTGCACAAGGCGCTGTCCGCCGCGCTGTTCGATGCTATGGCTTCGGTATTCGCGCGGGTCAGCAAGCTCGCCCCGCTGGTTCCCGACGCGTTGGCGGCGACGGTGGCGGTCAAGGCCGTACCGCCCGAGGTGGCGGGCCGAGCCGGTGGCGCGATCGGCATGGATCACCAGCACCGCGCCGCGAGCCTGCTCGGGCGGCTCACACCGTCGTATCTGGCTGATGCGGCACCGTACGTCGACCCGCGGGTGATTCCGTTCTTCGCGCCGAAGCTTCCGTTCCGGCTTCTGGTTCCGGCAGCGGACGAACTGTTGCGCCGCCGGGACTACCTCACCGCTGCTCGATTCGTCGAGTACGCCACTGACGAGCTCATCCGCGAGTTCGAACGCCACGTCCAGGACGATGCGGCGATCCTGCTCACCGGGGCGATGGTGTCGCGGACGGAGGTGCTCAACAAGATCCTGCGAGTGGCCGGAACCGAACGGCAGCACCGGTTGGTCGACGCCGCGGTCGCCGGCGGGCAGGAAACGCTGGTGGCGCTGCTGTCCCTGCTGGGTCGCATCGACGCCGAGTTCGCGGGCCCGTTGAGCAACGTGCTGTTCGAATCCCGTGACGAGCAAGAGCTTTCCCGCATCTGTGCGCTGATCGCCGAGGGCGGGGCGAGTGCGGAACTGCTCGACGTACTGGGCTACTGCTCCGACGGCGCGGTGCGGGCACTCGTGGCTACCGGTCACCTGTCGGATACCGTGGCCCTCGAACAGGTCGCGACAACCGAACGACGGCAGACTTCTTGGCGTCGGCTGACCGCGATCGCGTTGCCGGAGTCGGCTGCCGGCTAGCCGGACGATAGGGGAGATCACGATGGTCAAGCGCATTCCGAAGGGCCGAGTAGCGCGGGGGCGCAAACTCGGCATGCTGGCGGCCGGGCAGGCCGCCCGGGGCGCGACTGCCCGGCTGTCGATGATCGGCCGTTCCGAACGCGCCAGGGAAGTGCTGGCCCAACGCTCCACTCTCGATGCCGCCGAGCAACTCGTCGATGTGCTCGGCAGCATGAAGGGCGCGGCCATGAAGCTGGGCCAGATGCTGTCGGTGCTCGATCTCGAACTGGTACCCGAGTCGCATCGAGAGCGCTTTCGCGCCAAACTCGCGGTGCTGCAGGATCAGGTCCAGGTGCTGCCGTTCGCGACGATGCGAGGTGAGCTCGAGGCCGAATACGGTTCGCTGTCAACGGTATTCCGGGATTTCGATGAGGAACCGATTGCCGCCGCCTCGATCGGACAGGTGTATCGCGCCGTGCTCAGGGACGGCCGCCAGGTCGCGGTCAAGGTGCAGTATCCGGGAGTCGAGAAGGCGATCCAGTCGGACCTGCGCAATCTGGCCCTGTTCGCGAAGCTGTGGACGTCGATGTGGCCGGCGCTCAACGGGGGCGGGGTGATCGAGGAAGTGCGCAAGAACCTCGAATCCGAACTCGATTATCGGCAGGAAGCTCATGTCCAGCATCTGGTCGCCGAGCAATACCGCGGACATCCGTTCATCGTGGTGCCCGACAGCGTGCTCGAGCACTGCCGCGATCGGATCCTGGTGACGGAGTATCTGGATTCGAAACCGTTCTCCCACATGAAGACTCTCCCCGACGCCCAGCGCGACCACATCGGCGAGCTGATCTATCGCTTCTATCTCGGCTCGCTGTTCGAACGTGGCGAGTTCTGCGGCGACCCGCATCCTGGCAATATCTTGCTGGCAGCGGACGGGCGAGTCGGGTTCATCGACTTCGGTCTCTACAACCGGATGGATGCCGCCGACATCGAATTCGAGCGCCAGGTCGCCCGCGCCGCGTGTGAACGGCGTGCCGAAGACCTGCACGCGCTGCTGGCAGGGCGGGGCATCATCGATCCCGCGGCCGAGGTGGAGCCCGCCGAATGCCTGGAATACATCTGGGCGGCCTCGGCGTGGAACCTCGCCGACGAAGAGATCACCATCACCTCCGAATTGGCTACCGGCGCACTGGTATCGGCCATCGACCCACGTGCGAGCGAGTTCCGCGCCATGCGCCATCAGATGCTGCCACCGGAGCACGTGTTCTCACGCCGAGCCGACTTCATGACCTTCGGCGTGCTGGGGCAGCTCGTGGTCACCGGCAACTGGCACCGCATCGCGCGGGAATGGCTCTACGGCGATCCGCCGGTCACCAGCATCGGACAGGTGCTCGCTGCGCGGGCCACCGCATAGCGTCATGCTGAATCCGGCGCAGCGGGCTCACCGGGGGACCGGAAAATGGTCGCCGTCGGTGCCGTCACTTTGGTCGTTTGCCTAAATCTGGATAATGTCAGTACCTGGAATTGCCAATACCGGTGCGTTCCATATTTGCTTGACGGTACTCGACAACGGAGGAACCAGTGGCCGCTCGTAAGGTGCTGACCCGAGCCGAAAGCCAGGCGCTGACGCGGGAAGAACTGATCGAGGCCGCTGAGCGGCTGTTCTACGCCAACGGCTACCACGCGACGTCACTGGCGGCGATCGCGGCGGAGGCGGGGCGGACGATCGGCGCGGTCTACAGCAATTTCGATCGCAAGGAAGACCTGGGCCTCGAGGTGTTGCGCGGCTGGGGCAGCCAGAAACTCTCTCGCTTGGCCACCGCGATCGCGAGTACCGACGGGTCGCTCGAACAGCGGCTCGCGGCTGTTGCGAACTGGTGGGACACGCAGCTCATTGCCGAGAACGATGCCTTGATCCTGGCGGCCGAGTTCGGCATCAGCGTGGTGCGTGACCGTGATCAGCGCGCGGCCGCGGTCGAGGCGTGCCAGCGATTCGTCGAGGCCGGACGAGTTCTGCTGCTCGATCATCTGCCCGAGGGCGCGACCCACAGCCAGGAAGTGCTCGAGGACGCGGTGCAAGGCGTGCTCGGGACAGCGATCGGACTCGCGGTCGGCCATATGACCGAGATGACCCCGAACGACCGTTCCACCAGCGTCCTCATCGCGACCGTCGAGTTCTGGCTGCGGCGTCTCGGCGAATCCATCGGCGTGTCCGAGGCCTCCGCGCTGACCTGACGCCTCGGCTTCGGGCGAACCGCTAGTCGCGATGGAAGGCTACGGCCGCTGGGACGCGTTCGGCGGCGACCTTCGCGGCGCTTTCCGCGCGGCTCATGGTGGGTATCGAGCAGATCAGGCGCATCAGGCCCGGCGAGAGCCGGTGCAGGAACCAGGCCAGTGAGGCATCGAAGTTCACCGGCACGATGGCGAGATTGAACCGGATGGCCAGCTGCACCGCGCGGGCCACCATATCGGGCGTTGCGAAGCTGTAGCGCGACTGCGCTTCGGCGAACTGGGACCGCACCTGATCGATCGCGGAGGAATCGGTGGTGATCAGGGTGGCGTTCGCCGCCAGCTTCGTGCGGGTGACACCCGGGCAGACCGCGCTGACTCCGATGTTCTTCGGCGCCAGCTCCGTTCGCAGTGATTCGGCGATCATCAGCGCCGCGGCCTTGGAGGTCGAGTAGGACGGCGCGACCCGGTTCGGTGTCCAGGCGGCCCCGGAGGCGATCACCACGATATGGCCCGGGCGGCCGCTGTCCACCATCTTCGCGCCGACGATCTTGCAGCCGTGGATGACGCCGTACACGTTGATCGACATGATCTTCTCCCAGTCCTGGATGGACTGGTCCATGAACGCGCCGCCCAGCGCGATGCCCGCGTTGTTGATCAGGACCGAGGGCACGCCGAACCGGAACACGACCTCGTCGAGCACCTGCTGCCACTGCTGCGGCTCACGCACGTCCAGTGCCAAAGCGTGGCACGAGCCCTGCGCGAGCTTGACCGTCTGCTCGGCGGCCGACAGGTCGACGTCCGTCGCGATCACGATGTCGCCCGCCGCGGCTTGCCGCAGACAGATCGCACGGCCGATACCGCTGCCGGCTCCGGTCACCAGCACGACCCGCCCCTGTTGGCGGGCCACCGGGCCGATAAAAGGAATTCTCATCTTCACTCCGAATCGATCGACTGTATTCCTGTGCCGGGGAACGGTTTCCGTACCCCGGCAGCTGTTCTGCACCGCACCCGGGTCACCTGGTGGCCCGGATCTTCATGCCGCGTCGGTGCTTTCGCGTTCGCGCGTGGGCACGGCGGAGCGGAACGCGTAGTCCTTGGCGGGGTCGAAGGTTTCGCTGTGGTTCCACAGCGAGTCGCGGAATCCGAGGGAGGGCCGCAGGATCGGCGCCTCGCCCCGGCTGTTGGAGAAGTAGCTATGTACGTTGTGCCGCTTGACCTGACGTTCGACCAGGTACTCCTGAGCCACCACGGTGGACGGGCTGCTGGTCATGGTGTGGTGCCAGGCGTCGTGCGCTTCGGGCGTGACCTCCACGACCTCGACCTCGTTCGCCTTCGCCTCGGCGATCACCCGGGCGATGTGCAGGGCCGAGTTCTCCATCATGCTCACCCAGGTCACGCCGTTCCAGCCGTACGGGCCGTAGAGGAACCAGCGGTTGGGCATCTTGGGGATCGTGACACCGGCATAGGCCTGCATGCCGTTGGCGCGGTAGAACTCGCCCAGGTCGAAGCCGTCGCGGCCCAATACCGTTCCGGTCGGGAACGATTCGGGCTCGGATGCCGGGTTGAAGCCGGTGGCCAGCACGATCATGTCGTAGTGGTGCTCGACGCCGTCGGCGGTGCGGATACCGTTCTCGGTGAAGCGCTCGATCGGCGTGGTCACCAGGTTCCCGTTGCTGCGGCTGAAGGTCTGCAGGAATCCGCGCCCGAAGGTGGGCATGTTGGCCATCACCCCGTGACGCGGCACCAGTGCACGGCGCGCTGCCCGATCGGTGACCTGGAAGCGCAGATACAGGCGATAGGCGGCGCGCAGGACGGTTTCGAGACCCTCCACCAGGGCCAGGGCGGCACGCTTGGGAAGCCTCTCCGCGCCGACTACGGCGGCTTGGTAGACGTACCAGTTCGCCATGTAGGCGAAGGTGTGGAACCGCTGAGATCGCATGAGTCGTCGGCCGATCGCGCCGAATGCGAAGTCCGGCTTGGGGAAACACCATGTCGCCGTGCGCTGGTAGACGTCCAGATGCGCGACCTTCGGGGCGATCGAGGGCACGATCTGCATGGAGCTGGCGCCGGTGCCGATGACCGCGACCTGCTTGCCCTGGTAGTCGTAGGAGTGATCCCAGCCCGCGGAGTGCATGAGCTTTCCGGTGAACTTGTCGGCATCCGGGATGCCCGCGTTGGAGCGCGGTTCCAGGAAAAAGCCCGTCGCGCTCAGCGCGAACCGTGCCGTCACGGTCCCCCCGCCGACGAGATGCACTGTCCAATAGCCCTTTTCGTCGTCCCACACCTCCCGTTCGACTGAGACGCCGAAGCGTGCCCGCTCGTACAGGTTGTACTCACGCGCGACGCGCTGGAGGTACTCGCGCACCTCGGAGCCCTCGGCGAAGACCCGCGACCACTGGTTCGGCGCGAAGGTGAACTCGTAGGAGGTGGACGGCACATCCAGCGCGACACCGGGATACGTGTTGGCGATCCAGGTTCCGCTGAAATCGTCACGCCGCTCGAGGATGACGAAATCGTCGATCCCGGCGCGACGCAACTGGCAACCGGCCGCGATGCCACCCACACCGCCGCCGATGATCACGGCCTCGAATTCGGGTAGCGACTCGGGTGCGGTCTTGTCCACAATGTTCGAACTCAATGTTTGCTCCGTTCTTGCTGTCACTCGGCGCGGGCGACCCGGCCTCGAGAAGGTCTGGGTGTCCTGGCGGGTTATCGGGCGGCGGCGGCAGGAGTCGAATCGCCTGCCGTCGTGTCGATCTGCCCGGCCCCAGCCACCGGCGCGGGCTCGTAGCGGTAGTCGTCGAGCGGGAACTTGCGGGTCTGTCGACGGGCTTCGAAGAAGCTGGCCGGCCGGATATAGGTGCTGTCGCCCTGGGAGTTGCGGTAGTAGGTGGGTACGTGCCCGTTCAACTCGGTGAGGTAGTAGCGCACGCCCTCGGCCTTCTTGTGCACCTCGCGGTGGTACTCGTCGGCGACTTCCTTGCGGACCTCGCAAACGGCAGCTTTGCGTCGGCGAGTCTCGGTGATGGCGCGCACGGCGTGATCGGAGGTCATTTCGACGAAGGCGTGCCAGCTGGTGCCACTCCACGAGTAGGGCCCGACGAGCGTCCAGCGATTCGGCAGGCCGGGCACCGAGACACTCTGGTACGCCTGCAGACCCTCGGCGTGATAGAACTCGGCGAGGTCGAATCCGTTGCGGCCCACCACGGTTCCGGGCCGATAGGTTTCCGGATCGGAGAACACCTCGTATCCGGTGGCCAGGATCAGCACATCCAACTTGTGCAGTACGCCGTCGCGGGTCTTGACCCCGGTCGGGGTGATCTTCTCGATCGGGTCGGTGATCAGCGTGACGTTGTCGCGGTTGTAGGCGGGCAGATACCCGGTCGACATGGTCGGGCGTTTGGCGAGCAGACCGAAGTTGGGACTCAACTTGGCGGCCGTGGCGGGGTCCTTGACCACCCATCGCACATAGCGGCCGTATCCGGCGATCAGCCAGGCGTCGAACTTGTCGGCGATCGGACGGAACGCCCTGATCGGGGTCTTGCTGACGAACCGCAGCAGGACATCGACCGCGATGAACGCCGCACCGTTGATCGTCGCCGAGACCCCGGGAATCCCCAGCGCCATCTTCATCGCCATGGGCACCACGAAGTCCGGCTTCGGCACCGACCAGACCGGGGTGCGCTGGAACACCGTGAGGGTGCCGACCTCGGGGGCGATCGCCGGAATGATCTGTACCGCACTGGCTCCGGTACCGATGATGCCGACCGCCTTGCCGGCCATGTCGTAGTCCTCGTCCCAGGAGGTCGGGCGCTGAACCTTACCTCGAAACGACTTCGCGCCCGCAATGCCGACGTCTTCCTTGGGGCGCACGAACGAGCCGATCGCACTGATCACGAAGCGGGCGGTCACGGTCGATCCGTCGTTGAGATGCAGTGTCCAGCAGCATGTTTCGTCGTCCCAGACCTCACGCTCCACATTGCTGTCGAAGCGGGTCTTCTCGTACAGTCCATACTTGCGCGCCACGTCCGCGTGATATTTCTTCACCTCCGGCCCGAAGGCGAAGAAGCGCGACCAGTTCGGGTTTCGTTCGAAGGAGTACTGGTAGGTGGTCGACGGCACATCCACCGCGATGCCCGGGTAGTGGTTCTCGTGCCAGCTACCGCCGACGTCGTCGGCGCGTTCGAGAATGACGATGTCGTCGATCCCGGCCATCCGGAGTTTCGCCGCGGCGGCGATCCCGCCGGGTCCGGCGCCGATCACGGCCACCTCGAACTGCGGGTGTCGGATGCCCTCGGTCATTTCGGTCTACCTTCCTACGTTGGTCGGGTTGTGTTGGAGCGTCGATCAGTTGCTCGCAGGTGCGGCCCAGAGAGGTAGCGCCCGGACTCGTGCCCATTCGACGACCTCCCACGCGATGGCGCCGCCAACCCAGACGACGGGACTCAGGACGCCCGCAAAGGCTCCGACGAGCCCGTTTTCACCATTGAGGGGGCCGGTCAGCGTGAAAACTCCCGTGACCGTGCACAGATCGATGACGATCACGACGACACAGAGCCGGTTGAACCACGGCGGGCACAGTCCGGTACGCCGGGAGATCAGCAGCGCCGCCCATGCGAACGGAACCCACACCGGGCCCAGCAGTGCCGCCGAGACGAGTACGGTGACATGCAGGGCATGGATGATCGAGTCTGGGGAGTGCCCCGACAACAGGACGGTTCCGGCGAAGATCCCGGACTCGGTGAAAAACAAGCCGAGAACGAGGATTTCGCTGAAGATCGCCGTCCAGGTATAGATCCGGTTCGGGCTGGTATCGGCACCCCACAGTGTGCTGATGAACGCCGCCGACCAGATCACACCGAGCAGGAACATCAGCGCGAGCCCGGCCGCTACCACGCGCAGCAGGGTGTTGTGTTTCCGATAGAACTCCACGGTCCCGGCGATGTCCGAGCCCTCCGGCATGACGTACACCAGAACCAGGATCGTTACGGCGATCAGCGCCACACAGATCGCGATGACCAGCGCGTACCAGCGTCGGATCGCGGCGGGCTCGGTCAGCGCGAGCGCGAGCCGGTCGAGCCGGCCCAGCGGTGAGGGTGACGGTGCAGGCACCTTGTCGAGGAAAGGCTCCTGACGGCCGTAGACCTTCGACATTGAAGAATCTCCTTGTGATCAACCCGATCGCGAGCCGAAAATAATATCGGTCCGCCTTGAATAAAGAGCATATTCAGATAGTGGGACTATCGCAATAGTCTTCGCCGGTTGTGTGCTCACAGGTCTGCCGAGATCCCGGGACGGAGGGCTGAGTGTGCACCCACGGCTTCGATCAGCTCCGCCCGCGTCTTCTGGGCACTCCGGAATGAGTGGAACGCGAATTCGGTTGGGATGCTCAGGATCAAAGCCTGTGCCAGGCAGCGAGCGGGCAGACTGCTCGAAAGATCGTGACGACACGGTGACCGCCGGATTCGCGGCCGAATCATCCACTGCCGCTTCCCCGCCAATGGTTTGCGCGAGCGAGCGGGGGGGTGTCTCTATCGTCCCGGCCGACCGAACACGGCCGGCCGGGAAGTCGTTCACTTGACCGGCAGTGCGCCGTCCATGCCGCCCACGTCGGTGATCTTCCAGTCGGAATTGCGATCGACCGCGACGTTGTAGGTGACGGTGGTCTGCACGCCGTCGGGGTTCTGGGCGTTGCTCGAGGTGACGTTCACGAACACGTTCACCTTGTACAGCCCACCCGATTCCGAGGTCGTCTTCGCGGTGATCGGTGTCGCGGTGGAGGTCCACTTGAGCGGTGTGAGGATCTCTTGCAGTTTCGGTGCGGTGGTGTCGAACTTGTTCGCCAGCGCCGGAGTCGTATTGGCCTTGAGCTTGCCCACCCACGCGTTGAAGTCGGCGAAGTTCACCGTCGCGGCGCCGACCGCATAGTCGGTGGCGACCTGCTCGGCGTGCTTGGTATCGGCCGCGGCGGCATCGCGTGAGCAGATCTCGCTGCGCGCGGAGACCAGGAAACCCGCGAGGGCGATCGCGGTCAGCCCGAGCGCGGTGGTGGCACCGGCCCATGCCATCGTCGAGACCGAGACGGACACCGACCGGCGGGCCGTGACGGTGGGTTCAGGGGCTGGTTCGGGTGTGAGTGAATCGGAACTCATCGGTGAGCCGTCCTTGTCCGGTGGGCAGTATCGGGTGGCGGGCAACGCGGAGCCGTGGTCGATTCCGCATGCTGTCATGTGGGGCTGGGCAGGAGCTGCGATCCACGCCGGGGCAGTTCACAACCGGATCATCGCTTGGTCGCGGTGACGGTCTGGGCCAGGCCCGCGGTCACCTGTTCGATCTCGTCGAAACCGAGTGCGCGCAAGAAATCGGTGATCTCGTCGCGACCGAACATACGCATGGTGCTGAGCCTCTCCATGACCATGACATGCGGACGATCGCGGCGTCCGCCGGGTGCGAGGCTGGTGAGCAGCACGATCCGCCCGCCGGGTACGAGTACTCGCGCCATTTCCTCGATGGCCCGGAACGGTTCGTTGATCAGATAGAGCGCCGCCAGGCAGCTGACCGCGTCGGCGACACCATCGCGGAAGGGCAGGTTCTCGGCGTCGCCCGAGAGGTAGGCCACTGCCGGACCGGGGTTGTCGGCGACGGCGCGCCTGAGCATCGGATGTGAGGCGTCGAGCCCTATCGCCAGCCCGTCCCGGCCGACGGCGTGGCCATAAGTCCCAGTGAAATTGCCTGGGCCACAGGCGATATCGAGCACTGTGTGCCCCGGTCGCAGGCGCAGTGATCGGGCCGTCCGGGCGCGGTCCTCATCGCGTCCGGGTGCCTGCAGGGCGCTGGCCACTCGCAGACCGATGGGTCGGCCCAGCTGGTAGACGCCCGCATAGAACCGGGTGCGCATGAGTTGCTGGCCGAAGCCCCTGGTCGCGGGAATCTCGATACCGGCGGTCTGGAGATATCCGGCATCGTGGGGAACGAGTCCGCGGCAGCGTGCCGGATCCAGGAGCGCCCTCGCACGATCCGCTGCCGTCGGGCGGGTTGTGAGCGAACCTTCTCGCGGGTCCAGGTTCTCGGTCATTGCCGTCTCCACATCCTCGTCACCGCCGAGGCGGAACAAATAGCGACTTTCTTGGGATACTAGTGATATTTGTGCCCGCGCGGCAATGGCCTCATTCATAATCCGCGTCGTGTGAGCACGGCATCGATGTGGATTGCATGACTATCCGAATATCTCTAGTATCTACCTACTGGGAAGGGGAGCCGATGCCAGAAGACAGGGTCCACCGCACCTCGGGTGTCGTGTGCGCCGCCATGCTGGGACACAGCGCTCGGCGAGCAACTCGATGCCGTCATGGAGCGGCAGTGATGAGCACGGCCCAACCCGATTCGGTGCCGGAGTGACCGTGTCGGCCGGGTGGTCGGGCGATTCTGTGGTTACCGTGAGCTGGCGGCCTTCCGGCGGACTCGATACGGCTCGACGGTGCGGGGATGGGAAGGAATTCGATGACTGATGCACCGACAGCGAAAAAGGCTGCCACGAAACGTGATTCCCTCCCGATCGTGCTCCGGCGAAATATCTCGGACACCGTGCTGGCGAGTGTCGAGACGCTGGGCCGCCTGGTGGCGCTCGCGTTCGAGGCGGTGCGGGGCGCGATCACGGACCTGCTGTCGGGCAAGTTCCAATGGCGCGAGACGCTGCAGCAGTCGTGGTATCTGATCACGGTGACGGCCATCCCGGCCGTGCTCATGGCGGTGCCGTTCGGCGTCGTGGTGTCGGTGCAGGTGGGCAACCTGATCCATCAGTTGGGCGCGGATTCCCTGTTCGGCGCGGCCGGTGGGCTCGGGGTTATTCAGCAGGGTGCGCCGCTGGCCACCGGGTTGCTGCTGGGTGGCGCGGGCACGGCCACCATCGCGGCCGATCTGGGTGCGCGCACCATCCGTGAGGAGATCGACGCGTTGCGCACGATGGGCATCAGCCCCGTGCATCGGCTGGTCATTCCCCGGCTGGTCGCCATGCTCTTCGTGGCGCCGCTGCTCAATATCCTGATCATCTTCGTCGGCGTGCTGGCCGGTTACGCGGTCGCCACCGGCGTACAGGAGGTGACGCCGGGTAGCTACTGGGCGACGTTCGGCGCGTTCTCCACACTCACCGATGTGGTGATCTCGATCGGCAAGGCCGTGGTGTTCGGATTCCTGGTGGTGGTCATCGGCTGCCAGCGCGGGCTGGAAGCCAGAGGCGGCCCGCGCGGTGTCGCCGATGGCGTGAACGCCTCGGTGGTGCTCTCGGTCGTGGCGATCGCGGTGGTCAATGTCGGTATGACGCAGCTGCTTTCCATGTTCTATCCGACGAAGGTGGCATGATGGCTGCGCCCTACGCTCCTTTCGGGCTCGGTTGGGCATGGCGCCTGACCCGGCGGGCACTCCTGCGTGCACCGTTCGAGGCGGTCGGGTTCGCCGTCGCGTTCGTCTGGGAGGCCTTCGTCTCGATCCCGGTCACCCTGCACCGCTACCGGGCGCAGACCATGCGCATGATCACCGATATGACCTGGGGCCGTGGTTCGGTGATCGTCGGCGGCGGCACGGTCCCGGTGCTGATGATCCTCGGCCTGGCCATCGGCGGCGGTGTCGGCATCCAGGGGTACATGGCCTTGAACCTGGTCGGGCTCGGGCCGATGACCGGTGTGGTCTCGGCTTTCGCCAATACCCGTGAGCTCGCGCCGATCGCGGCCGCGGTGGGTTTCGCAGCGCAGGCGGGTTGCCGGATGACGGCCGAGATCGGGTCCATGCGGATCTCGGAGGAGATCGATGCACTCGAATCCCTCGGTCTGCGCTCCATTCCGTTCGTCGTCACCACGCGTGTGCTCGCCGGCGCGATCACCGTGGTGCCGACCTTTCTGGTGACACTGCTGCTGAGCTACTTCTCCTGCGCTGCGGTCGTACTGGTCGTACACGGCCAATCCAGCGGGATCTACGACCACTACTTCTATCAATTCGTCAACCTGCACGACATCATCGCGGCCACTGTGAAGATGCTGGTGTTCAGTGTCGTGGTCATCCTGATCCATTGTTACCAAGGGTTTTTCGCCACGGGCGGCCCCGAAGGGGTGGGGGTCGCGAGCGGTCGTGCGGTACGGGCCAGCTTCATCGCCATCATCACCCTCGACATGCTGCTGACGATCGTGCTGTGGGGTATCAACTCGTCGATCACGTTCTCGGGGTGAGCGCGATGCCTGCCTACGGATTGTCCGGAGTGCGCACCACGCGTCGTGGCGCGTTGCTCGCCGGGGTGCTGACCCTGGTGGTCGTCGTCGCCATGGCCTTCGTCTGGAACGGTGTGTCCACGCATCGCGGCGACAACGAGTTACGGATCCAACTGCGCACCAGCCGCACCGGAGACGGCGTAGTCTCCGGCGCCGGGGTACGTTTGAACGGAGTCTCGGTCGGGCACATCGCCGACGTCGAAAGTTCCACGGGTGGAACCCAATTGATCACCCTGGTCCTGGATCGCTCGCAGCTGTACGGCCTCGGCGACAGCCTCCACGTCGAATACGCGCCGTCGAACCTGTTCGGGATCAGCGAGGTCGTGCTGCGACGCGGCGACGGCGGCAGCCCGCTGCGTGACGGTGCGATCGTCGATCTCACCGCGCCGGACCGCGTCGACGACGCCACCATGGGCACCCTGCTGCGGTCACTGTCGCAGACCACCTTGACCGTACTGACCCCGCAGCTGACCGAGGTGCTCAACCAGATCGGTTCGGACATAAAAGCTTTCGCGCCGCTGGTGCAGGCGATGGTCGGGGTGAGCACGGCGATCGCCGACACGCAGCGCTATCCGGCCTCGTTCCTCATCGAGCAGTACTCCGCGTTCTTCAACGGCGTCGCCCAGTTCGGCTCCGGCTTCGTGAAGCTCATCGCGAACATCTATCACATCGACGTGCTGCGCAATGATCGTGCGCATTTCGACGTCGGCGTCTCGCTGGTGGTCGATCAGCTGTTTCCGCTCATCAGCCGAGTGCTGGGTACCGCGAACGGACAACTCGGCGGGTACGCCGACAGCCTCACCGTGCTGCTGACGCAACTGGCTCGCACCGTGCCCGACCCGGACCGCTCGCACGCGGATCTGACCGAACTGCTCGATCGGCTCGATCGCACCTTTCAGGACACGCCCGACGGCCCACACGTCGGCTTGGACGTCGTGCTGCGCGGCATGCCGGGACTCGCGGTGCCGCTGCTGGGCAGCGCGCTACCGACGGCGGGGGGAACTCGGTGAAGACGAAAAGTGTTCGCGCCGTGCTGGTTCGGCTCGTGCTGTTCACAGCGATCATCGCGGCCCTGATGGCAGGGATCATTGTCGCCATCCAGCGGCCGATCAACGGCCACACGATCGACCTCGAGGCGACGTTCACCGACGCCAGTGGACTACACACGAATGACGACGTGCGAATGTTCGGCGTGGCGGTCGGCAAGGTGAGCGCGATCGATCTGGTCGACGGCCGTGCCCGCGTGCGGTTCACCGTGCAACGCGATCGCCCGGTGTACGACAGCAGCACGCTCGCCATCCGATATCAGAACCTGACCGGGCAGCGCTATGTGGACATCAAGCAACCCGATCATCCGGGCACGCGGCTGACCGCGGGCGCGTCGATCGGGGCCGAGCACACGATCCCCTCGTTCGACATCACCGCCTTGTTCAACGGCATGGAGCCGGTGCTGGCCGAGTTCTCGCCGGATGCGCTGAACCACTTCATGTCCAACGCGATCGCCGTGATCGAAGGAGACGGCACGGCGGTCGGCACGACCCTGGACGCGATCGAGAAACTATCGGCCTACGTCTCGGACCGCCAAGCGGTCATCTCGCTGCTGCTGCGCAATTTCGAACAGGTCGCACAGCACCTGGGCGGGAAGTCACCCGAGGCCGCGACCTTGATCAAGGGCATCTCCGATGTGTTCGTGAACCTGCAGAAACAGTTCGAAGGACTCATGGATTTCGTGAACGTGGCGCCCTCGGTGCTGGGGCCTCTCAACAGCCTGCTGGCCCGGCTCGGATTCACCCAACCGGACAATCCCGACCTGCAGCAGGATCTTCGCTATCTGTTCCCGGACCCGCAGACCACCGTCGATCTGCTCAACCGGCTGCCGGGACTGCTGCAATCGCTCATCGCGCTGCTGCCCGCCACTCCCGCCGGGGTGGATCGCACCTGCAGCAAAGGTAGCGCCGAGGTGCCAGCGCCATTGGCGGTTCTGATCGGCGGACAGCGGGTTTCGATATGCAAAGGCTGAGGCGCGCGGGCCGTTTTCTCCGTGATCTGAGGTACGGGACAGACACAGACAGACGTACCCAACGCCTGCTCGGCGTGGCCGGGCTCGGCGTGGTCGTGGTGGTTCTCGCCGTCAGCGTGGTCGTCTATGTAGTACCGCTGGGAAAGCACACTTATGCCGCGCTCGTGGACGACGCGGGATCGATACACGTGGGCGACGACGTCCGGATCGCTGGGATCTCCGTCGGCTCGGTGACATCGCTGGAGTTGACCGATGCCGCCGTCCGGATGCAATTCACGGTCGAGAACACGGTGTCGATCGGCGCCGAAACGAGTCTGGACATCCGCATGCTCACCCCGATCGGCGGCCATTATGTCGCCGTGACCCCGGCCGGTGCATCGCCGCTGGGCTCGACGACGATTCCCGCCGACCGGGTTCACTTGCCCTACAACCTGGTTCAGGCCATCCAGGACGCGCAGCGACCGATCGCCGGTGTGGACGGTGACACATTGCGGCGCAATCTCAGCGACCTCACCGCGTCGTTGCAGGCCAGCCCCAACTCGGTCACCACGCTCACCGACGCCCTGTCCACCATGGTCGGACTGTTGAACACACAGAATCACGATGTGAGCCGCGCGCTCGATGTCGCCGACGAATACCTGAGCATGCTCGGGAATTCACGCAAGGTCATCGGCGCCATGCTCAACAAGATCGGGTTGATGGAGACCCAGATCCTGGACCGCCAAGCCGACGTGCAGGAGGCGCTGCGGGTCGCGAACGAACTTCTCGCGCGCATCGCCGCCATCGAGCCGGCATGGCGCGAACAACTCGAACCCATGGCCGATCGGCTCCTGGCGGCCGCGCCGCAGCTCGATCAGCTCGGGCAACGACTCGGTGACGTCGCCGACCAACTGGCGCAGGCCGGTGATCGGCTGCGCGCGCTCTTCACCCCCCAAGGCATCGCTGTCGATCAATCCGCCGCCATCGTCACCGCGCCGGCTCTCTGTGTCCCCGTACCGGGAAGGAGATGCTGATGCTGCGCAAGCTCTTCGCCTCCCGCGGATTCGTTTCCGTACTGGGGGTGGTGCTCGTCGGCGCGCTGGCCGCGGTGGCCGGCTTCGTCATGCTGCGCCCGACCGCGGCGCGGATCGGGTACTGCGCCATTCTGCCCGACGCCATCGGCCTGTACCGCGGCAACGATGTGACCTTGCGCGGCATCAAGGTCGGAGCCGTTACGGCGGTCCGCAACGAGGGTTCCGGTGTGAGAGTGGAATTCCGTATCGACGCCAGGCATCCCCTACGGGGTGAACCGACCGCCACCACCCTGTCGGACACCATCGTCGCCGACCGTCGACTGGCGCTGAACGAGAGCACCGGAGCGCCATGGAATCCTGGCTCCTGCATCACGAAAACCGCTACGCCCAAGAGCATCACCCAGACCCTGGACGCGATGTCCAAACTCGCCGATCAGCTCGACGGCGGCAGCGACCCGGCCCGACGCGGCACCCTCAGTGCCGCGGTCTCGGAGTTCGACCGTGCCACCGCCGGCACCGGCCCGACGCTGAACTCGATCATCACCCAGCTGGCGAGTGCGCTGCGCAACCCCGACAGCTCCGTCGCGCACATCGGGTCATTGATCGACACTCTCACCACATTGTCGAAGAGTGTGGCCGACGGCTGGGGTGACCTGCGACAGATGCTCGACGGGCTGTCACCGATCCTCGAACTGGTCAACAACGTCTGGGATCAGGTGGTCCAGATCGTGCATTCGATCGTGGTGATCCTGCCGTGGTTCAACGACATCACCACCAAGTACGGCGAACGGATTCTGGGACTGCTGGACAAGACCGTCCCGTTCCTGGACCTGGCCGCCGCGCACGCGGATTCGCTGGCGAAGATCATCGACCTGATCCCCGTGGTCGCCAACGGATTCCGCACCGTCACCGACCCGGCCACCGGCGCGATCATGGTCGCCTACAGCGCTCCCCGGGTCGCCTTGGACCAGCCGGGGGCCGACCAAGTCTGCGCGGCGATCGACGCTGTGCTTCCCGGGCACTGCACGGGTTCCGGCGACGGATTGGCCGCTACCGACCTGACCGCCCTGGTATTGAGCCTCGCGGGAGGCGCACGGTGACCGCGCGTCCATGGATTTCCCGACTGCTGCTGGCACCGGCGGTCGTGCTGGCGGTAGTGCTGCCCACCGGATGCGGTGTCGACCCGTCGAGTTTGACGCTGCCCGGCACGGGCACGCACGGCGATACCTACGCGATTCGCATCCAGTTCGCGAACGCGCTGAATCTCCCCTCACACGCGCGAGTCATGGCCAACGGCGCACAGGTCGGCACCCTCTCGAAGGTCACGGTGGTGGATCCATCGGCGGGCGCGGGCGGCTCGGTCATCGCCGAGGTGGAGATCGAGGACTCCGTCAAAGTTCCCACGTCGGCGAAAGCTCAACTGCGCCAGGACACCATCCTCGGCGACATCTACATCGGCCTCGACCTTCCCGCATCATCGGGCGGTCCGGTGCTCGCACCGGATGGGCTGCTGCCGATCACCCAGACCGAACCCGCGCTGCAGATCGAGGATGTGCTCTCCGGTCTGGCGACATTCGTCTCAGGCGGTGCGCTGCGTTCTGTGCAGGACACCGTCAACCAGATCAACGCCGCCCTGCCCGCCGAACCCGCCGAGACGCGCCGCCTCGCCGATGTGCTCAAGCACGATCTCATCGACGTCGCCGCGAACAGGGAGGATCTCGGAGCGTTCCTGGATTCATTGAACGTGAATGCCTCCGTGCTGCTGGACAATCGGGCACAGCTCGATGAGATCCTCACGCCGCAGGGCGTCGTGGACATTACCGAGATCGCCCAGTCGCTCATTCACGTCGTCGGCGTCATCGGCGCGCTCGGTGGCATCGCTCACGCGCTGGCCTGGCTCGCACCACTGCTGACCGCCGGCGATGCCGCCGCACACGCGTTCGTGCCGATGCTGCTGAACACCGGGCGGCCGTTGAATCTGTCGGCGCCTTCGAATCTCAATCGTCTGGTGGACTTCTTGCGCGACAAACTGATTCCGTGGGTGCAGCGACCGACAGTCGATGTGCTCGGCATCCGTGTCGATAATTCCGCTGCGGGACAACAGCTCTCGGTCGCCGATCAGACCGACAGCATCATCTCCACCCTGCGGATGATCGGAATGGTGCGGTGAGGCGCCCGGCACTCGGCTCGGTGCTGTCGCTGACGTCGATCGCTGTGGTCGCGGTCGTCAGTGTCGTATATCTGCTTTTCGGCGTCGCCCGCGTGGACTGGCTCCAACACCGCGATTCGGCGGTGATGCTCATCCCCGACGCGGCGAACCTGGTGCCGCACTCGCCGATCCTGTTGTCCGGGGTGAAAGTCGGCCGGGTCACGTCGGTGCGCAATGTCGCCGACGGCGTCCAGGTGCGCTTCGACATCGATCCGGGGCATCGCATCCCCGCCGACAGCACGGTCGTCATCGAAACACTGTCGGCGTTGGGCGAGCCGTACGTCGACTTCCGTTCCCCGACCGGCAGCGGTCCGTATCTCGCGAACGGGCAACTCGTGCACACCCAGGCCATCAGTACCCCTCGCTCTATCCCGGAGGTCGCGCGCACCGTGACCGACCTGCTGCGGCAACTCGACCCACAGGCCCTGGCGGGCCTGGTCGCCACGTTCTCCCAGGCGATGGCCGGCACCGACACCGTCTTGCCGGAGCTGACCCATGCCACCGATCTTCTCGCCTCCACCCTGATCGCGCGCATACCGAGCATTCGCGCGTTGCTGGCTGACGCACAGGTCCCCGGACCGGACATCGCCCAGGCCGGTGCGGACATGGCCAACGGCGGACCGCAACTGGATCAGTTCGGTATCAAGGTGCAACAGGTCGTCGACTCGCTCCAAGAGCTGCTCGACGCGCGCCCCGTGCCCCAGGCGTACAGCGAAGGCAGCGGCTTGTTGCCCTTCCTGAACAATCTGGACGGCTACCTCAACCGCATCGGCCCCGACGCCAAGCGTCTGTACCCTGCCATCGGGCCGCTGATCGAACGTACCGGAACCGCGGTACAGGGCCTGGATCTTTCGGCGCTGATAGCCCAGGCGGTGAACTCCGTGTCGGCAGACGGCCGGATACGACTGCAGATCACGCCCCGATGATGTCGCCGCGTTCAGCGGGATCGACGCCGAAGGCCTCGCCCTGACGCTCGATTATGAGCTCTTGGAAGCGCTCTATCGCCGACCGGTGGTACACGCGACACAATGTGCTCGCCCGGGTGATACCGGCGTCGGACAGACCGCCGAACGATGCCGTGGCCGCCAGAGCGTGCCACAGCGGCAGATACGGGTCGGGCCGCTCGGGGACCAACGCGCGGACCGCCTCCGGAACATTCAGCAGCGCCGTCGCGAGCGAATTCAGAATCGCCCGCTGCAGGCCGAACTGGGGCAAGGCCAGTAGTTCGCGCAGCACCTCGACCGCGAGGGTCAAGGTCTGGATTCTGGCCCCGTCGTCGAAGACGGCGTCGCGGGGAAGACTGTCCAGGCGTTCGGACAGCCATCGCCGACTCACCGGGCGGGTCCCCCGCAGCAGCCCGACCACCGCATCGATCACAATGCCTTCGAGTATGTCGAGCATCTCGGTGAAGACCGCCGCGGCCGAGTCCGGCATCAGGACGGGGTCCAACAGGAATCGGTAGGCATCGACGCCGGCGTCGGACCGCACATCGCGGACCCGGAACGACTCGGTCGCTCGTGGTCGCTCGAGCAATCCGCGCGCGGCGAGTTCGTGCAGAACACGAGCGGTGGTGTTGCGGGTGGTGTGGAACTCGGCCGCGAGGTCGCGGATGGAGGGTGCGGCAACGCCCGGGCGATAGATGCCTGTGAGAATCCGCCGGGCCAACCCGTCACCCATCGCGTCGGTGATGCTGTGCGCGGAACGAGATCGAAGTCTGTTGCTGGACTGTATTTTTCGGCTGGTCACGAGATGATCGACGCTATCCGAACGCGACCGTCACACATACCAATGAGCCGTGCGTGCGGCGTCGTATACGCGATGCGCGATCCGCGGACGCCGGCCCGGCGCCGACATGTCGGACTGTTGCGTGCTTACCGCACGTTGGGTGACCGGGGGCCCCGAGTGCTCGTGCCGCCCGAGATGGATCCGCTCGACCACCGTGATGACGGCATCGATGGCGTAATGCAGGGTGTCGATAAGCGCCCACACGGTCGGGATCGGCTTTGGCATTCGGCTCATCCGGGCGGAGATCCGCCGTCGAAACTCGGGCTGGGTCATTCAGCTGCTCCTGGATCAGAGGCGCATGATCTATGGTGGGCTACCCACTCGCCTTCGGATAGTCATACTATTCACATTGGTTGCATATGTTAATAGTGATTATCTTTTCGCGTCGGGTGATGCTCCGCTCCTTCGGCCAAGGCCCCCCAACCGCCCGAAGTGAGCGCTTGCGCCAGTTCGGGCCGAGGACCTGACCAGGTGGCACGGTCGGCTTGGTCCCGGCGATCAAGATTCGCATCTGCGTCGGTGGCGACAGGCTCGACAATGTCGCGCCGGCCACCGAGCCCGCCCCTCGGGCTCCGGACTCTGCCGCCGTCGATGTGTGAATCAGATGTCCGAGCGGTGTGGCGATGCTTGCCCTTGTTTGAATCTCCAGGCAGCGCAACGCTTCCCAGTCTTGTTTGTCGCGGGGGACGCGTGCGTGGCGTTCCAAGGTTTCGAACATCGCCGCACCGGTGATCTCACCCGGGAGCACCCCGCGCACGTTCGTCCTGATTGTTGACGGTGACTTCCGGTCCATCGCGCTCCCGATAGATCCCGCAGTCGGGGCTTGCCAATGGTGTTGTCGCGGCCAGGTGGCCGCGCACCTGGCCACGCGTGGTCACGCCTCGGTGAGCTGGGCTGGGACCGATTTCGCGGGGGCGTCGATTTCGGCGGGACTGCGGTAGCTGTAGTCCTCGCGGTCGAAGCGAACGGCCTTGCGGTAGGTCTTCCACAGTGACCAGGGCCGGATGTACGGGGATTTGCCCTGTGAGTTGACGAAGTAGCTGTTGGAGCCCTCGCAGCGGGTTTCCAGGTAGTAGGACAGGTTTCGGCCGCTGCGGAGCATGTCTTGGTGGAAGCGCTCCTGGGCCTCCGGCCGTACCTCCACGATGGTGGACCCGCGGCGACGGGTCTCGTCTATCACGGTGGCGATGTGGCGCATGGCGTTCTCCACGAAGTAGTGGAACGCGGTGCCGGTCCAGGAGTACGGGCCGATCATGATGAAGCGGTTCGGGATTCCGGCCACCGAGGTGCTGTAGTAGGCCTTGAGCTCCTCGGTGTTGTAGAAGACGCCGAGGTCGAATCCGTC